>LT907983.1:2756250-3112500 GCA_900230115.1 Spirosomataceae bacterium TFI 002 | reverse complement strand
TTTCAGTTCCCCACGTTCGCTTCTCTTACGAGATTTCTATCCTTCAGATAGAAGGGTTGCCCCATTCGGAAATCAACGGATCAATACATATGTGCTGTTCCCCGTTGCTTATCGCAGCTTATCACGTCCTTCTTCGCCTCTGAGACCCTAGGCATCCACCGTACGCCCTTAATTAGCTCTTGCTATATTTTCTCTTCTCAGTCTTTCTCTCATCATGTCAATGAACTCTTTTCTACTCCTTTCACAGGTGACTAAACCCATTCCAGTCGTAAATAGTAATAAACAGTACTTTACCCGTTTATCTTTAACCGTACTATTCGTAACGATTATTGTATTATTGTGGAGGATATCGGAGTCGAACCGATGACCCCCTGCTTGCAAAGCAGGTGCTCTAGCCAGCTGAGCTAATCCCCCTTAAAATCTGTCGATCTCTCAATTATATAATCCTAAATTGTTACCAATCCGAAATCTCAAATCGTCAATCTAAAATCATTAAGTGGGCCTGCGTGGACTCGAACCACGGACCTTTACATTATCAGTGTAACGCTCTAACCACCTGAGCTACAAGCCCCTATGTCTTCGCTGGTCCGTAACCTCTGCCTACTGGCTCTGCTACCGCCTTCTCCGATCTCTTCTCAATAATAGCTAAACTTAAATAGGAATATAGACGAATCTTTTGTTGTCGTTTGAACTTAAACCTTTCTGTTATTTCTCTCGATTTGCACCGAGATATCTCTAAAAAGGAGGTGTTCCAGCCACACCTTCCGGTACGGCTACCTTGTTACGACTTAGCCCTAGTTACTGATTCTACCCTAACAAAGTTTTTAACATTCTGCTTCAGGTATACCCAACTTCCATGGCTTGACGGGCGGTGTGTACAAGGTCCGGGAACGTATTCACCGCATCATGGCTGATATGCGATTACTAGCGATTCCAGCTTCATGAGGTCGAGTTGCAGACCTCAATCCGAACTGTGACAAACTTTTTGTGATTGGCTGACTATTACTAGCTCGCTACACTCTGTATTTGCCATTGTAGCACGTGTGTCGCCCTAGGCGTAAGGGCCATGATGACCTGACGTCGTCCCCTCCTTCCTCTCTACTTGCGTAGGCAGTCTTAACTGAGTCCCCATCCGAAATGCTGGCAACAGTTAATAGGGGTTGCGTTCGTTGCGGGACTTAACCCAACACCTCACGGCACGAACTGACGACGGCCATGCAGCACCTTGTTTCGCGTCATTGCTGACTGATCTATCTCTAGAACATTCGCTCACATTCTAGCCTAGGTAAGGTTCCTCGCGTATCATCGAATTAAACCACATGCTCCACCGCTTGTGCGGACCCCCGTCAATTCCTTTGAGTTTCACCGTTGCCGGCGTACTCCCCAGGTGGATTACTTATCGGTTTCCCTTGGTCACTGACTCTCTATCGCCAACAACTAGTAATCATCGTTTACGGCGTGGACTACCAGGGTATCTAATCCTGTTCGCTCCCCACGCTTTCGTGCATCAGCGTCAATGTATCTGCAGTAAGCTGCCTTCGCAATCGGTGTTCCTTCTGGTATCTATGCATTTCACCGCTACACCAGAAATTCCGCCTACCTTCTGATAATTCAAGCCCTACAGTATCGATGGCATGCACACAGTTAAGCTGCTGCCTTTAACCACCGACTTATAAGGCCGCCTACGCACCCTTTAAACCCAATAAATCCGGATAACGCTTGCCACCTACGTATTACCGCGGCTGCTGGCACGTAGTTAGCCGTGGCTTATTCCTATGGTACCGTCAATGTGCTCCGCAGAGCCCTTTTCTTCCCATATAAAAGCAGTTTACAACCCAGAGGGCAGTCTTCCTGCACGCGGCATGGCTGGTTCAGACTTCCGTCCATTGACCAATATTCCCTACTGCTGCCTCCCGTAGGAGTCTGGCCCGTATCTCAGTGCCAGTGTGGGGGTTACTCCTCTCAGAGCCCCTAAGGATCGTTGCCTTGGTGAGCCGTTACCTCACCAACTAGCTAATCCTACGCATGCCCATCTTTATCCAATAAATCTTTCAATATTCAATGATGCCATTAAATATATTATGCGGTATTAATCCAAATTTCTCTGGGCTATCCCCCTGATAAAGGTAGGTTGCATACGCGTTACGCACCCGTTCGCCGGTCTCTAGAATACAAGTACTCTATACCCCTCGACTTGCATGTATTAAGCCTGCCGCTAGCGTTCATCCTGAGCCAGGATCAAACTCTCCATAGTAAATTACTATTTCAAAAGTCTAAATTCTAACTCGATTCGTCTATATTTCCCACTAAGTCTATGAACTTAATCCAATCTCCGTAGAGATGGCTGGTGACTCGAAAATTACTTCACTTTTCTCGCCTTATTATTCTCCTTAATTCCTTTCTTCTTAACCGATTTTCGAAACGTTGTTTCTTAACGGGCTGCAAATGTCGAAAACTTATTTTTAATTACCAAATTAAAATGAAAAAATATTTTAATTTTTTTTCGCTTTCGACTTTCTAAGAACTAAACCCGTTTACCTTCTGGCTGAATGGGAGTGCAAAGATAGCAGAAGCTTTTTCATTTGCCCAACTATTTTTGAAGATGTTTTTAGGCTTTTTTCTCAAGTGCTTAATAATCAATAATGTAATATTTCAAGTTCATTAAACACTAAAAAAGATTCTTGATATAGTACTATTGCTATTTTACTGAATTTGCTTGCAAGAGGGATAGTAAGGGCCGCTGCAAGCGGGTCGCACATGGTTTATTTATAAAAATAAATAATGTGGGACGGCACCCCAGGATAGCCCGACCCTTTCGCTTTTCTAGCGAAAGGGTCTTGCCTTATGATAAAACTGTTCTTATAAATTGCTTTGCTGAGGCTTCTGGGTCTTCTTGATTCTCTATTGCCCGAATGAATGCACTACCAATAATTGCACCTTGACCATGTTTTGATGCAGTGGTGAATGTCTCACTATCGCTTATACCAAAACCAATGAGTCGTGGATTCTTAAGGCCCATCGCATTTATTCGATTGAAGTAGTCTTCCATCTGCGGTGTAATGCCAGATGTGCTTCCGGTTATACTAGCTGATGAAACCATATAAATAAAGCCGGCAGAATTTTTATCGATGTGTTGTACTCTGTCGGGTATTGTCTGAGGAGTAATGAGGAATATATTATGAAGGCCGTACTTGTCAAATGTTTCCTTGTACTCATCTAGGTATTCTTGCATAGGAAGGTCGGGCAAGATGAGGCCATCCACCCCGACTTCATGACACTTCTTACAAAATGCCTCAACCCCAAACTGTAATACAGGATTTATGTACCCCATAAGAATGACGGGGATTGTAATATTTTGCCTCATGGGTGCTAGCTGCTCAAAGAGCTTAGCAAGACTCATCCCATTATTGAGTGCTATATTATTGGATTGCTGAATTGTTTCGCCATCTGCTATTGGATCTGAGTATGGCATTCCTATTTCGGCAATATCTGCTCCGCCATCCTGAACTGCCTGAAGGACGGACAACGTGCTATTGAGTTTTGGAAAACCCGCTGTAAAGTAAATATTAAGGACACGCTCCTGCTTTCGAGCGAATAATTGGTCAATTCTGTTCATTGAAAATTCTTATTTAACCCAGTAGTCTACTACGGTTACTTTATCTAAATGCCCACCTAGCATTTCACCGAAGGCTTTGTGAGCTGGGTGAGGTAAATATATATCGCGATCTTCTTCACTTGCGAAAGTAAGAAAGAAACAATGAGTGAGTCCTTGATTCAGACCCTCTGGACTATTATTGGTTCCCCATTCAATACTTTGAATTTGTGGAATCTCATTAGGAAGGTTTAAAAATGCGTCTTCAATTCTACTTACATCTTCTGGCGTACTTTCGTCCTTAAATTTAAAAAGTACTACATGTCTCAATTGCTTGGTTGGCATTGTTTCTTCCATTGTTGTTTCTGTTAATTCAATTTCCGCAGCCTTTTCGGCTTGCTGACAAGAGGTAAAAGCAAAAATAGCTAGTGTAATAAGGAGTATGTTTTTCATAGTTTTTAATTTTCTAAAGATATTTCATGTACGTTGACAGGTCTTTATCACCTCTTCCCGACAGTCCTATTAATACGGTTTCAGAAGGAGATGCTTTTAGGTAGTCTAATACAGCTAAAGCATGACTTGACTCTATAGCTGGAATAATTCCTTCTAATTTTGCAAGTTGGAAACCTGCTTGAATGGATTCATCATCTGAGATTGCATAAAAGGTTGCTCTTCCCGATTCCCATAAATGAGCATGCAAAGGCCCGATCCCTGGATAATCTAATCCAGCAGAAATGGAATGAGGTTCTACAACCTGCCCATCGGTTGTTTGCATTAATAGACTTTTGCTTCCATGTAGTACTCCTGGCTTTCCTAAAAAGGTGGTTGCTGCGGATTTTCCCGAATCTACACCATGACCAGCTGCTTCGGCAGCAATTATCTTCACGGATGGATCATCTAGGAAATGAAAATATGTTCCAGCTGCATTTGACCCCCCTCCTACACAAGCAATGACATAGTCTGGAAGCTCGCTTCCCGTTTGAGAGAATAGCTGCTTTTTAGCTTCTTCAGAAATGACAGACTGAAAACGTGCTACCATATCAGGGTATGGATGAGGTCCCACAACGCTACCAATTATATAATGAGTGTCCACAGGATTATTAATCCAATGACGCATTGCCTCGTTAGTAGCATCCTTTAATGTTCGTGAACCACTTTTTGCCGGCCTTACCTCTGCTCCTAACATTTTCATGCGAGCAACATTGGGTGCTTGGCGTTCTATATCAACTTCACCCATGTATACAATACACTCCAAACCCATTAGGGCACAAACTGTTGCAGTTGCAACGCCATGCTGACCCGCCCCTGTCTCGGCAACGATTTTATTTTTACCAAGTTCTTGTGCCAATAGAATTTGCCCGATTGTATTGTTAACCTTATGAGCACCTGTATGACATAAGTCCTCACGCTTAAGATATACCTTCGTATTGTATTTCTCTGACAAACGATCTGCAAAAAATAGCGGAGTAGGTCTTCCTACATAATCTTGAAGTAATTGATGGAACTTCGCTTGAAAAGAAGGCTTGTATATAATGTCAAGGTAATTGTTTCTCAACTCCTCAATATTGGGAAATAGCATCTCTGGTATATATGCACCTCCAAACTTTCCGTAATATCCTCTTTCGTCTACGCCGAATTGTGAATTTTCAACTTTTAACATCTTTTTCTATCTATTACCTCTGTTATCTTGTTAAGATCAAATTTACTGATTTGAGCTTAAAAGACATTGTTATTAATCTTGGTTTAAAATATTTTTAAGTTTCTTCAACATACTTATATCCTTTAATGCTTTATCTATCTCAAACTTACTATTGACATCGATTCCTAGCAGTGGGAGATCTTTTAATATTGACAAGTTTTCAATATTTGTTAAATCAACACCACCAGCCAGTAAAAATGGCTTTGTAAATGGATATGATAATAATAATTCCCAATTAAAAGCTTTCCCATGTCCGCCATGGGCACCATCGGCCTTGGTATCGAAGAGAAAATAGTCAATGTATGGCAAATAGGATTCTAGCTGCTGAAAGTCAAAGGACTCCCCAACGGAGAAAGCTTTAATTACTCCAAAACCCTCTTCTTTTATCCTTTTACATATTTCAGGAGATTCCGAACCATGAAGCTGAAGACAATCTAACTCATAAGTACGCCCTATTTCTAAAAGAGAAGCAATCTCTTGATTTACAAAAACTCCAACCTTTTTGGTTTTCTTTGGAAAGTTTTTCAAAACCGCTGGGTCCAATTGACCAATCACATATCTCGGAGATTTAGGGTAAAATATAAATCCCATGAAGTTAGGCTCCAATTGAAGAACCTCAGCAATATTATCGGCATCACGCATACCGCATACCTTCCATTGTAATTTATGAGAAAAAGTATTTAACATTTTTCCAAAAACTCAACAAGTGATTTACCCGGCATTGCAGTTTTCATAAAATTTTCACCAATAAGGAAACCCTCATAACCTACTTTTTTCAATTCTTTGACAATTTCAGGATCACTGATACAGCTCTCCGATATCTTAACCTTATCCTTTGGTATAAGATCAGCAAGTTCTAAAGAAGCATTGATATTACTTTCGCTAAAATTTTTAAGGTTCCTATTATTGACACCTACTACATCTATATGTCCCATGGGAGCTGAAAGTAATTCCTCCTTATCATGCACTTCCAATAAAACCTCTAAGTCTAGTTGATGAGCTAATTGCGAAAAACTAGCAATCTCATCGGGATTCAGGCATGCTGCTATTAACAAAATGAAGTCTGCCCCCCAAGACTTTGCTTCATAGATTTGATATTCATCTATTATAAAGTCTTTTCTCAGTAAAGGAGTAAATGGATTATTTTCTCTTGCAATATGCAAGTCTTCCTTAAATCCACCAAAATACTGACTATCCGTCAAAACACTAATCCCAGCTGCACCTGCATCGGCATATGCCTTTGTTGTTTCTGCAATACCTACACCAATATTAATATCTCCTTTAGAAGGTGACTTCCTTTTGAATTCTGCAATTATTCCAGTTTCTTTTTCTTTCAATGCGGCCACAATAGAATTGGTATTTCTATCAAAAAATTGGCTTCTTTCTAAAGCTGAAATCTTAAAAGCTTTTTTTGCTCTATTTACTTCAAATGCCTTATGATCTGTTATTTCTTTTAAAATGCTCAATGCAATTAGTTTTTTAACAAAGTTAAGATAAAATCAATGTGTTGGTTTATCTGGAGCAGGAGCTGAAGCATGATATCCTAAATCATGAACCATTTGTGCGTATTTATCAAGTAGCTCTATCACTTTTTCCCTTTTTGTTGATCTCACAATCAAACCAAAGTGATACTCTTCTTCCATTCTCCATATTATTTCTGGGTCATTAAAAGGCGAATGGTCAGGAGACTCCATTGCAGATAAAGTAATTAAAATCCCCGCATACAACTTTTTGGGTTTTGGCACATTATATTTTGTGCCATGAGCAACAGAAGTTTCAATTTTGGCCCATTCTTTCCAAAGGTTTACACTTGTCGCCGCTTCCACCATTTCTGCCAAATGTGCTCCACCAACTCTAGATGCCGTTTCCAAAAAATAGTATTCGCCAGTTTCATGAGATTTAATCACCTCTGTATGAGATGCACTAAACTTCATTCCGAAGGCTTTCATTACCTGACCATTGATTAATGTCAGTGCTTCTTGATCTAAAGAACCCTGCTGAACTGTAACTGATCGAAAAATCCCACCACCGTGAGCAACATCGAAAGGTGTACTCAAATATTGACTACAACTAGTAAACACTACCTTACCACCTATTATAAGTGAATCTACATGAAACACATCTCCTGGTTTAAAAACCTCTAATAGATAATTGTGCCTCTCATCCCCGAGAGAATGAACAGCGTCCCAAGCCTCTTGGAAACTTTTAACTTTTTTAATTCCTGTGGCAGATGCCTCCGCCCTAGGCTTGATAACCCATGGTCCACCTGAAGAATTTAAATAATCAGTAATGTCTTGATCATGAAACAGACTAGTGAATGCCGGTACTGGAATATCAAAATCTTTTGCTTGCATTCGCATCGCAAGCTTATCTCTAAAATAACGAGCTGTTGTTTGCCCCATTCCTGGAATTCTAAAATGCTCACGCACTAAAGCCGCTTTTTCAACATCAAAATCATCTAAGGCAACGACTAGGTCTATTTTTTGAGATCTAAACAAAGCACTTAAGCCAGTTATTATAGTTTGGTAAACGTCAAAAGTGTTTTCAATTTTCTCCAAATAGAAAAACTCATCAATACTATCTTTAGGCCAAGGCTTATCTTTCAACTTGGAATGAGTGAGCAGCAGTACTTTATTATTCTGCAATTTTGCTTCTCTCAAGAAGTCGCCGCCTTTAAAAAAGGTTGATATACAAAGAATAGTCATAGAGATAGGATTAAATATGGACGAATATAAACAACAAAAGCCACCTTACACAAATGTAAGGTGGCTCTATTTTTAGGTTCTGAGTGTTTAGCTCTTCGCCTTTGCCTTTACATTTCCTTTAATCGTGAGTACAACTGTGGAATTCTCCGCGTTACTAGTCACTGTAATAGTTTTTGTGAATGCTCCAACACGACCTGAAGTATTGTATCCAACCTTGATTGAACTTTTCCCTCCTGGCATAATAGGGTCTTTACTCCACTCAGGAGTAGTACAACCGCAAGAAGCCATTGCATTAGAAATTACAACTGGAGCAGTACCAGTATTAGTAACTTCGAATGTGTAAGTAGAAATTGGACCTTCAGCAAGTTCACCAAAATTGTGCAACTCTTTTCCAAATTTCAATACGCCTTGAGCACTTGCAGCAGCAGCAAAAGCGAAAATAGCGACGAATGTGAATAGTATTCTTTTCATTTTATAATATTGTTTTTATTTGAATCTCTGCAAATATAAGACCCATTCCATTATATTAACTAATACCTTAACAAGGTATTAACAAAGAATCTAAAGAGCCATTCCAATAGATAATTAGTTCTAAAACCATAACTTTGCATTACAAGCCATCACAAACGAAACTAAAATCATTAAGTCAAATCTCCGATAATTGAATATGAGCGAATTGATAGAGGAAGTAGAAATATCCAATTTTATACTAACAAAGGAAGAAATCCTTATGGATTATCGCCTTGCTTGCGAAAGCAGAGAGGTGAGTATTTTGGGTCGAAAGGATGTTTTTCAAGGGAGAGCCAAATTTGGAATTTTTGGAGACGGGAAGGAAATTGCCCAAATAGCAATGGCCAAAGTATTCAGAAAAGGTGACTTTAGGTCTGGATATTACAGAGATCAAACATTTTATGCAGCAGTAGGAGGCCTAACTTGGCAACAACTATTTGCTCAACTGTATGCTCATGCCGATCTTGAGCATGATGTTTTATCTGGGGGTAGACAAATGAATGGTCACTTTGGCAACCATTGGTTAGATGAAAATGGCGATTGGTTAAACCAAACAGATCTGTATAACAGTGTAATGGATGTATCATCTACAGCCGGTCAGATCCCAAGAGCAGTAGGGCTTGCTTATGCCTCTAAATTATTCAGAAGTAATAAAGACTTACACCAGTTTAAACAGTTTTCTAGAAAAGGAAATGAAATATGTTTTGCTACAATAGGAGATGCTTCCACCTCTCAAGGAATGTTTTTTGAAGCTATTAATGCATCAGGTGTATTACAAATACCCGTAATATTTTCAATTTGGGATGATGGTTATGGTATAAGTGTACCAACAGAGTATCAAACTACTAAAGGAGATATCTCTAAAGTTCTCGGTGGTTTTCAAAGAAATGAAAATGAGAAGGGTTTTGAAATCATAAAAGTTAAAGGATGGGATTATACGGCCCTCGTTAATGCATATCAAAAAGCCGCAAGACTTTCACGTGACGAACATATTCCATGTATAATTCATGTACATGAATTAACTCAACAACTTGGTCATTCGACAAGTGGCTCTCACGAAAGGTATAAACCAACAGAGAGGTTGAACTTCGAAAAAGAATTCGACTGTAATAAAAGGTTTCGAACATGGATCATTGAGAAAGGTTACGCCAATGATGAAGAGTTAGCTCAAATCGAGAAAGAAGCTATTGAAACCGCAAAAGTGGCACGTCAACTAGCTTGGGATGCAGTAAGAGCAGATATTGATCAATTTAACAAAGAAGCAATTGATATAATTGATGCACTGATCCCAAAAAGTCAGAAAGGAAATGAATTGCAAAAGCTTAAGTTACAATTAGCGAAAAAGCCGAATTCATTGATAAAAGATGGTCTATCCACAATTAAGAAAATCTTACGATTAGGAGGTATTCAAAACGGTCCTGAAAAGGAATCGGCAATTACTTGGATTGAAAAAGTAGAAAAAATCAACGAAAAGAGATACTCTTCACATCTTTATAGTGAAGGTAACCTATCGCCACTAAAGGTAAAAGAAGAAAAACCTGAATACAATTCGGCAAGTAAGCTTGTAGATGGTAGAACGGTCATCAATAAATACTTCGATGACCTTTTCGACAAAAATCCATTAGTAATAGCACTTGGTGAAGATGTAGGTGAGATAGGAGATGTAAACCAAGGTTTTGCAGGTCTACAAGAAAAGTATGGTATTGACAGAATCACTGATACGGGAATAAGAGAAATGACGATAATTGGTCAGGGAATAGGTGCAGCAATGCGAGGCCTCAGACCAATCGTTGAAGTTCAATATTTCGATTACATATATTATTGTTTGAATGTACTCACGGATGATCTAGCATCACTGAGGTACAGAACCGTAGGAAGACAAAAGGCTCCGTTAATTGTAAGAACACGAGGTCACAGGCTAGAAGGAATATGGCACTCTGGCTCTCCAATGGCAGTTATGATCAATGCACTAAGAGGCATGCATATACTTGTCCCTAGAAACTTTGTTCAAGCAGCTGCAATGTATAACACTTTGTTAAAAGGAGATGATCCAGCTTTAGTTATAGAACCCTTGAATGCCTATAGGCTTAAAGAAAAACTTCCTACAAATATTGGCGAGATGGCACTTCCTCTTGGCCAAACCGAAGTTCTTAAAAGTGGAAAAGATGTCACTATAGTCACTTATGGCTCTATGTGCAAAATTGTAAGCGAAGCAGCAGTTGAGCTCCAAAAAATGGGGATTGACGCTGAGGTCATTGATGTTCAAAGCTTACTTCCATTTGACCGGAATAAGGATATTTTAAAATCTATTCAAAAAACAAATAGGGTAATATTTGCCGATGAAGATATGCCAGGTGGTGGAACGGCTTACATGATGCAAGAAGTAGTTGACAAAATGGGTGCTTACTATCACTTGGACAGTGCCCCCGTTTGTATCTCTGCAAAAGAACATCGACCTCCTTATGGTTCTGATGGTGACTATTTTTCTAAACCAAGTGTAGATAAGGTTATTGAAATCACATATGAACTTATGAGAGAAGTAGAACCAAAAAAGTTTGCTAAGTTATATTAATTCAAGAATCTCAATATAGGCTAGGCTTCTTGCTAAATAGCTAATTGACGACTCTCTCTTAAAGACAAAGTTTTAGTTGTATTCATTTCTAAGTAGAAAGTACTCTACAATACCTAGACACACTCAACAGCCAATTGGCCTAAATGCAAAAAGCCTCGCAATAATAAATTGCGAGGCTTTTTTATGATAACCTGAGAGTTATTATCTCAAGATAAATTCTATTCTTGATCCGATCTTCTTTCCTTCAGGATTTGTGTAATCAGAAGTTCTATCTTCATCACCAAAACCATCGTAAGTCATTCGAGATTTAGTAACACATTTCTTCTTTAAGAAGTATGTATAAATAGCACATGCTCTAAGTTTCGCTAATCTAATATTTGAAGAAGAAGCAGAACCGTCATTGTATGCATTGATCTGAATTACTGCATCTGGACATCTAGTTAAAAGATCACAAACTCTTTGAAGTGACTTATAAGATGTTGGTCTTATTTTATTTGTTCCATTGTAAAATTCAACTTGCTGAGCTGCATAATTCAATTCGTCTAACTCTGCAGCAGAAATTTCACATCCATTGCTTGTTCTGTATCCACGGAAAGGAGCAACACCATTTACATATCCTTCTGGACATCCTTGGTTAGAAACTAAACCGGGTACATCTGGACAAAGGTCTTTGTTATCTGGAACTCCGTCGCCGTCACTATCTGGACATCCACCAGCTCCATCTACACCTGCCATATTAACACAATCGTCATCTTTATCAGCAACTCCGTCACCATCAGCATCAGGACAACCATTCAAAGATGCAGGACCAGCCGAATTTGGACAATCATCATCTTTATCTGCTATTCCATCACCGTCAGTATCAGGACAACCATTTAGAGCTGCAACTCCAGCAACATCTGGACACTCATCATCTTTATCTGCAACACCATCACCATCTCTATCTGGACAACCATTTGTTGCAGCAAGACCATAAAGTGTAGGACATTCGTCATCTTTATCAGCTATTCCATCTCCATCAGTATCAGGACAACCTCTTAATGCCATTGACCCAGCAACAGAAGGACAATCATCATCTTTATCAGGAACACCATCCATGTCTGTATCTGGACAACCTTGGAATTTCCTCAAACCTGGTGTATCAGGACAAACGTCACAACTATTAACAACACCATCTTTGTCGCTGTCTTTGTCACCAAATCTAAATGATCCCCATATATCTGCTAAGAAGTAGCCATCATTTCGACCATCATTAGCTGCCATACTTGTTCCATCTAAATAGTCTCCCAATGAATATCTATATCCACCTTCAACACCTAAAGCAAATCTTTCTGCCAAATTCCACTTTACCCCAAGACCAAATGGTATAACTGCGGCCCACTTTTGTAGGTTATCTCTATCCGCTTGCAAATCTCTTGGAAGAGGAGGAAAAGCAGTACCATTAGCAACACTTACCGTAGGATTTGTATACGTAGCTCCAATACCTGCAAATAAATAAGGACTTAATGTTTTTCTAAGTACACCATCACAAGTATACTTTCGTTCTTTGAACGGGTATATTTCACCAAGCAATGCGGCTTCAACCAAAGGAGTCTTAAAACTTAGACCTCTGTAGTCCCAGTATCCATCAGGTTGATCGAAATCATTACCTGCTAATCTACCGACCAAAACTTGAGGCCTCACAGCCAAATAATCACTAATGTGCCTTCTTACGAAAAGACCAGCCATCAAATTGTTTTGCGACGCATAGGGCTGACTGCAATGCATGTCTCCGAAATACTGGTTTACACCAATTGGAACTCCTATTTCCCAAGGATACGGTTTACATACTTTACAAGAATCTTGTGCGTAAGTTGCTGTGGTCGATACTAGGGCTATTAAAGTAATTAGAGCCAGATATATCTTTTTCATTTCTTTCATCTTTTTGAATAAGATTTTTAAGGGATTCAACGGACAAAGTTATATAAAGAACCTTATTTACCTTTATAAATTTGCAAATAAAAACCGAAAAACCATTTAGTGAGCTAATACAACTGCTAAAATAAGCTCATTTTTTGGTTAAATGCTGTATTTGTAAATTAATGTTTCCATTTCACAGCAATCTATTTTTGATTTTTCGGTCAAGGCTGTAGAGTAAAAAAATGTTCCACTATGTTTATTGCCTTTTAAACCTAGATTAAAAGAGGAAACCCCAATCATTAATCTCCAGATTAAAAGGTGTTTATAATTATAGAAAACACTTGTACCAAAAGGGTTGTGTAAAAAACCCTTTTGCTAAAGATTTGAAATGAATCAAAAATAACAAAGTGTGGAATTTACTCCTCATGTTTAATCCCACTTGACTATATGGGACTTAAAAACACATTTGCTCAAAAAAACTAAATTCCTCTTACACTTGACAATTAAATGCAAAACAGGATAAAATTTATATATTTAGGCTCTGAAAAGCTCTAAATTTACCACTTACACCAGTGAAAAATAACTTTATCCTTTTTATATTTCTTTGTTTGGCATCCGTTAATTATGGTTTTGCTCAAAACAACGCTAGAGTTTTCGATAGAATAAAAGCTAATGTCGAAAATGAAGGCAAGGCTTACGAAACATTACAAGAAGCAACTTCAGCAATAGGTCATAGACTTACAGGTAGCCCAAATGGCAAGAAGGCTGAAGAATTTGCATTCAATCTCCTCAAGTCTTACGGTTATGGGAATGTCAAATATCAAGCATTCGAGGTTAATGCATGGGAGAGAAACCAAGTCTCCTTATCTATTGTCCCAGCAAATAGCGATAATTTCAGAGACGTAGAGGTAGTTGCATTAGCCCACTCTCCTGTTTCTTCTCACGTAACTGCACAAATTGTTGACTGTGGCGACGGCCTTGCCTCTGATTTTGAAAAAGTCAAAGACTCTCTCAAAGGGAAATTTGCACTTTTTAACATCAATGTTCAATCAAAAAGTAACGAAGGGCAGGCAAATCTACATAGGAGTGAAAAAACAAGCCTTGCAATCAAGTATGGTGCTGCAGGAGTAATTATTGCAAATGCAGTTAAGGGTGGTGTCCTACTTACAGGAACTGCCTCTGTTACAGGAGAACTTATACCTATACCCGCAGTATGTGTATCAATCGAAACAGGTAAAGCCATTAGAAAATGGATCAGAGATGAAACCAACATTCTTGCTATTGTAGATATGCAAAACTATAGTAGACCAATTAAAGCTAGAAATGTAATAGCAACTTACGAAGGGAAGTCAAAAAAATACAAAGGTGAAAAAATTGTTATCGGCGGACATTTAGACTCATGGGATTTGGCTGATGGTGCTGTAGATAATGGTATTGGTTCTTTTTCAGTTATAGATATTGCACGAACTTTCAAAGACCTAAATCTTAAAACCAAAAGAACGGTTGAGTTTGTCCTATTTATGGGCGAAGAACAAGGACTTTTGGGGTCAAAGCATTACGTAAAACAATCTGAAGACATGAAAGGCGTTGCCCTCATGATTAATTTGGATATGGTAAATGACGCCCATGGTTTTAATGCCGGTGGCGATAGCGATTTTAAAGAGTGGATCGAATCGGTGGGAAAGGAAATAGTTGCTGTAGATGCAAATTATAAAAACATGAATAGCAATAGGGCTGGACTTCATAGCGACCATGAAAGCTTTATGTTGAAAGGAATCCCAACCTGCAACCCATCTGGAAGGTTATCTATAAAAGCATTAAACTGCTATCATGCAAACTGTGACAAATTCGAACTTATTAATAAGTCGGATATGACTAACAATGTTAAATTCACCTCTATGATGGCATTTGCTCTTGCAACTGCCAAAGAATTCCCGGTCAAAACCAGAAATGACTCAGAAAATCAGGAATTTCTAATAGATCAAAACTTGAAGGATCAACTTATTTTAGGTCAAAGCTGGCCATGGGTTGAATCAAAATAACGACTTATATGCTTTCTACTACTTTTGGAGCTGCCGTTTATGGTGTAGATGCTACACTTATTACTGTTGAAGTAAGTGTAATTAAAGGAACTGGGACTAGTGTTGTAGGCCTACCAGATAATGCGGTAAAAGAAAGCCTACAAAGAATAGACGCCGCCTTAAAAAATGGTGGGTATGAGCAAAACAGAAAGAAAACTGTAATCAATTTAGCTCCAGCCGACATTAGAAAAGAAGGCTCCTCCTACGACCTACCCATTGCATTATGTTTGCTGGACACATCTGGTGAAATTGTTTTCGAGCGTAAAATGGAAGAATATGTCATCTTAGGAGAACTTGCTTTGGACGGTAAGCTAAGGCCTATTAAGGGTGTACTACCAATAGCTATTGAAGCAAGAAGGAGTAACATGAAAGGCTTTATTCTTCCAAAGGAAAATGCAGAAGAGGCCTCAATAGTAAACAACCTAGAAGTAATTGCAGTGGAATCTCTTGAGGACGCCGTAGATTACCTAAAAGGAATTAAAGAAATAAGACCAACGGTTACCGATACGAGAGACGTATTTTACAGTACTTTTTCGGAATATGAAGCTGACTTTTCACATGTTCAAGGTCAAGAAAACATAAAACGAGCATTAGAAATTGCAGCTGCAGGAGGGCACAATGCCATTATGATTGGACCTCCCGGAGCTGGTAAAACAATGCTTGCCAAAAGACTGCCTTCTATTTTACCTCCACTTACACTATCCGAAGCACTAGAGACAACTAAAATTCATTCAGTTGCTGGAAAGCTTGGAAGTAAATCCAACTTAATATCAAGAAGACCTTATAGAAGTCCACATCATACAATTAGTGATGCTGCTTTAGTTGGAGGAGGAAGCTTCCCTCAGCCTGGCGAAATTTCATTGGCTCACAATGGCGTTTTGTTTTTGGATGAATTACCTGAATTCAAACGCCAAGTTCTAGAAGTAATGCGTCAGCCTTTGGAAGAACGCAAAGTTAGTATCTCACGTACTCGTTTATCTGTAGAGTTTCCTTCAAACTTTATGTTGATTGCCAGCATGAATCCATGCCCTTGTGGTTATTATAATCACCCAGAAAAAGATTGCACATGCCCTCCTGGTGCGGTAGAAAAATATTTAAATAGGGTATCTGGCCCACTTTTGGACAGGATTGACCTCCACGTAGAAGTCACTCCAGTTAGTTTTGACCAAATAGCCAGTACAAGGAAAAACGAAAGCTCAGAGGAAATTAGAGAAAGAGTAGTTGCAGCTCGTCAAATCCAGATCGAACGGTTTAAGGAAGTACCAGAAATACATAGCAATGCAATGATGCCAGCAGAAATGGTAAAGAATGTTTGCCAAATTAATGACGCTGGAAAAACCTTACTTAAAACAGCAATGGAGCGTCTAGGCCTATCAGCCCGTGCCTATGACAGAATCTTGAAAGTAAGTCGCACTATCGCCGACTTAGCAGGTTCAGAAGAAATAAAAATTGAACACCTTGCCGAAGCAATTCAATATAGAAGTTTGGATAGAGATAACTGGGCAGGCTAATTATGCAGTAACGCCACAATCGCTCTAAACCTAATAAACCCACATTGACTTAAGATCTATTTATTGATTTTTAAACTTAGCTGTTCCTACTTTCAAAAAGTTTGCAAATTCTTCTGTAGTAGAATATCCTAATGGTCCGTTTAGTACATCACCATTTGCATTAACTATCGCATAATATGGTTGAGCATTGTTATTGAACTTGGTAATTTCCAAATCCATATTTTGTTCACCAACCGAAGTTTTAAGCTCATTATCATACTCAGAGACGTAGTGATCGCTTTGAGGAAGTTCTTCTTTATCGTCTACATAGAGAGATGCGATTACAAAGTCATTTTTCAGTTGTTCAATTACTCCTGCTTGTGGCCAAACGTTTTCTTCCATTTTTCGGCAATTGGCACATGCATGACCAGTAAAGTCTATCAAAACAGGTTTCCCAACCTTTTCGGCATAAGCCAATGCATCTTTATATCTTGCAAAACCAGCCAATCTATGAGGAAGGGCCTTCATCCCAGGTTCTAGTATTAGATTATCTCCAACATTCCCTACAGGCATTGGAGGTAATATTCCGCTTAAAGCACTTAATGGCTTGCCTGTGACACCTGGAATCATGTAAAACGTAAAAAACGCAAATAAAGCAGCAAAAAATATCCGAATAAAACCATATTTCTCAACTTTGGTGTCTTTTGAAGTTCGCATGAAACCCAAAATATAAAGTACAATGATCGCTGAAATAACGATCCAAACAACTAAGAAGATATTACGGTGAAGTAAATTGAAATGATATGCTAAATCAATATTACTTAAAAACTTAAGGGCAAGACCAAATTCAAGTAATCCAAACACAGCTTTAAGTTCATTTAACCAACCTCCAGACTTAGGTAAGTTCTTAAGAAACTGAGGAAACATTGCTAATAAAGTAAAGACAGCAGCAAAAGGAAGGCCAAAAGCGATCATACCATAGAGCGGACGCAATACTTCACCACCTGCAGATAATATTAATAACGAACCTACAAAAGGAACCGTACAGGAGAATGAAACGACCACCAGTGTAAGTGCCATAAAAAAGATCCCTATATAGCCCCCTTTATCTGATAGAGAGTCAATCTTATTTACTGCCTCATGTGGTAAAACGATTTCGAATGCACCAAGTAATGAAATACCAAAGAGAATAAAAATGATAAAAAATATGGTATTAGGTGCCCAGTGAGTACTTAAGAAATTAAGAAAAGGAGCACCAAAAGCCATAGTGACCAAGCCCATCAGAGCAAATATTACAACTATACTTATCCCATAGAAAAAGGCTTTTATCTTACCATCTTTTTGTTTTGTGAAGTAACTCACAGTCATTGGCATGATAGGATAAATACATGGCATAAATATGGAGGCAAGCCCCGCACCGAATGCCAATAACAAGAACTTTATTAAACTTGTGGATTGTTCGCTCTCACTTCCATCTGGATCACTTTCAATATCTTCAATGGCTGAACTTCCTTGTTCAATAGTGGGAATATCTTTAGTCAAGGTATCTGAAAGCTCAACAACCCCACTTTCGTCTGGAAGTGCTACTTCCGCTTTTTGCTCCTCAGGTGTTAGATTTACGTTATCTAAACTTCCATCAATCAGCGGTTCACTTTTTTTTTTATCTTCTTTAACCTGAGTCGATGATACTTTTAAAGGAAGATTGAATTTTTCAGTAGCATTGATACACCTTCCGTCTACATCAGTACAAGTTTGGCAATCAACAACACCTGATATAGCCGTCGAAGGCTTTAACAATTTTACTTTCTGAATAAATTTAGCTTTTTTCTTAAAATAGGTGACATCCCCTTCCCAAACTTCATCATATTTCTTGGAAGGATTTACAGGCTTAAGTTTTCCTACTAATTGAAATTCTTTACCAAGATTGACTTTTAGAGAAGTAAGAATAGGCCCTAAATCAGGATCAAAATCAGACGAATAAAGATACCAACCCTCATCAATTTTTGCTTCTAAAATCAACTCAAACTCCTGCCCTACTTGCAATTCTTGAGGATTTACTGAAAATGTCCACTTTGCCGGCTTAAGCACTTGAGCACTTAATGAGTTTACAAATAATAAGCCAAGTACAAATAGAATTGAGAAGCGTAATTTCATAAAAGTAGAGAATCGCATATTTTATATAACACGTATGTAATGGTATAAATTTGATTTTGGTCAAAATAATTCAAAAGCCTTGCCAAAAAAAAAGAGGGCGAATGCCCTCTCTTACATAATTATTGAAATTATTTATGCTACAACATCCTCAATGACAGTAATTTTTTCAATTACATCACCTTGCTGTATCAAATCAACTATATCTATACCGTCTGTAACTTTGCCAAAACAAGTATGATTTCTATCCAAATGGGCGGTATTACTTCTATTATGACAAATAAAGAATTGAGACCCACCGGTATTTCTACCTCTGTGTGCCATAGAAAGAACACCTCTATCATGGTGCTGATTTTCTCCATCTAACTCACAAGGAATCTCATACCCAGGTCCACCACCACCTGTTCCAGTAGGGTCTCCACCTTGAATCATGAAATTAGGAATTACTCTATGAAACTTGATCCCGTCATAATATCCTTCTTTCGAAAGTTTAATAAAATTATTGACAGCAATAGGAGCATCCTTATCGTAAAACTCGATTAGCATTGTTCCTTTGGAAGTCACCATTTCTGCTTTAGCCATATTGTTATGTTATTTTTTTTGCAAAAATAAGACATGCAAGTCGTATTCCTATTTTTTAACAATCTCAAATTCTACACGACGATTTTTTGCTTGTCCCTCTGTAGTATTATTACTAGCAACTGGTTTTGACTCTCCATACCCTACGCTTTGAACTCGTTCGAGCGGAATTCCCTTAGATACCAAATAGTCCCTAACAGAGTTGGCTCTGTCTTGAGAAAGCTTAAGATTGGCTTCATCGGAACCTACATTATCGGTATGACCTTGGACCTCAATCACCATGTTTCTGTTGTCGTTTAGCACATCCACGAGTCGGTTTAGTTCCAAAAACGACTCTTCAGCGAGCGTTGCTTTTCCAAATTGAAAGAAAATATTGTTAAGTGGAACTTTAGTATTAACTAGGATTGGTGCTACCTCGAGGTTTTCTCCTTTTATTTCTTTGTACTCACCCACATCCGTTACATCTATAGTTTTCCCAATAGATATATAATCCTTTACTATGGCACGGACATTATAACGTTGTCCATAGGGAAGCACAATTTTGTATTCACCTGTTGTAGGGTCAGTATTAGCAATACCAATTTCCTCACCGTCTGGGAAGGTTTCATATATAATTTTTGCTTCTATCGGATTACCCGACCTACTGTCTACCACTTTACCACTTAACATCACGATTGGATTTGGTGAAGTTAAAAGTGGGTTTTCCGTTTCGGGATTTTTCTTAGGAAGGTCTTTAACTTGAACTTTGTTAGATTCATCGTCTCCCTGCAAAGCGGCAACAACTGGTTCGGCTACTTTATCCTCTTTCAATTTGAAGCGGACAATATCACCCTTTCCTATTGTATTACTCTTAGTAGTGAGGTAGGCATACTCTCCAGATGAAGTTATGCTAAAATAATATTCGTCTTCAGGAGTATTAATTATTTCACCAAGATTTACTGGTTCACTCCAACTATTCCAAGATCTACCCTTCCTCTTTGCGACCCAAATATCTACTCCTCCCACTCCACCTTTTCTATCTGAAGCAAAATAGAGACTTCTGTCGTCCGAGGCCATAAATGGCGTGGTTTCTATCCCATTGGTGTTGATATCATTGCCAAGAGATTCAGGCTTGGACCAATTACCGTTTTTGTCCAAAAAAGAAACAAAAAGATCATCGGCTGCACTGTTTTTCTTTTCGCTAAAACCTAAGATTAACGTCTTCCCGGTATTGGTTAAATACGCCGATAGGAACTGCCCCTTACACATGGCATCTAGTTTTGGGATATCCAGTTTTTCAGGTTGCCCCCATCCAGATTTAGTTTTTACACATTTAGAAATTCCTATTTCATTCTGCTTACGCCCTCTGTCATAAACACCTCGAATTAATATTGTATTGCCATCAGGAGTAATACAAAAAAGGTCGTTAAACTTGTCTTTATTTACTGTATTTGGCATTTTTCTAGCCACAGACCACCTTCCATCCGACCGATAATTGGAAAACCAAACATCGTTACTACCATTTTTACCATAGTTATTGGATGGGTGGCTTTCTCTCATAAAAAAGAGCGTTTCGCCATCAGGAGCTATAACAGGATGTAACTCATTGTATTCGGTATTAATTGCTGAACCTAGTTTCTCAAGTTTTTGTGCATGAATTTGACTTGAAATAATTACAAGCAAAAAAGCGATGTATTTCTTCATTTTTAGCATCATTTCAAGGTTAATAACGAGCACGTAGCAAAATAATTATGAATAAGTTTTTACCGTATCAATGAAACATTTTACTTTTTCAGGGTCAGTGTCGGGATAAACACCATGTCCAAGGTTAGCTATATAGTTCTGTCTACCAAATGCTTTTAACATTTCCTTGGTTTCTTTTTCAATCTCTGCAAATGAACCATAAAGTACACATGGATCAAGATTCCCTTGCAGGGTTTTCGTTGGAATCAACTTCCTAGACTCTGCAATTGGCATATTCCAATCTAAACCAACAACGTTGCAACTTAGTTGACCTATTCCTTCTCTTGCAAAATAGGCTCCTTTTGCAAATACTGTTTTAGGAACCTCATTTATTACATCACAGATTTGCTTGATATATGGTAATGAAAATTCATCGTATTGGCTTGGCGACAATATACCTGCCCAACTATCAAAGATTTGAACCAGATCCACTCCACAAGCAATTTGGGCTTTTAGGTAAGAAATAGTGGAATCAGTTATTTTTTGCAAAAGCAAATGCGAAAGAACGGGATCAGTATAAAGCATTTTTTTTGCTTTAGAAAAGGTCTTAGACCCCTGCCCTTCTACCATGTAACAAAAAATTGTAAAGGGAGCTCCAGCAAAACCGATAAGTGGAACACGGTTATTCAATTCTTTTTTCACGATAGTCAAAGCTTCCATAACATAAGACAACCTATCCTGAATATCAGTTGTGTTGAGTTTTTCAACATCGGAGATACTTTTGACCGTTTTGGGGAAATATGGCCCCTTTTTCTCAATCATTTCATATGGCAAATCCATTGCTTCAGGAATTACCAATATATCAGAAAAGATAATAGCAGCATCCACTCCAAGAATATCAACCGGCTGCAGCGTAACTTCCGCTGCCATTGCAGGGTTGGTAGCTAAGTTTATAAAGCTCCCAGCTTTTTCCCTTACCTCTCTATACTCTTTTAATATTCTACCAGCCTGTCTCATCATCCATACAGGCACTCTTTCTACTTTCTCTTGTCTTGCTGCTCTTAAAAGCAGATCGTTTTGTAAACTCATGCAACTCATTTAATTCTTTGCAAAAATAGATGCTAATTATACATTATACCCACTTTATTTGACACTAATTGACTTAAAATAAAAAAAACCAATCACCGAAGGCAATTGGTCAAGTATATTTTCTACGAACAATATCTTAGTTAGCTGCAAGCTCTGACTTATAGCTTTCAGGAATAATTTGATATTTATCTACAATATTTTTAAGCTCTTTCTCTAAATAATGAGGGGGATAAAACCCTTTGAGCTTTTCTAATGGTTTCGCTTTATGATTCATTATAAGCATAGAAGGAAAAGATTCCACAGCAAACTTATCCGTTATCTCCATGCCATCAAATGTATCTATGTCCACTTTAAAGATAAGATAATTAGCCTCGATATACTTAGCCAAGGCAGGGTCAGTGAAGGTTTCCATGTCCATTTTCTTACATGGCCCACACCATGAAGCCCAAAAGTCAAGGATGATCCCTTTCTTTTGCTTTCTTGCTTCGCGAAGCATGTTGTCATACGAACCTTTATAGAAACTAACGGATGACTCGCTCTTCCCAGGACCAAAATCAAAGGACGATAAACTTATCATTGCGAGTAAAAAGAATATGTATGTACGTGTTTTCATTAGAAAAGTCGGTTTTTTCAAAGGGTACCTCTACAATCGTGCCAAAAAATAAAAATGAAACTTTAGCCATAAAAAAAGGAGGGCCAAAATAGCCCTCCTTTCGAATAAGATGTTTTAAATCTTAATAGTTTACACCAAGCGACTTTAAAGTCTCTAGATTCAAATTACCCTGTGGTAAGTTATTATCTTTTTGATATTGCAATAAAGCTTCTTTGGTTTGAGACCCAAGAATATTATCAATTGGCCCTGGCTCATATCCAGCATTTTTAAGTGCCATTTGTATTGCACGGATTCTGTCAGTAGTAACTTTATTCTCACAAAGTACCTCTACCCAGTCAGCATAAGATCCAGCTCCACTCATACTAGTGATTGAGTATGAGTCCATTTCTTGCGGAATGGTCTCTTCTATAGTAGTTGCAGGTACTTTTACTATTGTTTTAGTAATAGTCTTAGACTCAGCAGGGATGCTTATCTCTCTTGTTCCAGCAGGATTTGCCACAACTTGGCGAGTGATCGTACGATATTCTGCAGGGATCACTACCTCTCTAGTTGTTGGTTGACCAGCCAATACATATCTTGTTACTGTTCTATACTCCGCAGGGACATCAATTGATCTTACCTTAGGACCACATCCGTTATTATTAGAAAGCATTGCCATACTTCCGTCTTCGTTTCCTTTGTTATCTCCACATACATATTTTGTCTTCGATGCGTATACAGCTGGAACCTCTACTTCTCTTGTGCTAGCAGGAGCTGCGACAACTTGTCTTGATCTTGTAGTATATTCTGCAGGTACTTCAATTTCATTAACTCTTGCAGGGGTATTTACAACTTGCTTAGAAATGGTTGCATATTCAGCTGGAACTGCAACATTCTTAACTTGAGCTCCACGAGCTACCAATTGTCTTGTTACTGTTTCGAATTGAGCAGGAACGATCACTTCTCTTACTTCAGCAGCTTTAACCATAACTTGCTTAGAAACTGTCATATATTCAGCTTTTGAAGTTCCGTCTTGATAAGCCTGCACACCACTAAGTGATCCTTTAGGATTATCTTCGAAACCGTCAAACATTAACTTAGTAATAGTCGCATACTCAGCAGGAACATCTATTTCTTTTACTCCAGCGGGAGTTGCAAGTACTTGTCTAGTAATTGTACTTGTTTGAGCTGGGGCAACGTTTTCTATCACTCTAGCTGGAGTCTTAATTACTCTCTTTGTTATTGTCTTGTATTCAGCTGGAACCTCTACCAAACATAAGATTCTACAATCATCAGGATTAGCAGAAAGACATGTCGGATCTACTTTACCTTTTTCATATTTTGTATACGACTCTTTAATTTTTACTCTTTCAGTAACTGTTTCATAAGCTGGCTCTGTTACGGAAAGTGACTTTACAGGCTCCTTCACTGTTACAGTTTCTGTTACAGTCTTATAAGTTGCAGGTATCACTTCATATCGTTTAGAAGCAGCCTTTACTAATACTTGCTCTGTTACCGTTTTAAATTTAGGCACCTTCGCTCCAGTTGCGGCTGGTGCAGCTTCTCTTGCTAACATACTTAAAGATTCGGTTTTGAATTGAGCAGGAATTACTTCATACCTTACATAAGAAGGTCTAACCATAATCTTCTCGGTCACTGGCTTGAATTGAATATTATTATCAACTACCAATCTTGTGTAAGCAGGCATAGTCATAAATTGCTCCGTAACTGTTTTGTATGTAGCTGGAACAACTTCAAACCTTTTAGAAGCTTCTTTAACCAAAAGCTTTTCTGTCTCAGTTTTAAATTGAGTGGGAATAACCTCAAGAGTCTTGTATCCCTCTTTAACCATAATTCTTTCTGTCATTGCAGTGAAACATGGTTCATTGGAAGCAGCAATTCCTTTTGAGCCCGCAACCGCAGAAGATCCGTCAGCACATCCTACTATAGAATATTGCTTATACGATGGAGACGTTTCTACCTTTTCTGATTCTGTCTTATAACCACCTGAATTAGGCACTAACTCAATTCTTTTGCTTGCCTCTTTGATTAACATTTGCTCAGTTTCTGTTTTGAATTGAGCTGGAATAACTTCAAATCGGCTACTACCTTCTTTTACAACTATAGAACTTGTTTCAGTTCCAAGTTCGGCTCCTTTTACCGACAACTTTTTTGCTGCAGCTTTTGAAACGAATTGTTCAGTTTTAGTTGTAAACTGTGTAGGTTTTAAACATTTTGCATAGCACTTACCAGGAACGGCATTAGGTGGTAAATCTACCTGTGCATAAGTGGAACTTACTCCGAGAAATAAAATCGCTAAGAGTGAAAATAAATTTTTCATCATTTAAATTGGGGGGGTTAAGTATTAAAAAAACTATAAAACGGTTTATAAGGCAGGAAAGCTGCTGATTGGATTTTTTAGACAAAAAAATAACTTCGAAGTCACTTTTTTAAGTCGCGATTGTTCCAATTTAACTAAAATATGTCATATATTCTCTAATAAAAACCTAAGACTTCACGTTTTCCCGAATTTGTTTATACCTTTCATTCAACACTTTAGCTCCAAAATGCCTATTCATTCCTATTATTTCCTATAAAAATGAGAATTAAACTTTTTCTTTGCTTTTTTATCTTTTCAACCCTCCTTTTTGGGTGTAATAAAAATCAATCAAAGCCCAATGTTCTAATTATTCTAACCGATGATCAAGGATGGGGCGACTTGTCACTACATAAAAATCCGTACGTCGAAACTCCAAATATTGACAAGTTGGCAAATTCGTCAATTTCATTTGACCGGTTCTATGTAAGTCCATTGTGTGCACCAACTAGGGCAAGTTTATTAACAGGAAAATACCACCCAAGAACAGGTACCATTGGCGTCACCGGCGGACTTGAGCGAATGAATACCGAGGAACAAACATTAGCCGAAATTTTTAAAGAAAACGGATACTCAACTGGCTGTTTTGGGAAATGGCACAATGGAGAACATTTCCCTGAAAACCCGATTGGACAAGGTTTTGATGAATTTGTTGGTTTCACTGCAGGGCATTGGAATAATTACTTTGATACAGAAATTCAGAATTACGATAAAATGGTTCAGTATGAAGGCTACCTACCAGATTATTTAAGCGATAATGCAATAGGCTTTATTCAGAAAAACAAGTCCAATCCGTTTCTATGCTATTTGCCTCTGAATACTCCGCACACTCCTCATCAAGTTTCTGATAAGTATTTCGAAAAATACAAAAAGAAAGGTTTGGACGATGAATTATCCGCCATTTATGGAATGGTTGAAAATATTGACGACAATGTGGGCAAAGTACTTCAAGCCCTAGAGGATGAAGGGCTTTACGACAATACTATTGTCATTTTCATGAGTGATAATGGACCGAACGGAATTCGATTTAATGGAAACATGAAAGGCAAAAAAGGCAGTGTTGATGAAGGGGGAGTTAGGAGCCCGCTCTTTGTAAGATGGCCAAACAAATGGAAAGAGCCAAAATTCATCACACAACTGAGTGCACATATAGATATCCTGCCTACACTAATTAGCCTCTGTGGACTTAAGCTAAATGAAAAGCCAAACTTCGACGGGGTAGATCTCAGCCCTAATCTTGATTCTATAGTTACTGATTTTGATAGGGAAATATACAGTCTTGTGACTTATGACGATTCACTGCCCGACTTCCCTGGTGCCATAAGAACTCAAAACTTCAGATGGGTAAAACAAAAGAACGAATTCTTGCTTTTTGATATGCTTAATGATCCAGATCAAAAAACAAACTTAATTAATGCCTTACCTGAAGTTCACCGACAATTTAATTTGAAATACAATAACTGGTTCAATGAGGTTACAAAAGACATAAAAGTCGCGAATAGGAAATCAATCCCAATTGGCTATAAAGAAGTTTCCAAACTTGAAGCCCAAGCACCTCAGGCCAGTTTTTCAAATAATATTAGGTTTTTTGAGGGACATGGTTGGGCAAACGATTGGCTATGTAATATTTCATCCAACGATAGCATCTGGTGGAATCTAGATTCCGAAAGCAAATTGAAATACAAAGTTTATTTGAAATACACTTGCGAAGAAAACGAAGTTGGGGGAACCCTGACCCTAAGTTTAAATCAGCAAGAAATAAAGAATCAGATCAAAGAAGCCTTTAATCCTAAGTTCATACCTAGCCCAGATAGAGTTCCTAGAAAAGAAGCTTATGAAAAAACATGGAAAGAATTGTTTTTAGGAACAATTGAAATTCCCGCTGGACAATCACGCATCTATCTAACCACAAATCACGAAGAAGGCAAAACGATTGGCCACATAAAAGGTCTAGTTTTTGAACTTCAAGGAGACTAATCGTCACTTTTGGCTCTAATTCGACTTAATGTTTCAGGAGTTAATCCTAAAAATGACGCAATATGTTTCTTTGAAGCCTTCTCATAAATAACAGGAAAGTTATCTTTGAACGCATCATGTCGATCTTTGGCACTCATCATTCTTAATGATCTCACCCTCTCATCATACATTACTAAATACATTTCTGTAATTAAGCGGCCAATATAAGCTGCCTCATGGTATTTTTGATACAATTCCTGCAATGCCTCATAACTAATAGAAATAAGTGTTGTTGGTTCTAATGTCTCCACGGCCTCAACGCTTGGAGACTGAGCTATAAAACTATGAGGGACATAAACGAAGTTAAAGTCATTGATAAGCCACGAAGTCATTTCTACATTCTTACCTTTTTCTTTTTTGTGGTAAAAACACCTTACCATTCCTTCTTCGATGAAATACAACTTATCATTAACCTTTCCAATCGGAATAATAATTTCACCCGCTTCATGATTGGTTTTCACAAGCCGACGTTCCAAATCTCTCTGTATCTTTGCAGAAATTGGATGAATACCTTTAACAGCTTGAATAAATAAGTCGAACATAATAAGTAAAGCTAGGTTTTTAAATTTAAAATTAAAGGTTTTCTTCATGCAACCATTGATATGGTAAAATGCATCTAGTAATTGAAACAGAGTCTGTATGACAAAAATTTTATCCCTGCTTGGCTCCGACCATGACTTGGCAAAAGCAATAAAGCAAGGTGACAACAAAGCTCTTAATACCTTCTACGATAAGTATGCTGGCAAAATGCTTGCCATTTGCAAAAGATACTTATCCGACGGTATGATAGCGGAGGACGTCATGATGGAGGGGCTTACAAAAGTGATTACTAAAATTGACAAGTTCAGTTTTAATGGCAGTTTTGAGGGTTGGGTTAAAAGGATAATCGTCAATGAAGCTTTAATGAAAATAAGGTCTCAAAAAAACAACGAAGTAGATATTGAAAATGTAGCATATGCATTACCCGTCGCAAATCAAGGAGACCATTTAGAAGCTGAAGATCTTCACAAAATGGTAGCAAGCCTTCCCGACGGCTACAGAACAGTTTTCAACATGTATGCAATTGAGGGCTATGGACATAAAGAGATAGCTGAGAAACTTGGAATTAGTGAAGGAACTTCTAAGTCCCAATTAAGCAGAGCAAGAGCAATGCTACAGAACATGTTACAAGAAATAGAACACAGTGATAATAAACAAATTAAAAGAAAATGAACCAAAAACATCCAATAGACGACTTGTTTAGGAGCAAACTGGTTGATTACGAACTCCCTGTGAGAGATGATTTAAAGCAAGTCTTCTTGAACAAAACTACACCTAAGAAAAAAAGAATGATCCCGTTTTGGATCTTGGCAATTGCTGCTTCTTTCATTGCAGCCTTGAGTTTCTTTTGGATAGGTCAAAAAGGCTCAGAACTTGGAGGTGAACAAGTATTGAGTTCTAACGAAACTAGAGTTCAACCAAATTCAACAAAGCCTGTTAGCGAGATTGCACAAAGTACTATAGAAGCTCCTGAGTCACAGGTTATTCAAAAAGTCTCGAATAAGGAACAAAAGAAAATAGTAGCAAAAGAGCAGAAAATCGTAAAACAAAAAGCTCTTCCACTAAAAAGTGCTACAGGTTTGGAAATCATGGATGAGTTAGTTCCTGATGAACTCACCTTGGCATTAATGGACTCACAGAAACCAAAAGAAAATAGCATATCCAAAGAAAATAAAAGACATACCGAACTATTCAAGAAAGACGTAGGCGAAACAATTATTATCATTGCTTCTGAATTCCAAAAAGAAGAAGAAATTTTAATTCCAGAAATAAACTCAGACTCTCCAGTTACCATGGTTGCAGCAACAGCCATAGCTAATGCGAGAAATGAAGAAAACAACACCCTGCTTGCTAAAGTATTCACAAATATCAAGCATTTGAAGCGTGGCGAAAAGCTTGACTTATCTCTTACCGCTCAAAATGACAGTCCTGAGGACACGTTCATTGGAAATGAAACAAGTGAGATTAAGGAAAAAATAGACTGGATAAAATCAAGAATTTCAAAAAGATAAACCATATGAAAAGACTCTTAACTGTACTCATAGGCTCTTTCATGAGTCTCAATGCCTTGGCAACAACTTTTGCCTCTGATACTACGATTGTAGAATTCACAGACAAAAAATCTCAGAAAAGGATAACAGTAATTACTCCGGATGACAATAGGTTCGAAATCCCCGTAAATCTTAACTTGGAAAACCTATTAAAAGAAATGGGGATTGATTCAAGTCAGAGAAACCGAGCTCTTGTCTTAGTAGGAAAAAATGAGAACAAACAAGATACAATATTAGTAATATCGCAAGAAGGGCAACGAATTAGTATCATAGCCAATGAAAAATTACAACGAGTTTCTAAGAAAATTGTAGATGGCTTAGAAAACGAAAATAAAAACCAAGACAATGAAGGCTTTGAAGAAGAAGAACAAAAGGAAATAGAAGAAGAGAAAACCTATGTTCAAGAAACAAAGCGTTTTTTTTCCAAAAGTGACTTTGGACTATATATTGGACTTAATGGCTTTCAAAATGATCCTCCAAGCTCACAAGCAAAACTTAGAGCATGGCCTTCTAGATACATTGCTCTCTCTTTCCGGAAAAACATAACGTTAATTAAAGGACAGCAAATGGACTTGGCACTTAGTTATGCCCCAGAGTTCGCTTGGTACAACTTTATGTTTGTCAATAACAATGGAGTTAATTTCGAAAATGATCAAATTAGTTTCGTTGACCTGAATAAAGCAACTAAGAAATCAAAGCTTGTTGTACCTAATATAAACTTGCCTGTTATGTTACACTTTGGATTTAAAGAAGCCAAATTCAAAATTGGTGTTGGTGGTTATGTTGGCTACCGTATTGGAGGTTACTCCAAAATCAAAGAAACAAATAATAACAAGGATAAAATCAAATCAAATTACGGTCTAGAAGATTTCCAATACGGACTAACAGCAGAAGCTGGCAAAAGGCGTGGGTTCACGGTATTTTTCAGATATCAACTTAATGATCTATTCCAAGCCGATCAGGTAAATGCTACTGGAGTGCGTCCGTTTAGCGTAGGAATAAGAATATAAATAATTATAGTCGCGTTCTAAATTAAGGACGCGGCTTTATAAGCCTCCCAATTAATACTAACCCTTAATTTCATAAGACTAGTCAGGCTTATTGTAAAACTATTGCCTGCTTAGCCTACTTCTACCTTTCTATAAACAACAATGATCTCTCCTTACTGGGATTAAATAGAAATTGAAATCATTATACTTTTTAGCTTTAATTGCTTCATACTAAATAGTTAGAAAACCTTAAGCCTAATTCTTATTTTAAGGAACGAACATATTAGAAAAAGTTTTTAAAAAGGACTATCAATTTTCCCTGATTTATAAATAAGAAATCATAGCTTTGCATTATTGATGACTTAGGTCACAATTGATTTTCTACAATTAGATATTGTACAAAGTAAGTGCTGAGAAAAGACCAAGAAAATAACGTGTGGCAAGATTTTCAAGACCACATGAAGTTTTTTGATTCGAAAATAGAATGCTAAATGCCCAATATTCAGGGATCTAAAAAAAATACATTCATTATTTTCAATCATTCTTTGGTCAAACAAAAAAAACGCCATACTTTTGCAACTCCTTTTTCGGGAAAAGTTCTTTACATGTAATTTTAATGAGCAAATCGGGGGTGTACCAGAGTGGCCAAATGGGGCAGACTGTAAATCTGCTGGCGTACGCCTACGGTGGTTCGAATCCATCCGCCCCCACAACGTTTTCAGTCATTAAATATAAGCGGGAGTAGCTCAGTTGGTAGAGCGACAGCCTTCCAAGCTGTAGGTCGCGAGTTCGAACCTCGTCTCCCGCTCAATTTAATTTCGCCTTCGTAGCTCAGGGGTAGAGCACTTCCTTGGTAAGGAAGAGGTCGGCAGTTCAATTCTGCTCGAAGGCTCTAGCTCAAAAACGGCATGATATTGGGTAAACCGATAGGAAACATTTTGTAATTTTGAACATTAATAAATTTAAATACTAATATGGCAAAAGCAAATTTTGACCGTAGTAAACCTCACGTAAACATTGGTACTATCGGTCACGTAGATCACGGTAAAACAACTTTGACTGCGGCGATCACTACTGTTCTTTCTAGCAAGGGTCTTGCTGAATTGAAAGATTTCTCATCTATCGACAATGCTCCTGAAGAGAAAGAGCGTGGTATTACTATCAATACTTCACACGTTGAGTACGCAACAGATAACCGTCATTACGCTCACGTTGACTGTCCAGGTCACGCTGATTACGTAAAGAACATGGTAACTGGAGCTGCACAAATGGACGGTGCTATATTAGTAGTTGCTGCAACTGATGGCCCTATGCCACAAACTCGCGAACACATCCTTTTGGCTCGTCAGGTAGGTGTACCTCAATTAGTTGTTTTCATGAACAAAGTCGATTTAGTTGACGATCCTGAGCTTCTTGAGCTTGTAGAAATGGAGATTCGTGAACTACTTTCATTTTATAAATTTGACGGTGATAACATTCCAATTATTCAAGGTTCTGCTTTGGGTGGATTGAATGGAGATGCCGCTTGGGTTGGAAAAATCGAAGAGCTTATGCAAGCTGTTGATGATTTCATTCCACTTCCAGCAAGAGCTACAGATAAGCCTTTCTTGATGCCAGTAGAGGACGTATTCTCGATAACAGGTCGTGGTACTGTTGCAACTGGTCGTATCGAAACAGGTGTAATCAATTCTGGAGATGCTGTTGATATCTTAGGTATGGGTGCAGAAGGTCTTAAGTCAGTTGTAACTGGTGTTGAGATGTTCCGTAAAATCCTTGACAGAGGAGAAGCTGGTGACAACACTGGTCTACTTCTAAGAGGTATTGAAAAATCTCAAATTAAGCGTGGAATGGTAATCTGTAAGCCAGGTTCTGTTAAGCCTCATGCTAAATTCAAAGCTGAAATCTACGTACTTTCGAAAGAAGAAGGTGGACGTCACACTCCATTCTTTAACAAGTACCGTCCTCAGTTTTACTTCCGTACAACTGACGTAACTGGAGAAATCATGCTTCCTGCAAACGTTGAAATGGTTATGCCAGGTGATAACGTTACTATCGAAGTAGAATTGATTAGCTCTATTGCAATGGACAAAGGTCTTCGTTTCGCGATACGTGAAGGTGGACGTACAGTAGGTGCAGGTCAGGTAACTGAAATCATAGAATAATCTAATTATTAGATATATAAAAAAGCACTCCCAACGGAGTGCTTTTTTTGTGCTTAATCCAACATGAAAAATAGAAAAGCAGCAACAATATTTATTTTCATTACCGTCCTTATAGACGTTATAGGAATAGGTGTAGTTATTCCTGTAGTCCCTTCACTTATCCAAGAACTTGTAGGAGGAACAATTAGCGACGCTAGTAAGTATGCTTTATGGCTCGTCTTGTTGTACTCTTCTATGCAGTTTTTATTCTCCCCTATTTTCGGAGGACTAAGCGATCAGTACGGGAGACGTAAAATACTACTTTTTACTTTATTTGGATTTGGCATTGACTCTATTTTCCAAGCTCTCGCCCCAACTATTGGCTGGTTATTCGTGGGCCGTACTATTTCTGGCATCACAGGTGCAAGCTTCTCAACAGCTAACGCTTATATGGCAGATATAAGCACACCTGAAAAAAGAGCACAAAATTTTGGGCTTATAGGAGCAGCGTTCGGTCTCGGATTCATAATCGGCCCAGCATTAGGTGGCATTCTAGGAGAATATGGAACAAGAATACCATTTTTCGTATCAGCCGGATTATCACTATCCAATTGGCTTTATGGATATTTTGTCTTACCAGAGTCATTAGCAGTAGAAAATCGAAGAAAGTTCTCTTTTAAAAGAGCAAATCCAATAGGCTCTCTTCTCAACCTAAAGAAATACCCTTTCATTTTAAGTTTAGTTGCATCACTTTTCTTGGTATACGTTGCTGGTTTTGCACCACAAGCAACTTGGTCCTTTTATACATTAGAAAAATTTGGATGGAGCGAAATGCAAGTAGGCTTATCCCTAGGATTTGTAGGACTCATGATTGCCATTGTACAAGGAGGATTAATTAGGGTTATCATCCCTAAAATAGGAAATGTGAAAGCACTATTCCTAGGACTAGGAATTAACATAGTAGGCTTGGCAGCATTCTCATTTGCAAGTTCAGGCTGGCTTATGTACGCCATTATGATCCCTTTTGCACTGAGTGGACTTGCCAATCCGGCATTCCAAGGAATTATATCAAATCAGGTAAAAGCCAATGAACAAGGAGAGTTACAAGGTGCACTCACAAGTGTAATGGCAGTCGCTTCAATAATAGGACAAACATTCATGCTTGGCCTATTTAGATACTTTACCGACAAGACTAATCCTATATATTTTCCAGGTGCACCATTTTTGGCGGGCTCTTTGTTATGTATAATTAGTATAGTATTAATCATACCAGTTTTAAAAAAATACACAATAACTGAGTCTTAAAACCATTCGCTGTTTGTTTCTGTATTTTTTCTTACTAAATTTGCAGCCCTTTAGTCCTATTCATAACCGATTAAAGATAAACACGGGCATAGTTCAATGGTAGAATAGCGGTCTCCAAAACCGTTGATCAGGGTTCGAATCCTTGTGCCCGTGCTTTTTGAGTTTTAACTCAAATCAAAAATAAGAAAATGGAAAAATTAACATCATTTTTAAAAGAATCATGGCACGAGATTACCAAAGAGGTAACTTGGCCAAAATATAGTGAACTACAGTCAAGTGCAACCTTGGTTTTAGTAGCTTCTATTATATTCGCACTCGTTGTTGGTGCTATAGACTTTTTAATAGATAATGGTCTGAAACTTTTGTACCAATCTTTCTAATTAAGCTATGGCAGAATTACAGTATTACGTATTGCGTGCAGTTTCTCAGCAAGAGAAGAAGATTAAACTTTACATAGAAAATGAAGCGGCTAGAAATGGCTTGACAGATTTTATCCCTGAAGTATTGATCCCTTCTGAGAAAATAGTGGAAATGCGTAATGGAAAAAAACGTGTTCGTGAAAAAAACTTCTTTCCAGGCTACATGATAATTCACGCCGACCTATCTAATGGTGAAGTAATGCACATGGTAAAAAGTTTACCTGGCGTTATTGGCTTTTTGGGTAAAAATGGTGGGGCATCAATAGAACCAGAACCACTACGCCAATCAGAAGTAAATCGCATATTAGGAATTCAAGAAGAAATCTCTGAAGAGACAATTGACTCAGGAATCAGCTTCACCCTTAATGAATCCGTAAAAGTAATAGACGGGCCATTCTCTGGATTTGAAGGATCTGTTGAAGAAATCTTTGCAGACAAGAAAAAATTAAATGTAAGCGTTAAGATATTTGGAAGAAGCACTCCAGTGGAGTTAAGCTACATTCAAGTAGAAAAGCTATAAGCAATAAAACAACCTTCAAAAGGCCTAACAATTTGTTAGGCCTTTTTTTTTGCATTTATCCTAACAATCTCATAACTAATTCTTTGATTTGAAGATATATAAACCTACCTTTGCAGTCCGTTTCTGAATAAACTATTCAAACTCGGCGTAAAGACAACCTTTTCTTGCTTACAAATCTCGGTTTGTATGAAAGCTTCCCTAGAGAAATTTAGTTGAATTTACGGAGAAACGAATGAGCATTGATTCCCTCTATTGACTGTGACTAGATAGGGATAAGTTGAAAATGTGGTTCGTCATTTCGTATTTCTCATATTTAAACAAATTTTAATAATGGCGAAAGAAATCGCAGGCTATTTAAAATTACAGGCAAAGGGTGGTCAAGCCAACCCTGCACCTCCTATCGGACCTGCATTAGGATCTAAGGGAATTAACATCATGGAGTTTTGCAAGCAATTCAATGCTAGAACGCAAGACAAAATGGGTCAAGTAGTACCAGTTCTTGTAACTTACTATACTGATAAGTCTTTCGACTTTGTAATTAAAACTCCTCCTACTGCTGTCTTATTGACCGAAGCAGCCAAAATTAAGAAAGGATCAGCTGAACCTAACCGTGCAAAGGTAGGAACAGTAACTTGGGATCAAGTGCGTACAATCGCCGAGACTAAGATGCCTGACTTAAACTGTTTCACTGTAGAATCTGCTATGAAAATGGTAGTTGGTACAGCTGGAAACATGGGTCTTCGTATCAAAGGAGAGAAGCCATATTAATTTTATAAAAACAAATTGGGAGCCATACCCCGAGTATGGCGTTAACTACCAACAAATACAATAATGGCAAAACTAAGTAAAAAAAGAAAAGAGGCTCTAAGCAAATTCGATTCTGAAGCTAGCTACTCAATGGAAGAAGCAGCTAAAGTTTTGAAAGAAATTTCGTTTACGAAATTTGATGCCTCTGTAGATCTTGATGTACGATTAGGAGTTGATCCAAGAAAAGCGGACCAAATGGTAAGAGGTGTTGTAACACTTCCGCACGGAACTGGAAAAACTGTGAAAGTTCTTGTACTATGTACTCCAGATAAAGAAGAAGAAGCAAAAGCAGCTGGTGCTGACTACGTAGGTCTTGATGACTATATCGCGAAAATCGAAAAAGGTTGGACTGACATTGACGTAATTATCACTATGCCTACTGTAATGGCGAAACTAGGTCGCTTAGGTAGAGTTTTAGGACCAAGAGGTCTTATGCCAAACCCTAAGGCAGGTACAGTTACGTTAGAAGTAGGAAATGCTGTAACCGAAGTGAAAGCTGGTAAAATCGACTTTAAAGTTGATAAAACTGGAATTATTCACTGTGGAATTGCAAAGGTTTCATTTGATGCTGAAAAGATTTCGCAAAATGCGACTGAGCTTCTCAACACTCTTATCAAACTAAAGCCTTCTTCTGCAAAGGGAACATACGTGAAAAGTGTAACGCTTTCTAGTACAATGAGCCCAGGAATTAAGATCGACAAATCAACAATAATTGGATTGTAATCATGAACAAACAACAAAAAGGTGTAGCTATTCAAGAGTTATCCGAGAAGTTCTTAAACACTCCTTATTTCTACATTACAGATGCTAGCGGTTTATCAGTTGCAAAAACTAATAAGCTTCGTAGAATGGCATTTGAGCGTGGAATTGAGTATAGAGTTTTCAAGAACACTCTGATCGAGAAAGCACTCCAAACTTTGGACACAGATTACACACCATTTAATGAGTCAGTTTTAAAAGGTTTTTCAGGTATCATGTTTCATACAGAAACAGGAAAAGAGCCTGCTAAACTTATTAAAGAATTTCTCAAAGAAAACGAAGGATCGATTAAGCTTAAAGGAGCTTCTATTGAGAATGGCCTTTACATAGGACATGACCAATTAGATACCTTAACTAAGTTGAAATCTAAAACTGAGTTGATTGGTGAGGTAATCATGTTGCTTCAATCTCCTGCTAAAACCGTTATTGGTGGACTGCAGAGTGGTGGTAACAAACTTGCTGGTATTCTTAAAACTCTTTCAGAGAAAGAAGCAGCATAATTTAATTTTTTCAAGTAATAAACATTTAATAAAGATAAAATCATGGCAGATTTAAAAGCGTTTGCTGAACAACTAGTTAACCTTACTGTTAAAGAAGTAAATGAGTTAGCTACTATTCTAAAAGATGAGTACGGAATTGAGCCTGCAGCAGGTGGAGCCGTAATGATGGCTGGTCCAGCTGATGCAGGTGCTGCAGCAGTTGAAGAGAAGTCAACATTCGACGTAATCTTAAAAGCAGCTGGTGGAAGCAAGCTACAAGTAGTGAAATTAGTGAAAGATCTAGCTGGACTAGGTTTGAAAGAAGCTAAAGATCTAGTTGACAGTGCTCCTCAAGCAGTTAAAGAAGGAATTGCTAAAGACGAAGCAGAAGCATTGAAGAAGCAGCTTGAAGAAGCTGGTGCTGAAGTAGAGCTTAAGTAAGCTTACAAAGCAAAAAAGGTTCAAGACTCGGTCCGATTTTCATTCGAAAATCGGTCGGGTCTTTTGCCGTAAAAAGATAGCCAAGAAAACTACATAAGATTTTAGAAGTCATCAAGACTTCGAACCAAGATTTTTTTCCGATACACTTTTGTTTTCGTAGGACAAAAGAACAGGGACAAATTTCGGATTAACTGCGGATTTTGAAAGCCTAATTGGGTTTTCCAAGGATTAAATTTTTTAACTTAAACAATTTAAAACTTTGAATTTGACAGAAACTGGAAGAAAGTCTTTTGCAAATGTCAATCCTGCTCTTGAATATCCTGACTTTTTGGATATTCAGTTAAAATCATTTCAGGAATTTTTCCAAATTGATACACCTGCCGAAAGCCGTAGAGCTGAAGGTCTTTATAAGGTGTTCATGGATAATTTCCCGATTGCTGATTCTAGAGACAACTTTGTATTAGAATTCGTCGATTATACAATCGACCCGCCAAAATACTCCATAGATGAGAGTATAGACAGAGGTTTAACCTACTCGGTACCTCTAAAAGCCAAATTACGCCTTATTTGTAATGATGATGATCACGAAGACTTCGAAACTATCGAGCAAGAAGTATTCTTAGGAAACATTCCATACATGACAGATAGAGCATCATTCATTATCAATGGTGCTGAGCGTGTAATTGTATCACAACTACACAGATCTCCGGGTGTATTCTTTTCAATGAGTAAGCATACCAATGGTACAAAGCTTTACTCTGCAAGAGTAATCCCAATGAAAGGGTCATGGATAGAATTCTCTACCGACGTTAACAATGTCATGTATGCGTACATTGACAGAAAGAAAAAGTTTCCTGTAACAACTCTTCTAAGATCTATTGGTTTTGGAACAGATAAGGAAATACTTGACCTTTTCGAATTATCGGAAGAAGTAAAATCAGAAAAGAAAGCTCTTAAAAATGCTATAGGCCGCAAGCTTGCAGCTAGAGTTCTTAAAACTTGGACCGAGGACTTCGTTGATGAAGACACAGGAGAAGTTGTATCTATTGATAGAAACGAAGTAATTTTAGAAAGAGATTCTATTATTACTGAAGAAGATATTCAGCTGATCATTGATACTGAAACTCCTTCAATCATTCTTCATAGAACTGATGCGAATCTTGCCGAGTATAATATTATTTATAATACGCTTCAAAAAGATAGCTCAAACTCTGAGAAAGAGGCAGTTGAGCAAATCTATCGTCAGCTTAGAAACACTGAAGCACCAGACGAAGCAACTGCAAGAGAAATTATCCAAGGTCTTTTCTTCTCCGATAAGAGATATGACTTAGGTGAAGTAGGAAGATATAGAATCAATACTAAACTTAATCTTGAGACTACTCTTGAGAAAAGAGTATTGACAACGGAAGATATTATTAAAATCGTTAAGTATTTGATCGGTCTGATCAATGCAAAAGCAGTTGTTGATGATATTGACCACCTTTCTAATCGTCGTGTTAGAACCGTAGGAGAGCAATTGTCTAGCCAGTTTGGTGTAGGTCTTGCCCGTATGGCTCGTACGATAAAAGAAAGAATGAACGTAAGAGATAATGAAGATTTCAAGCCTGTTGACTTGATCAATGCTCGTACACTTTCATCTGTTATTAACTCGTTCTTTGGAACAAACCAGCTTTCTCAGTTCATGGATCAAACGAACCCATTGGCTGAAATTACTCACAAAAGAAGAATGTCGGCTCTTGGGCCTGGTGGTCTTTCTCGTGAAAGAGCAGGTTTTGAGGTACGTGACGTTCACTATACACACTACGGTCGTCTTTGTACGATTGAGACTCCTGAGGGACCAAACATTGGTTTGATATCTTCGCTTTGTACTTATGCGAAAATCAACTCAATGGGATTCATTGAAACTCCTTACATGAAAATCAATGAAGGTAGAGTTTCTGGTGATGTACAATATTTAACTGCAGAAGAAGAAGACGGTAAAAACATTGCCCTTGCAACTCCAGAAGCAGACGAAAAAGGAACATTCGGTGATGCTTTATTGAAGTGTCGTTTCGAAGGTGACTTCCCATTAAAAGATCCAAAAGAGATCGATTATATGGATATTGCCCCAAATCAAATTGTATCTGTTGCAGCATCTATCATTCCTTTCTTGGAGCATGATGATGCCAACCGTGCTTTGATGGGATCTAACATGCAGCGTCAAGCAGTTCCACTATTAAGACCTGAAGCTCCTATTGTTGGAACAGGACTTGAAGCTAGAATTGCTAGAGATTCAAGAACAATGGTTGTTGCTGAAGGAGCAGGAACTGTTGAGTATGTTGATGCAAATAAAATCGTTGTAAATTACGACTGGAACGAAGATGATATCTTAGTCAACTTCCAAACCAGTAAAAAAGAATATAACCTTATTAAATTCCGTCGTACTAACCAGGATACATGTATCAACCTGAGACCAATTATTGGTAAAGGAGATAGAGTTTCTAAAGGTCAAGTATTGGTAGAAGGATATGCAACACAAGGAGGAGAATTAGCTTTAGGTAGAAACCTTAAAGTAGCCTTCATGCCTTGGCAAGGATATAACTTTGAGGATGCGATTGTAATTTCTGAGAAAGTAGTAAGAGATGATATTTTCACTTCTCTACACATTGAAGAATTTGATCTAGAAGTAAGAGATACAAAGAGAGGTCAAGAAGAATTAACTTCAGAAATCCCTAACGTTTCTGAAGAGGCTGTTAAAAACCTTGACGAAAACGGAATCGTTACTACAGGAACTCACATCAAAGAAGGTGATATCTTAATTGGTAAAATCACTCCAAAAGGAGAATCTGATCCAACACCAGAAGAGAAATTGCTTCGTGCGATATTTGGAGACAAAGCTGGTGATGTAAAAGACGCATCTAAGAAAGCATCTCCATCACTAAGAGGAGTTGTTATTGATACTAAGCTATTCTCTCGTCCATCTAAAGAAGAAAGAACTAAGCACAAAGAAGAAGTTAAACTTCTTATGAAAAGGCATAGCGAAAATCTTCTGTCTCTTAAGACTGAGATGATTAGCAAAATGGTTTCTATTCTTGACGGAAAAACTTGTAAAGGAGTTAAGCATAAGTTTGGCGATGAATTGATTTCAAAAGGAATGAAATTCAACAAGTCGAATATATCAAACAACCTTTTCCCAGAGAAAAACCCTTACGTTGACGAAAGTACATACAACGTACCTGAAGAGTCTAATCTCCTTGGAGATATCAACTTGGAAGGCTGGACTTCAGATGAACACAATAACTCATTATTGATCCGTTTGGTTAAAAACTACCTATCTCAGCGTAGTGAAACTATCGGTATCTTTAAAAGAGAACGTTTCGTTCTTGAAGTAGGAGATGAACTTCCAGCTGGTATTGTTAAGCTTGCTAAAGTATACATCGCTAAGAAACGTAAGTTGAAAGTTGGTGATAAAATGGCGGGTCGTCACGGAAACAAAGGTGTTGTAGCCAAAATCGTACCTGACGAAGACATGCCATTCCTAGAAGATGGATCAACAATGGATATCGTTTTGAATCCACTTGGTGTACCTTCTCGTATGAACATCGGTCAACTTTACGAAACAGCTCTAGGATGGGCAGGACAAAAATTAGGCCGTCGCTATGCTACACCTATTTTTGACGGTGCATCTTCTGCTGAAGTAAGTGCTGAAATCGCTGAGGCTGGTCTTCCAGACTTTGGTAGAACAGTACTTTATAATGGCCTTACTGGTGAAGCATTTGATCAAAAAGTTACAGTTGGTATTATATACATGCTGAAACTGGGTCACTTAGTTGATGATAAAATGCACGCTCGTTCTATTGGACCATACTCACTTATTACGCAACAACCACTTGGAGGTAAAGCTCAATTTGGAGGTCAACGTTTTGGAGAGATGGAAGTATGGGCATTAGAGGCCTTCGGTGCTTCTCATATTTTACGCGAAATTCTTACAGTAAAATCTGATGATGTACAAGGAAGAGCAAAAGCTTATGAAGCTATTGTGAAAGGTGAAAATTTACCAAAACCAAGTATCCCTGAATCGTTCAATGTACTCGTACATGAGCTTAGAGGTCTTGCTTTAGAAATCACCTTGAAATAACCAAACGGAATATTTTCATTAAAACATATATAGAATGTCTTTAAAGAAAAACAAAAAAATAAACAGTGACTTCAATAGCATAACCATTAGTTTGGCTTCTCCAGAATCAATTTTGGAAAGCTCTTTTGGAGAAGTTACTCAACCCGAAACTATCAATTACAGAACATACAAACCTGAAATGGGCGGTTTGTTTTGTGAGCGTATTTTTGGACCGGTTAAAGACTGGGAATGCCACTGTGGTAAATACAAAAGAATTCGATACAAAGGAATTATTTGTGACCGATGTGGTGTAGAGGTAACAGAAAAGAAAGTACGTAGAGAGCGTATGGGGCACATCGAATTAGTGGTTCCTGTAGCTCACATATGGTATTTCAAAAGTTTACCAAACAAAATAGGTTACCTTTTAGGCCTTTCTTCTAAAAAACTAGATCAAATTATATACTACGAGCGATATGTAGTAATACAGTCTGGTGTTAAAGAAGAAGAAGGAATTGAATACATGGACTACCTCACTGAAGAGGAGTACCTTGATATCATTGACAAGCTTCCAAGAGAGAACCAACTACTTCCTGATGAAGACCCACAGAAATTCATCGCTAAAATGGGAGCGGATGCTCTTGAAATGTTACTCGCAAGATTAAAGCTAGATGAACTGTCATACTCGCTTCGTCACCAAGCTGCAACTGATACATCACAACAAAGAAAAGCAGAAGCACTTAAGAGATTAAGAATTGTAGAAGCTTTCCGTGATGCAAATACAAGAATCGAAAACCGCCCAGAATGGATGGTTATTCGTATGGTTCCTGTAATACCACCAGAATTGCGTCCACTTGTTCCACTTGATGGAGGAAGATTTGCAACATCTGACTTGAATGACCTTTATCGTAGAGTAATCATTCGTAACAACCGTTTGAAGCGTCTTTTGGAAATTAAAGCTCCAGAAGTAATCCTTCGTAATGAGAAAAGAATGTTACAAGAAGCTGTTGATTCGCTTTTTGATAACTCAAGAAAGGTTAATGCTGTTCGTTCAGATGGAAACCGTGCTTTAAAGTCTCTTTCAGATATGCTGAAAGGAAAGCAAGGTCGTTTCCGTCAAAACTTACTTGGAAAACGTGTTGATTATTCTGGACGTTCGGTAATCGTCGTTGGACCAGAGTTAAAACTTCACGAATGTGGTCTTCCAAAAGGAATGGCTGCTGAACTTTTTAAGCCTTTCATCATTCGTAAATTGATTGAGAGAGGAATAGTTAAGACTGTAAAATCTGCTAAGAAAATAGTTGATAGAAAAGATGCGGTAGTTTGGGATATCCTTGAAAATGTAATGAAAGGACACCCAGTTATGCTTAACCGTGCTCCTACTCTTCACCGATTAGGTATTCAAGCTTTCCAACCAAAATTGGTTGAAGGTAAAGCTATCCAATTGCACCCATTAGTATGTACTGCATTTAATGCTGACTTTGACGGTGACCAAATGGCAGTTCACGTACCACTTGGACAAGAAGCAATTATGGAAGCTTCTGTTTTGATGCTTTCTTCTCATAACATTTTGAACCCTGCGAACGGAGCTCCAATTACTGTACCTTCTCAGGACATGGTATTGGGTCTTTACTACGTAACAAAAGGTAAGAGATCAACAGAGAATGAGAAAATCAAAGGAGAAGGAATGACATTCTACGCTCCGGAAGAGGTGATCATTGCAATGAACGAAGGACAGCTTTCAACTCATGCATATATCAACTGTAAACTGAAAGTTAAGAATGCTCAAGGAGAACTTGAAGATAAAATTATTGAAACAGTTGCTGGTAGAGTACTTTTCAATCAATTCGTCCCGGAGAAAGTTGGTTATATCAACGAACTGTTAACGAAGAAAAAACTTCAAACAATCATTGGTCAAGTATTCAAAGTGGTAAGTTTTGCACGTACTGCAGACTTCCTTGATGATATCAAGACTCTTGGTTATACTCAGGCATTTGAAGGAGGACTTTCTATCGGATTGGGTGATATCATGATCCCAGAAGAGAAGCAAAGTTTGATCGAAAACGCAAGAGGTGAAGTAGAAGAAGTACAAAGCAACTACATGTTTGGTATCATTACCGAACGTGAACGTTACAACCAGATTATTGATATTTGGACAAGGGTAAACACTAGATTAAGAGAGACGCTTCTAAAACAACTAGAAGATACTGATCAAGGATTTAACTCGGTATATATGATGATGCACTCTGGAGCCCGTGGTTCTAAAGAGCAAATTCGTCAACTTGGTGGTATGAGAGGTTTGATGGCGAAACCACAGAAAAACATTGCTGGATCTGTTGGAGAAATCATTGAAAACCCAATTCTATCTAACTTTAAAGAAGGTTTGGATGTATTAGAGTACTTTATCTCTACACACGGTGCTCGTAAAGGTCTTGCCGATACAGCACTTAAAACTGCCGATGCTGGTTACCTAACTCGTCGTCTTCATGATGTAGCTCAAGACGTAGTTGTCAATGAGCAAGATTGTGAAACTTTACGTGGTATCACAGTTGCAGCCTTAAAGGAAAATGAAGATATCATAGTACCATTATCTGAAAGAATATTGGGAAGAACTTCCCTTTATGATATTGTTGATCCTCTTACAAAAGAAGTAATACTTCCCGCAGGTGAAGAAATCACTGAAGAAGTTGCTGACAGAGTAGATGAAACTTCAATAGATTCTATCGAAATCAGATCTGCATTAACTTGTGAAACAAGAACAGGTATTTGTGCTAAATGTTACGGTAGAAACCTTGCTTCTGGTCGTATGGCTGAAGTTGGAGAAGCTGTTGGTGTAATTGCATCACAGTCTATTGGAGAGCCAGGTACTCAACTTACACTTCGTACTTTCCACACAGGGGGTACAGCTATGAACGTTTCGGTTGATGCAAACATCAAAGCGAAATTTAGTGGAGTTGTAAGTTTTGAAGATATCAAAACGGTAGAAAGCCTTGATAAAGAAGGAAACCCCGCAACAATAGTTTTAGGTAGACGTGGTGAAGTAAGAATTGTAGATCCAGAGACAAACCAAATCTTGATCGCTAATATTATTCCTTACGGAGCTACACTAACTTTGAAAGATGGACAAAAAATTGAGAAAGGAGACGCAATTTGTCACTGGGATCAGTTTAACGCCGTAATTATCGCTGAAATGGACGGTACGATTGAGTACGAATCTATTGAAGAAGGTATTACTTTCAGAGAAGAAGCCGATGAGCAAACAGGTTTCAAAGACAAGGTAATTACAGATACAAAAGATCGTACTAAAAACCCAGCTGTTATAGTCAAGAGTAAAAAAGGCGACAAGTCTTATAACTTACCTGTAGGAGCTCGTTTGATGGTTGAAGACGGAACTAAGATCAAAGCTGGTCAAGTTCTTTCTAAAATACCTCGTGCGGTAAACATGAACTCGGATATTACGGGTGGTCTTCCACGTGTAACGGAGCTATTTGAAGCACGTAACCCATCTAACCCAGCGGTTGTCTCTGAAATAGACGGTGTTGTTTCGTATGGTGGAATTAAGCGTGGTAACAGAGAAGTTTTCGTAGAAGCAAAAGACGGAACAAAGATGAAATACATGGTTTCCCTTGCGAAACTAATCTTAGTTCAAGAAGGTGACTTCGTAAAAGCTGGAGAACCATTATCTGATGGAGCAATTACACCAGCCGATATTCTTCGTATCAAAGGACCTACAGCTGTACAAGAGTACCTTGTAGAAGAAACACAAGCTGTATATCGCCAACAAGGTGTAAAAATCTCTGATAAACATATTGAAACTATCGTGCGTCAAATGATGCAGAAAGTGGATATCATTGATGCTGGAGATACTTCATTCCTTGAAATGCAAGCCGTTGACAAATGGTCATTCCGTGAAGAAAACGATAGAATACTTGACATGAAAGTAATCATGGATTCTGGAGAGTCTGATCGATTTAAGCCAGGTCAAATGGTAACTAATCGCGAGTTCAGAGATGAAAACAGTAGATTAAAGAGAGAAGATATGAAACTAATGCAGATGAGAGATGCTCAACCAGCTGTTTCACAAATAATTCTTCAAGGTATCACTACCGCTTCTTTGGGAACTGAATCATTTATTTCTGCAGCCTCTTTCCAAGAGACAACTAAAGTATTGTCTGAAGCTTCTGTAAAAGGAAAACGTGACGATCTAGAAGGTCTTAAAGAAAACGTGATTGTTGGACACTTGATCCCAGCTGGAACTGGTCGAAGAAAGTATCAAAATCTTATCATCGGATCTAAAGCTGAAATTGAAGCTGCCGAAGAAAAGAAAATGCTTGAAACAAGAAAACGTGAATACGTTAATTAATAAAATGCCCCTTTCAAACGAAAGGGGCATTTGTTTTTAAAACATTTTAAAAATTGAATATATTAAATTACCTTTGTATAGTTCTTTAAGAACACAAGATTAACTCACAAGGAAGATCTTGATCATAGGTTAAAGTATTTTCGTCTTAGAAAGACATTTGGGTTTCCCGAATGTCTTTTTTTTATATTCAACTTAAACCCTCTCCTATTCCTTCGATATTGTAATCCGTAACATCATTACCAGGAATTCCGACAATGTCTTCAAACGCAGCAAAAACATAGCAAAGGGCAATAGGAACAGTAACTACTAAACCAATAATAAACAAGATCACTCCTGATACAGCAATAATACCTACCAGCAAAAGAAATACAAACATCATAAACCAGTTTCTGGTAATCAATTTCCTACTAGTCTCTAATGCTTCCCAAGCCGACATATTATGATATACAGCCAATAAACTTGCAAAAAACCAACTTACACCCAAGTAAATAAATCCACATATTGTTAGTACCACAACAAAGAAAGGACCACCAATAAGTGTATCAAATATTTCTTTTGCATTAGCATCCTGAAGAGTAAAGGCACTTACGCCAATTGTTATTATTATTGGTAAAGCAACAATGAAATAGCCCAAGAAACTTAAAAGTGCAATCAGTATTAATTTGCTAAAGTGATCAAAACCACGAAAAAATTCTCCAAAAGGTGGTACTACTTTATCTACATGAATTGATTTTGAAACAAGATGAAAACCAAAAACTAAACAAGGTGAAATTAAAATAGACGCAAATAAATTCAAAAATGGTATTAAGTTTATAATCGAACTTAAAATCATATATAAAACGGTATAACCTATGTAACCACCAGCATTTGCTTTAAAAATATCAAAGCCCTTGGATAAGTATTCCCCGATTTTAACCTCATAGCCATGAGCCAAATTTTGTTCTAATTTTGTAGTCATCTAATTATAATGTTATAGTTTGAGATTATTAAGTTCGGAATATAATTCGAATTACAATCATTTTATATCAACGTTTCTAGCAATTTTTCTTAATTAATATTACGACCTTCGTCCAAATTAAAAATAAACAAATTATATACTTATGACCTTCTGTTTAGGCGTAAAAGTTGCCAAAGGTATAGTTGCAATATCAGATTCAAGAATCACCTCGGGAACTGAAGTTTCTACTAAAAAGAAAATGTTCACGTTTGAAAATACAGATCAGAACCTTTTCATAATGACTTCCGGTCTTAGATCCGTGAGAGATAAGGTCATGACATATTTTGAAGAACTCTTACCCGAAAAAGGTAAAGATTTTGACAAAACTTACAAAGCCGTGAATGCATTTGGTGATATGCTTAGGCTAGTTGCACAGCAAGATAAAGCTCACTTATTAAGTGCAGGACTACAATTCAACCTATGGGCCATAATCGGTGGCCAAATGAAAAACGATGAAGAACACAAACTCTTCTTAGTATATCCCGAGGGAAACTGGATTGAAGTTACCCAAGGTTCCCCCTTCATTATAATTGGAAATTCAGGATTCGGGAAACCAATATTAAATAGAAACATTAAGTATGAAACTTCTCTGAGGGAGGTTCTTAAATTAGGTTTCTTAGCTTTTGATAGTACTAGAGTAAGTGCAAATGATGTTGATTTTCCTATTGATGTACTTATATATGAAGATAGCAAGTTTAAATTTTCAACTGCAACATATGAATTTGATGAGCTAGAAAGTATATCATCACAATGGAATAATTTGCTCAATGAATCGGTTCAAAAATTGCCAATTGATTGGGCTAAAAATTTACTTCATAAAATTAAAGATACCGAATAATAAATCCTTGCTAATAACTCTAACTTTTCTTTTCATTCGCAGCTAAATGGATGTAATTTTACCATTAAGATCGTACCAACCTTTATTATAATTTGAGTTTAATTAAATCTATTTCGGGCATTAGGGGCACAATCGGTGGAGCTCCTGGAGACAATCTTACTCCAATTGATGTTGTTAAGTTTGCAGCTGCATACGGCATGTTATTAAAAGAGGCTAATCCAAAAGCAAACAAAATTATAATTGGGCGAGACGCAAGGTTGTCCGGCGAAATTATAACGCAATTAGTTTCTAGTACATTGATGTCGCAAGGTTATGACATTATTGATCTCGGTCTTAGTACAACACCTACGGTTGAAATTGCCGTTCCAATGGAAAAAGCTGATGGTGGAATAATCCTCACAGCCAGCCATAATCCTGCACAATGGAATGCTTTGAAATTACTTAACAATAAAGGTGAGTTTATTTCAGGAGAGCTTGGAGAAAAGCTTCTAGATATTGCCAACAATGACGATTTCAGCTTTGTAGATGTCAAAAAGTTAGGAAAATATACAACAGACGATAGCTACCTAGATAAACACATAGAAATGATTCTTAAACTCGACCTAGTCGATGTAGAAGCTATCAAAAAATCAAAATTTAGAGTTGTTGTAGATGCCGTTAACTCAAGTGGAGGAATCGCCGTACCAAAACTCCTAAAGGCTCTTGGAGTTACTCAAATTAAAGAATTGAATTGTGAACCAACAGGACATTTCGCTCACAATCCCGAACCATTGCCAGAAAACCTTTTAGAGCTATCACAAGAGCTTAGAAATGGAGATTATGACTTAGGTATAGTTGTAGATCCAGATGTCGATCGTTTGGCCTTTATAACTGAGAATGGCGAACCGTTTGGTGAAGAATATACACTGGTGGCAGTTGCTGACTATATTTTAAAGAACAGAAAGAATACTGAACATACAACTGTTTCAAACCTATCTTCTACAATCGCTCTACGAGAGGTGACAGAAAAGCACGGTGGCAAGTATTTCGCGTCTGCAGTTGGCGAAGTCAACGTTGTAGAAATGATGAAAAAGCACCATTCCATAATTGGAGGTGAAGGTAACGGAGGAATAATTCTACCTGAACTTCACTATGGCAGAGATGCACTTGTAGGTATAGCTCTCTTCTTAAGTCACCTTGCACATTTCGGAAAATCAATAGGAGTTTTAAGAAAATCGTATCCCGACTATTATATAGCTAAGAAGAAAATTGAGTTGGATAAGTCTATGGATGTAGATGGTATATTGTCAAAAATAAACACAAAGTACCAGAAACAAGAATGCGATACCCAAGATGGTCTTAAGATATATTTCGGCTCTGAATGGGTTCATTTAAGAAAATCCAATACTGAGCCTATTATTAGAATTTACGCTGAAAGCGAGTTTGAAACCACAGCCAACTCATTGGCCGATAAGATCATTCACGATATAAAAGACGCGATTAGAAACTAAGATTTATAAATTTCCTTTATTCTTCTTCCAATGGCCAACTTATTGGCTAACTCCTTCTTTCCATTTCGGTACCATAAGAAAACTAGAGTACCAACTAAAATGTAAGGTGTTAGTAACAAATAAAGGATTCCAAAATTTATTCCTGTACCAATAACTCCTCGCCCTTCGCTCAAATTACTATTCACAGTGGCTCTACACATGGCACATTGAGCCCATGTCTGATTTGACACAACTAGTATTAACACAAGGACAAATAAGATCTTAAAAAGCTGTTTCATATTAATTGTAATAAGGTGAAATAAGCAAGTATGCAATTACTCCTGTTATAGAAACGTACAACCAAATCGGATATGCATACTTAACGATACTTTTGTGCTTAACATAATCATGTTGAAAGGCAGCAAAGTAAAAAGCTCTCAAAACCAACGGTAATACAACCATCGACAGTGCGATGTGACTAATGAGAATAAAATAATAAAAGTATTTTACCAACCCCTCTCCTCCAAAGGAAGTAGATTGATTTGTGAGATGGTAAATAACATAAAACACTAGAAAGAACCCTCCCAATACAAATGCAGTTGTCATTATAACCCTGTGTGCTTGCTTATCTTTCCTATTTATAGCCCAATACCCGATTAACAACAGCAAAGCCGTTAGTGAGTTTATAATTGCATTCAAATGCGGCAATACTTTCGTCCAAGAACCTAGGTCTGGCTTACTTCTTATACCAAGCAAAACTGCTACTACTACCGGTACTAATATTGACACGACATTAATTGTACGCATCGAATAATTACTTTTGACCTGCTGCGACATCTATTTCTTTTCTAAGTTCAAAATATCAATTTCAACCATTAATCTCTCCACTTCTGGAATACTAGTTCCATCATAGATTCCTCTAAAGTATCCATGACTATCTACTAGTAAAAACTTCTCACTATGTATAAATGTTTCGTCAATAGACAAGTTTGAATCATATGAAGAAGCATCAGCAACAGGAAGTTTAAAGCCATTGATTGCTAAATTATAAATGTATGCTTTATCTCCAGTAAGGAACTTCCAATATACACTATTAGCACTATATTCTTTGGAGTAAACATTAAGCACCGAATCAGTATCATATTCAGGATCAATACTAATTGAAACAAATCTAGTTTTATTAATGTCGACGTTATCATAGGCCCTAGCGAGATTTGAATTCATAGTAGGGCAAATTGCTCCGCATCTGCTAAAAAAGAAATTTACAACAAATGTTTTCCCCACTAGATCAGAAGAGTTAAATAACTCCCCGTTTTGATCTATCAATTCAAAAGCCGGAACCTTTTGAAAAAGTGTATCTCCTTTCTCAGAAACTTGTGCATTTCCTTTTTCATTTAACTCGGGGAAATAATAAGGCAAATCAAACTTGTTGCTTCCAAAAGTATTAAGGAAAATAAAAACAAAAACCGGAATTACTAATAAGACTATTAGTATCCCGGTTTTAACAATTTTATTAGACATGAATATTATCTTACTGATCCAATATAACCACCTTCATAAAACACCAGAGCTGCAACTAACCAAAGTATAAATACAATTGGTAAAACTACAGTCCATATCAATCCCTTTACTTCTTCTTTAAGGTGCATAAATGTACCCACGATGTAAAATGACTTAACAAACGTAAGGATGATAAAAATAGATATTTTCAACCATTTACCTGTTGCAGTATCAGAGCTTAAGGTAAATGCGATAATAAATTCAATAATTGTAATCACAAGCAAAATAACAAACACTTTCCACAACTCTTTAGTTTGTGGTTTTTGCCTTTCGCCTGCTGTATTTTCTATATGTGCTGCCATTTCTAAAAGTCTTTTTTTTGATTAAACAAGGTAGAAGAAAGTAAATACGAAAACCCATACAAGGTCTACAAAGTGCCAATAAAGGCCAACTTTTTCAACCATATCATAGTGTCCTCTTTTCTCATAAACACCATTGGTTGCATTATAAAATATTAGAACATTCAATACCACACCCGATAGTACGTGAGTTCCATGAAAACCAGTGATAAAGAAAAAGAAGTCTGCAAATGCAGCAGGGCCATATTCATTTACCGTGAGATTGGCTCCAAACACTTTAACTCCTTCTATTAATAGTCCTTCCTCTGAACCATGAATGAAGTGCGACCATTCCCAAGCTTGAGAGCCTAAGAAAGTAAAACCTCCAAGAATTGTCCAAAGCATCCATTTTTCTACATCTGCTTTATCCATTCTATGACCGGCTTCAACAGCCAAAACCATAGTAACAGAAGAGAAAATAAGAATAAAAGTCATGATACCAACAAAAACAAGAGGAGCAGACACACCATGTAAAAATGGAACTGCTTCAAAAACTGCTTCAGGAGTAGGCCACCACTCAGTTGAAAACTGAAAGTCCTTTAACAGTGCACCAGGATTGGCATCTGTAAAAGAAGGAAAACTGAATCTTACTAAGCCATAAGAAATTAGCAAAGCCGAAAAAGTGAATGTATCCGAAAGTAGGAATATCCACATCATCAATTTACCATAACCAACTCTCATTGGTTGAACTCCACCTTGCCATATCAGATGGTCTGGAGTAGTAGAAACTTTAGTACCTGCCATATAAATTTATTGTGTTCTAAACGTGGGCAAATTTAAAAAGAAATATCTAATTGTACCCTTAAAATTAAAAAGAGCTTTAATATTATCTAAAATAGATCAAAAATATGAACAGATACAACCAAAGGAAGTCTAAAAAGTGCCAATAAGTAGCACACACTTCGATCTGAGTCATATTTTTTGAATGAACTTTTTCTCGGTATACAGCTATAAATGAATATAACAAAACAGCCATTCCCGAAATTAAGTGAAATCCATGCAGTCCAGTTAAAATATAAAGGAAGCTACCACTAGGGTTTCCTTTTAAATATATCCCTCCTTCTTGCAATTGTTGCCATCCCATATATTGCATAACCAAAAATGCAAACCCTAACCCAAATGCTAAACTTATGTATAATTTCAGTTTAGTAAAAGAATCTTTCTTTGCACTCAACACAGCTAAGTGCATGAATACACTACTTATTATTAATACAACAGAACTAATCCAAAATATTGATGGCAAATCAAACTCAGTCCAGTTTCCCTCAGCCCTTCTTACCAAGTATGCCGAGGTCTGAGAAGCGAAAAGCATTACAATTGTAATTATAAAAAGCCAAGTAATAAACTTCCATTTATTTACTGTTAATATAGGCCTAGTTTTTTCTTGAATAACTGTTTCTTTAGTCATTGTACTTTATCTAAAAGGTAAGCAATTTGAACAACTGGTAAAAATATAAAGGACCCAAACATAAGCTGTAAGGCAGCCTTCTTGTTTACTTTCCTCATTAAGTGGAAAGTTTGAGCCAAAAACAAAATAGCAAAAACCATTGCTACCACAGCCGATGTAATCCCTGTCATGTTTAAATAATATGGAACCCAACAAAGCGGCAGAAGGAAAAGCGTATAAATCATCATTGAAATCGCTGAATTCAAATTCTGTCCTCCAGATGATGGAAGCAACTTAAAACCTGCTTTTCTATAATCATCATCCAAAACCCAAGCGATAGCCCAAAAATGAGGAAACTGCCAAAAGAATTGAATGGCAAACAAAATCCCTGGCTCTAAACCAAATGAACCTGTTGCCGCTACCCAACCAATCATGGGCGGGAAAGCACCAGGCAAAGCACCAACTGCAACTGCAATAGGGCCTTTTCTTTTTAATGGAGTGTAAACAAACCCATAAAGGATTGTAGATATTAAGGCAAGTGAAAGTGCTTTAAAATTGAAAACAAAACCAAGAATTAGACTCGCAATTAAAATCGATAAAATAGCAAAATTTCTAGCTTCTTTAACCGATAGTAACCCTGTTGCCAAAGGCCTATCAACTGTACGGGTCATTAATTTATCTAAATCTTTCTCTATAATTTGATTTATGATGTTCGCACATGCAGTAGTAAAAAAGGCTGCAATACCAAAAAGCAAAATTTTTACGATATCATAATTTTCTGTAGCTAGAATAAACCCAAATAAACCAGAAAATACAACAGTAGAGGACAACCGAAACTTAGTCAGCTTAAAATAACCTCGAAGCTTAACTGCCGAAAACGTACTAAGCGTGTTTTGATTATCCATTAACTTCTCCTAACAAATTACCTTTGTTATTTATTAAATATATTGAAAACTGAAGCCCAAGTATTATCGTGGCAAAAGTTAAATGAAGTGGCTGTGCGTATGCACTCATATCAAATACTCCTAATATGACTCCAGTAACAAAACTTGTCAACACCATTATAACAAGTAAAGTGAAAAAACTATTCAATTGTTTTCCAATTTTAGCTACTGATTTCTTATAAAAGAACCAATGTAATGCTACAACAAATAGTGCAACAATAATATGGATATAGAAGCTTCCACCTAATTGATCAATCCATGTATTCCTTAACTGACCACTCAAATTAAACTTATCAATTTCTTCACGTACTCTAGTTCCCAAAATGAATTGTCCTAAGCTAAGCCCAAAAAGAAGAAATATTGAAAAATTGAGTTCTGGGCTAGACGATATACTTTCAAATGATTCACGTTGAGCTCTTACTATTGCCCATATTAACGACAAAACAATAACAACTGCAACCAACAAATGTGTCGTAACCATCCAAGGTAGAAGCTCAGTAGCAACTACAACAGACCCAAGCCACCCTTGGAAACCGACCAAAATAAACGCTGCAAAAGTTATGTAAACAACTATTCGATCCTTTTTCCAAAAGTAGTATATAGAAGAAGCGAAAGTCAAGAATATTAAAAAACCAATTAGCACTCCCAACAACCTATTGATATACTCTGTCCAAGTTTTATAAACATTGAACTCAACTTCACCTTTTAATTTTTCACCAAAAATCTCTTGATAGTTTGAAGGTAGTTGATCCAAACTAGTTGGCGGAATCCAAGTACCAAAACACTTTGGCCAATCGGGACAACCCATACCGGAACCTGAAGCTCTCACTACTCCTCCAACCAGTATTAAAACATATACAGCTACGATTGTCGCTATACCTAGCTTTTTGAAAATAGTATTATTCATAATAAAAAAGAGTACGATGCGTAAGCAAATGCCGACACCGTACTCTCCTTAGTTTAATTACATCTAATTAATCAGGAATATTACGATCAAATTCAATGTTTTCAATTTCCTTTTCAAGCTCTATCTGAGCTGTTTCCTCTGGTAAGTTAGAAGAGAGTGTCTGAGATAGAGGAACGTTTTGAGGAATAAAATCATCATCCGCACCTGGCTTTGAATAATCGTAAGGCCATCTATAAACAGTAGGTATTTCACCTGGCCAGTTTCCATGACCTGGATTAACTGGTGTTGTCCACTCCAAAGTATTAGATCTCCAAGGATTAGCGGTTGCTTTCTTACCCCAGAAAATAGAATAAATAAAGTTTCCAATGAATATTAATTGTGCAAATACAGAAACTATAGCCGCTACCGTAATAAAGGCATTAAGATCCATGTAGGCATTGAATGTATCGAAACCTGAGAATTGATAATATCTACGAGGATACCCTGCAATACCAATATAATGCATTGGGAAGAAAACAAGATATGCACTAATAAACGTTAGCCAAAAATGAGCATAACCCATTGACTTATTCATCATGCGACCAAACATTTTTGGGAACCAATGATACACACCACCAAGCATTCCAAAAATAGCCGCTGCACCCATTACAATATGAAAGTGGGCAACTACGAAGTAGGTATCGTGTAATTGAATATCAAGAGCAGCATTACCCAAGATAATACCTGTTAAACCTCCAGAAACGAAGAATGAAACTAAACCAATTGCAAATAACATAGCAGGCGTAAATACAATATTTCCCCTCCAAAGAGTAGCAATATAATTAAAGGCCTTTACTGCACTTGGTACTGCAATTATCAAAGTCAAGAGCATAAACACCGAACCTAAGAATGGATTCATTCCAGTCATAAACATGTGGTGAGCCCAAACAATAAATGCTAAGAACATGATACCTGCCATAGAGAAAATCATGGCTTTGTAACCAAATATTGGTTTTCTTGAATTGGTAGCAATAATTTCAGATGTAATTCCTAAAGCCGGAAGAATAATGATATAAACTTCTGGGTGACCTAAGAACCAAAATAAGTGCTGGAACAAGATTGGACTACCTCCCTGATTAGGAAGTGCTTGACCATTAATGTATATGTCACTTAAATAAAAACTCGTACCAAAGCTTCTATCAAATATTAAAAGTAATGCAGCTGAAAGAAGAACTGGGAAAGATAAAATTCCTAGGATTGCAGTAAATGTAAATGCCCATATAGTAAGAGGCAATTTATCAAATGACATTCCTTTTGTTCTCAGGTTTATTACTGTTGTTACGTAGTTAATTCCTCCCAGAAGAGAAGAAACAATAAACAATGCCATAGATACCAACCATAGCGTCATTCCTGATCCTGAACCAGGATTGGCTTCAGCAAGTGCACTTAATGGAGGATAAATCACCCAACCACCACCTGCAGGTCCTGTTTCTAAAAACAACGACCAAAACATAAGTAATCCAGAAATAAAGAAAAACCAATATGACAACATATTGATAAATCCAGAAGCCATATCTCTAGCTCCAATTTGTAACGGAATTAGAAAATTCGAAAATGTACCACTCAAACCAGCTGTCAATACAAAGAAAACCATAATAGTTCCGTGCATTGTAACCAGTGCTAAATAGAAATTAGGATCCAGACTACCTGTACCATCTGCAGAAAGTGTAATCCACTCCCCTAGTATCGGCTTTAACCAAGCCATATCCATTTCTGGAAAACCTAATTGAAGACGAAAAACAAGCGACATTAAGCCTCCTATCACAGCCCAGAAAATACCAGAAATCAGGTACTGCTTGGCAATTGTTTTGTGATCCTCAGAAAAAATATATTTTCTAATGAAACTCTCCTCATGGTGCTCATGCTCGTGTGTATCAACATGTGCACCGCCTTGTGCTACTGCTTCCATATTATTCTTAAAATTTAATATTATTGACCAACTTCTGCAACTACAACCTCTTCTGTAATTACTTCAGCAACATCTTCTTTTGTAACATACTTCATTGCTCTTGCCTTTAAATTCTCAGGCACCTTATCGATAAATCCAGGGTTTTGAGTTAAGAAAGGAACTTGCTCTTTTTTCCACTTATCGAAATCCTCTTGCTCATCCACAACTAAAAGCAATTTCATTCCAAAGTGACTTCTTCCACATACCTCAGTACAAGCTATTTCAAAATTGAAATCAGGATTACCTAATTCAGCTCTCATTTCTTCCGTAGACTTATCAGCCACGAACCAGAACTTAGTTGGCATACCTGGAACCGCATCCATTTTTACTCTCATGTGAGGAATAAAAACACTATGCAAAACATCTCTAGCACGAATCTTTAACAAAACAGGCTTACCTTTTGGAATATGTAGCTCTGTTCCATTTACAAAATCGTCAAAAGAATTAGGGTCAGTAAAGTCTATTCCTTGTAAGTTACCAGCAACATCGTCGGTTAAACGGAAATCATAATTTCCAAGTTTATTATCATCTACACCAGGGTATCTCACAAACCACGCAAATTGCTTACCCATTATTTCAACAACCTCAGCATCCTCTGGTGCATCATCCATTACCTTATTCCAAACTTGTAATCCAGTAAATACTAAACCTGCCATGATAACCGCAGGAATAACTGTCCAGATAACCTCAAGCTTATTATTGTGAGGATAAAAAGTTGCTTTAGTTTCTTTCTTAAATTGATATTTAAATGGAAAATAAAACAACAATGTGTTCACTACAACAAAACCGACCATGATAACAGCCATAGAAACCCAAAACCAATAATCTGTTTCTTTCCCATGAACAGAGGCCGCTTCAGGAAGGAAATCTTTGCGATATTCAAAATACGACCACACAACTCCTACCAAACTAATTACCCAAAAGGCAAATAGTCCAAAGGCGTTCCACTTGTTCGCACTGTCTACCTCATTAACTGGCTCTTCAATCGGCTGACCCCCTTTAACCCCCTTCAACAACTTCATTGTTTTGGAAAGTACCAAGGCCGTCAGTGCCAAGAAAACAAGAGCTAAAATTGCTACTAGAATTGTCATATCTATTAATCTCTTTTCTTACCTATTAAAAAATTGTTCTACAAAATTGTTTGAACTTAAATGTCGTGATGCATACTTTCTTCTAAGAAAGGATGATTTTTAGCATACAAGTTAGCTTTAGATAATTGCGAAGCAACTACATAAACAAAACTTGAAGCAAAAATTAGGACCGTTCCCCATTCTATCAAACCAATTCCACCTTGACCTTTTGCAATACCTGGCATTAACATTTGATAGAAATCGAACCAATGACCTATCAAAATTGCCCAACAAGCAAGCTTTAAGAATGTGTAATTACGCTTTGATTCCCTTGCCATCAATATCAACAATGGAAACACAAAGTTTAATATTAAACTAAACATGAAAGGAGCAAAATATCTCCCGCCATAGCCACTTATTCTAGTTTGGAAATAAACTGTTTCCTCAGGAAGGTTTGCATAAAAGATCAATAAGTATTGACTAAACCATACATATGCCCAGAATATTGAAAAACCGAACATAAGCTTACCTAAATCTTGAATAGCAGAAAAATTAACTCCTGACAAAAATCCTTTCTCCTTCAACATCAATATAGCCAACATAATAGCTGAAAGACCAGCTACGTGCCAACTAGCAAGGTGATACCAACCAAACATAGTTGAAAACCAGTGTGGGTCTATAGCCATTGATAAATCCCATGCTGCAGTTGAACTTGTTACGGCGAAGAACATTAAAAATAACTTCGCGTTTAATCTACTTTTATTGTAGTAGGTTAGATCTCCGCCATATTGATCTTCAAGTATAGAATTCTTACGCATTTGTAATGCTAAGTAATACCATACCACGAAGTAAATTACAATTCGTACTAGATAGAACCCAAAGCTTAAGTACCAAGATTTTCCTGCAATAATCTTATCATAATTTGCACTCGCTGGATCCATAATACCTTCATGAGTCCAGTGCATTATAATATGTCTAGTTGACGGCACTAAAAACAAAATTAAAATTACAAATGCCGGTATAATCATATATGCTGGAAAAGCCTCAGGCACTCTTTTGAAAGATGTATACCAACCCGCTTTTGCTACATAATTATAAGACATAAAAAATGCCCCTATAACAGAGATTCCTAAAAAGTATACACTGTTCATCCAGAAGTTTCCTACAATTCTAGATAACAAAGTTGGACCATGATGATCACCACCATGTTCATCTCCATGTCCAGCAGCTTCGTGACCACCAGCACCGTGTCCAGCACCATGTTCACCGCCAGCAAAACCTTCAGGTCCCCACCAACCTTGATTAATAATGAAAGCCCCTACAGCTATCATAACAACACCAAGTACTATAAATATTAATAACCTTTTCTTCAGGTCTGCCGAGAACTCAAATGTTTCTTCTTTTGAAGGAGTATCGTGCTTATGAGCCATTTCTTGTTTCTTTATTTCTTAAAAAGAGTATAAATATTATGATCCCAACTGTAATCGTTGAACGTAGTGAACAATTTTCCACCTTTCTTCAGGTAATACCTGAGATGCATGCGGCCACATACGACCTTTACCATGAGTAATTACCTGATAAATATGTCCGCCAGGAATATCCTTGTATGCATCAGATGAATAATTAGGAACACCTTTATAAACCATTCCAACTTTACCGTCACCTGCTCCTTTAGCACCATGACAATGTTGACAGTTTTTCTGGTATAAAACTTTCCCTTCCTCTTCTACTTTTTCTGACCAAGGAATTGGGTTCTTTAATAATCTACCCGCCATAGCCAAGCTATCTTTAGGAATATCGTAAATCATCAAATCCTCAATTACCGTACTATCATCTTGAAGAAATGTAGTATTATACATTCTTCTTGAAACGGTTCCTTCAACTGGAAGACGCATGTTCATTCCATTTGGATTAACTGGATTCTCTCTCCACTGAGTCTGAGACTCATATGCCCTTGAATTGTACATATTAGGTGCAAACTCCCATCCAGTACTATTTGGATCGTTGCAAGCAACCAAAGACACAACAACAAAAAGAGCAATTGAGATATTTAATACTATTTTCTTAGTAGTCATCATCTATTTTTTGATCAAATCTCTTTAAAATTAACTTCGCTGGCTCCACTATTTTTCAATACATCACCAATCTTATCCCCATCATTGTCATTTTTTGACAAATCAATAGCCATTACAATCTTATCGTCCGTAATTCTTAAATCAAAAATTACTGGCTTTTTAGTAGGTCCCAAATCTTCCATAAAAAAGAAGGTAAATGACATACCATAAGAAGCCAACAAAACTGTTAATTCAAAAACGATAGGAATATTCGTTGGGAACGGTATAAAGTTTTTCCCTCCAATGTTCATTGGCCAATCATATCCCATTGTCCAAAAAGTAAGTAAAAAAGCCAAAGTTGTTCCTGTAATACCAAACAAAAACGCAGGTACACCCATTCGAGCTCTTGCATAACCTAAAGCTTGGTCCAAACCGTGTATTGGGAAAGGAGAATAAACCTCATGAATATTCACTCCAGCTCCTCTTACAGAGGCAACAGCATTCAACGCAACCTCTTCGTCGTCAAAAACTCCTAGTATATATTTCTTAGCAGACATAGAATTATTTCTTTTCTTCTCCAGATGATTTCAAAATAGCTTTTACTTCTGCCATGTTAATAACAGGCAAGAATTTAGCGAATAATAAGAATAGCGTAAAGAACAGACCGAAAGTAAAAATGTAGTCACCGATATCTCCCATACGCGGGGTAAAATAAGTCCAGCTTGATGGTAAGTAATCTCTGTGTAGTGAAGTAACAATAATTACAAAACGCTCAAACCACATTCCAATGTTAACAACTACAGCGATAACGAAAGACCAAACAATACTTTCTCTCACACTCTTAATCCAGAAAACTTGAGGAGAAAGCACATTACATGTCATCATCATTGCATAAGACCACCATAACGGGCCAGTAGCTCTATTGATAAATGCATAACTTTCATACTGTACTCCAGAGTAAGCAGCAATAAAGAATTCTGTTATATAGGCCACACCTACTATAGAACCAGTAACGGTGATAATCTTATTCATTAATGAAATATGCTCTATAGAGATATAGTCTTCCATCTTGAAAACTACTCTAATAATGAGCATTAGGTTTTGAACCATTGCAAAACCTGAGAAAATCGCTCCTGCAACGAAGTAAGGAGGAAATATAGTCGTGTGCCAACCGGGTATCACAGATGTAGCAAAGTCAAAGGATACTATCGTGTGTACAGAGAGTACAAGTGGAGTAGACAGACCTGCTAAAATTAAAGATACATCTTCATATCTAGCCCATGACCTCGAACCTCCTGTCCATCCTAAAGATAGTGCACCATAAATCGTTTTACGAATACCACTAGCTCTATCTCTGATTGTCGCTAAATCGGGTACTAAACCAATGTACCAAAACAACACTGAAACTGACAAATAGGTAGAGATCGCAAAAACGTCCCAAACTAATGGAGAGTTAAAGTTCACCCATAGCGAACCAAATGTGTTAGGTAATGGAAGTGCCCAATACGCTAACCATGGTCTACCCATGTGAAAAAAGATATAAGAACCTGCACAAAGTACAGCAAAGATTGTCATGGCCTCTGCAGCTCTGTTTACGGAGGTTCTCCATTTCTGTCTAAATAACAAAAGAATTGCCGAAATAAGCGTTCCTGCATGACCGATACCAACCCACCATACGAAGTTTGTGATATCCCATGCCCAGCCTACTGTCTTATTCAATCCCCAGACTCCTAGACCATCCCACCAGGTACGTCCTACCCAGTAACCACCAAAGGTCAAAGCTACTAAAGCAGCTGTAAAGGCTATCTTCCACTCTTTCGTTACTGGACCTTCCACCTGACGGCAAATGTCCTCAGTAACATCGTGGTAAGTTTTACCTCCGGTTATTAATTTTTCTCTTATAGGTGCTACTACTTGCATAATTTATATACCCTAATAGGTTAATATTATTAACTATGATGTTCTTCAGCATGAGCTGGTTTCGCAGCTACTGCTTTATCTTTGTTTCTAATTTTTGTCAAATAACTCACTTGTGGTCTTACGTTCAATTCTTCAAGAACATGGAAAGCTCTTCCCTCTTTCTCATTTTCTAGCAATTGCGAAACCTTAGACTTAGGATCAAGCATATCACCAAATGTAATGGCTCCAGTAGGACAAGTTTGAGCACAAGCCGTAACGATCTCTCCATCTTCTGGACGACGTCTTTCCTTCTTTGCTGCAAGTTTACCTGATTGAATTCTTTGAACACACATAGAGCATTTCTCAATAACTCCACGAGATCTTACAGTTACATCTGGATTCAATACCATTCGACCCAACTCATTATTCATGTGGTAGTCGAAATCCTCATTTTCGTAATATTTGAACCAGTTGAATCGACGAACTTTATAAGGACAGTTGTTTGCACAATATCTTGTACCTACACATCTATTATAAGTCATTTGATTCAAACCTTCTGAACTGTGAGTTGTTGCCAAAACTGGACAAACAGTTTCACAGGGTGCATTTGAACAATGCTGACACATCATTGGCTGAATAACAACCTCAGGATTTTCCGAAGCTATTTCCATATCACTTAGGTGAGCTGGATTTATTTGATATTCAGTATCTGCATCTGTGCTGTAATATCTATCGAGACGTAACCAATGCATTTCTCTTGCACGAACTACCTCTTGTTTTCCTACTACAGAAACGTTGTTCTCAGACTGACAAGCAACTAAACACGCTGCACATCCAGTACAAGTGTTCAAGTCTATAACCATTCCCCAGCTGTGATTCTTCTTTTCGTGACCATTCCATAGAGAAACTTGATATGGCTTTTTCAAACCTTCAAAAGTTTCAACATGTGGCTCAAAGCGACCAGCCTTTGGGTTCTTTACATATTCGCTAAGAACAGACTCCTGTACAACTGCTGCACGACCCATTACAGTTTCGTGAGTTTGTGTTTGAGCCAGCGTATAATTCGATTTAGTTTTTTCTAAAGTAGCAGCTCCTTTAAACGAAAGGAAAGGAAAGGCATTTTGTCCAACATTTCCACTTTTTCCTGCATTAGTTCTACCATAACCCATCGCTACAGATACAGCTCCATGAGCTTGACCTGGCTGAATAAGTACTGGCAATTCAATTGAATAAGCACCTACAGTTAACTTGGCCCAATCTCCTTGATCCACGCCAAGTTCATTTGCAGTTTTTTGGGAAAGAGCTAATGTATTTTCCCATGTTACTTTAGAAATTGGATCTGGAAGCTCTTGCAACCATGGGTTATTTGCTTGAGATCCAGTACCTACTGATACATTTTCAAAAACAGACACCTCAAGGCCAGAAACTTTAGAGGCCATTTGAGCTAAAGCAGAACCTGCTTGACTAACTTCAAAAGTTGGACTTGCCTTAGCAATTCCACTAGTGGCACCACTAACAAACACCCCATCATGAAGTGCCTTAACCCAACTAGTGCCAGAGTTAGTTAATATATTATTTGTCCAATAAGACTTTAAATACTGGTGATAATTTCCTGAAATACCAGCCCAAGTCATTAAACTATCTTGGTATTGTCTTGTATTAAAAATTAAGGAAATAGTTGGCTGCTGAAGTGAATATGACCCCGTTTTAAGTTCTGCATCACCCCAAGACTCTAAGTAATGAGGAGCTGGAGCAATATACTTACATAGAGTTGCAGTTTCATCAGCTCGATCAGCAACAGAAATCGTCAACTTTGCTTTCGCTATTGCGGCTGCAATTTCACCACCTTTTGCATGATCATAAACCGGATTGGAATTTAAGAAAATTACGGCATCGGTAGCTCCACTCTTCAAATCAGCAATAAACTGATCCATATCAGAATCAATTCCTTGACGAGAATTATTAAGCGTACTGAAACTTATTGTATTTCCGTAATTGCCAAGCAGATTATTTATAGCATTTACAACTAACTGTATATTCTTATCATTAGACCCCGAAACTACAATTGATTGTCCTTTAGCTGCTAAAAGATCTTTCGCACATTTATCTAAATTCTCAGATTTGAAACTTGAAGTTGATAGACCTGCAACACCAGATGCAGCAGCTATTTGATTATACAAAGCTAAGACAGCTGCTCCTTCTTGTGAAGGCTTTATCATATCTCTGTAATCAGCAGCAGCTCCAGTAATTGTCAACCCTGTCTCCATTTGATAATGACGAGACATGGTCTTCTTACCACCCTTTTCTGCACTTGACAACCTTCTTCCTTCTGCCCATTGAGCAGCATATTCAACTGGAGATAGCCAAGTTCCTAAAAAGTCACAATTGAAACCTACAATTACGTTGGCTTTGTCAAAGTGATAAGTAGGAGCTCCTGCAGTTCCAAAGTTCTCTTTGTTTGCTTCAATCAATCCAGAGATAGAATTCACATCATATGAGATATGCTTTACAGAAGCATATTTAGATGCAAAATCTCCAATCAAAGCTTTAGTTGAAGGAGAAATAACTGAATTAGAAACAACACTTATATTAGAAGCTGATGAAAGGGCAGTTTTAACTTCCTTATCTAAATCTTCCCAAGATATATCCTTCCCACCTTTTGAAGGCCCTTGAAGTTTTTCAATATCATAAAGAGACAATACAGAAGCCTGAGCTCTCGCACTAGCCTTACCGTTTGTAATCTTAGAAAGAGGATTTCCTTCAATTTTGATAGGTCTACCCTCTCTAGTTTTAACTAAAACACTTTGAGCCTCTCCTTTGTCTACGTAAGTTGTTGCGTAAAAATTTGGAATACCTGGCTCTACATCTTCAGGCTTATTTAGGTATGGGATAGTTTTTCTAACTGGAGCATCACAAGCTGCCAAAGAAACAGCAGCAACACCAAATCCAAGCATTTTAAGAAAATCTCTACGGTGTGTCCCACCTTCAAGTTCTTCTAGATTAAACTCTTTCTCAGCATTTTTAACTACTGAAATATCGTTCTTATAATCTTCTATGCCTTTCCAATACCTTTTTGTAGTATTCTTCATGAGCGATTTATATCTAACTTCTTTCTCTTTCTAGTTATGAAAAAATTAATAATGGCACTTTGCACATTCCAGACCGCCAATATCCTCCACTTTCATTGAATGCGAATATGTTGCATTATGAGCTTCCAATAGACCATCGTAGTAAGCATTATCCTTACCGTTTACTTCTGTTTTTCTATGGCAATCAATACACCAACCCATTGTAAGTGACTTACGTTGCTGCACAACTTCCATTGTATTTATTTCACCATGACAATTATCACAATCTAAACCAGCAACATTAGTATGCTGAGAGTGATTAAAGTATGCCAAGTCAGGTAAATTATGAACTCTTACCCATTCCACTGGCTGATCATTCAATGCTGCAGTGTATATTTTCTGAATCTCAGGAGATTCTCTTTTAATCTCGTTATGACAGTTCATACAAATGTTAGAAGAAGGAATACCTGCCTGCTTCCCTTTATAAACACCAGTGTGGCAGTAAGAACAATCAATTTCCATATCACCAGCATGAAGCTTGTGAGAAAAAGCAATTGGCTGAGTAGGTGCATATCCTTGATGAACACCAATACTATATAAGCCATCAAATGTAGCTTTTGCTCCCAAGAGTGCAAACAGTACGACTACTGCCGTTATTACAGTCTTGTTTTTGAAAACATTTTGGATGTTACTCTTGAAAGTATCTACAAAAGAGCCAGACTCACCATCTGCATCACCAGTATCAACACCAGCAATTTTTGTCAATAGACTTAAAACTCCTAAGAGTGCTACTAACACCAATGCCATAATTACCAAAAGTGAAATTAGGACAATGTTAAAGAATTGACCTCCACCCGATCCACCAGCATTAGACCCACCAGCAACAGCAGCGGGAGCCGCAGCAGCAGCGGCAGCATCAGCAGCGTTTGCTTCATCGATGTAAGCCAAAAGACCTTTAATGTCGTCATCACTAAAGCCTGGGAAGCCAGTCATTTGAGTTTTGTTGTATTTCTCATACAACTCATTGGCATACTTATCTCCACTGGCAATAACAGCAGCTGGATTATGAATCCATTCTTTCAACCAGTCAAAGTCTCTTCTTTCATTGATCCCTTTGAGACCAGGCCCTACTACAACTGATTCGCCATAAGCATGACATTGTGCACAGTTATTCTTGAACAGCTTCTCACCTGCAGCAGTATCTGCTGCATCCTGAGCAACACCTAAAAAAGGTAATACGGTTAAGGCTAGAAGAAAAAATAATTTATAAATCGTACTCTTCATATCAATATGATCAACGGTTTTTTTTCCGAGTGCAAATCTAGGCACGGAAAGGGTGCTATCCAAAAAAGTTATTTGATTTTTTTGATAGTTCAATTTTATTTAGAATCAATAAAAATAAAGAGCTAAACTATTAACTATCAATGTTTTAAAGCAAAAATACCATTCAAGAACTTGCAAATGTGCCCAATTCTCAAATGGTATTAAAATTAGAACTTCAAAAGTACACGCATAAACAAACAACGTATATTCCTTGAGGTCTCGAGCGGATTCGAACCGCTGTACAAGCTTTTGCAGAGCTCTGCCTAGCCACTCGGCCACGAGACCTTGTTAATCTTTTGTCTTGGCTACAAAGCTACAATTGCAATGCCAAAAGCCAAAACTAAAAGAGAAAAATTGAGCCTTTCGTAAAATAAAACGAAAGGCTCAATAATTTATGCTTCTTCAGAAGCTTCTGGAGCATCAGCTTCTGGAGCTTCAGCTACTTCTTTTTTCTTTTTTGGAGCTGCTTTTTTCTTAGGCTTTGCAGCTTCTTCAAGTTGATCCTTCAAAGCAGAAAGAGCTTCTAAGTCACCAAGCGTAGATTTCTCAGCTTGTTGTGCCTTTTTAACACCCTTTTTCACTGGAGCTTTCTTAGGAGCAGCAGCTTTTACTTCTTCTTCAGTAGGAGCTTCCCAAGTACGAGTATGAGAAAGAATAATCTTTTTCTCCTCTTTGTTAAACTCAACAACTACGAAAGGAACTTTATCACCTACATCGGCAAATGTTCCGTCTTCTTTGGCAAGGTGCTTCAAGGCAGCGTGTCCCTCGATACCATATGGTAACTCAAGTGTAGCTTGCTTATCAGTTTTACCAACGATAGTACATTCGTGAGTTGTACCAACTTCAAACACTGACTCAAAAGTTTCCCAAGGATTCTCCTCAAGATGCTTATGGCTCAATGCCAACCTTCTGTTTTCGATATCAAGTTCAAGTACAAGTACTTCTAACTCATCTCCGATTTTAACGAAATCAGATGGATGTTTGATTTTCTTAGTCCATGAAAGATCTGATACGTGAACCAATCCATCAATACCCTCTTCCAACTCAAGGAATAATCCAAAGTTAGTTAGGTTACGAACAGTTCCTTTATGTTGTGTACCAACAGCGTACTGGCTAAGCAAGTCTTGCTTATTCCAAGGATCTTCTGTCATTTGCTTGATACCAAGAGACATTTTACGCTCTTCACGATCCATTGTCAAGACAACAGCCTTGATTTCATCGCCAATTTGTAAGAAGTCAGATGGGTTTCTCAAGTGCTGAGACCAAGACATTTCTGAAACGTGGATAAGACCTTCAACACCTGGTTTCAACTCAAGGAATGCACCGTAATCAGCTATGTTTACGATTTTACCTTCAACTTGTGAACCAACCTCAAGTCCTTCAGCTAGTGAATCCCAAGGATGAGCTTCAAGCTGCTTCATACCTAGAGAAATACGTTTCTTATCATCATCGAAGTCAAGAACTACGACATTGATCTTATCATCTAAGTTCAATACTTCATTTGGATGATTTACTCTACCCCATGAAATATCTGTAATATGTAATAGACCATCAACACCACCAAGGTCGATAAACACACCGAAGTTGGTAATGTTTTTCACGATACCTTCAAGTACCTGACCTTTCTCAAGGTTATTAAGGATCAATTGACGCTGCTTCTCTAGATCTTTCTCGATCAACACTTTGTGAGAAACAACAACGTTATCATTTGTATGGTTGATTTTAACAACCTTCACTTCCATTTCTTTATTGACGAACACGTCAAAATCACGAATTGGCTTCACATCAATTTGAGAACCTGGCAAGAACGCCTCGATTCCGTGAATATCAACGATCAAACCACCTTTAGTACGACGCTTAACGAATGCACTTAATATTTCGTCATTCTCAAGAGCTTTTTCAATATTACTCCAAGCAGTTAAGATTCTCGCTTTCTTACGAGAGATAATCAGCTGCCCTAGAGCATCTTCTTGCTTCTCGATAAATACCTCTACAGTATCTCCAGCTTTAAGGTTAGGCAAATCTCTAAATTCAGATCTAGAAACAATACCATCAGACTTAAATCCGATATTTAACAATACCTCTCTTTCGGTAACACCTACAACAGTAGCAGTTACGACATCTTTCTCATCAATCTGAGTAAGAGTTTCTTCGTAAATTTTTTCTAATTCAACTTTCTCTGCTGCAGAGTAGCCTGAACCAATTCCTTTTTTTGAGACTCTGTCCCAATCAAATTCTGGAAATTCTTGATTAGCCATAAATAATTAGTAATCAGCTCTTTGTTACGTCAACAACCTGAGCAAGGTGCTATTGACTTTTAGTTAATAAAAATTTTGATCCTAAAAAGGACTGCAAAAGTAGTTATTTAAAAGTCAAGTAGCAATAAATAAATGCGAAATAAATCAGCCCACCGATCGGTGCTTGACCCTCGAGACAAGAAAGGGAGCCCAGTTTTTCTCACTGGTACCAAAAAAGTCCCTTAAATACATGATGAATGTAGGTTTGAATGGCTGATGACGCATTGGCATATTAGCTTGCTCTGGAGTCTCATTACCTTTTTGAGAATTACAAGGTCTACATGCAGCTACTAAATTAAGCCAATTTGTACGTCCACCTTTAGACTTGGGAATAACATGATCCAAAGTTAGATCACGAGTGGTTCCGCAATAAACACATGCATTTCCGTCTCTTTTAAAGATATTTTGACGATTGAGCACAACACTTTTGTACGGAATATTGATATAGCGATTCAATTTTATAACCGAAGGCATGGGATATGAAGTTGAAACTGTTCTCAATTTAACTTTATCAACTTCACTTACTAGTTCTGCCTTTTGAGAAAAGACCAAAACGAACGCCTTGGGAACTGAGCAAATACTAAGAGCAGAATAATCTGCATTGAGGACTAAAACTTTCCGACCCATATAACTAATAGATTCACAATTATATGGATACCAATATAGCTAATATCCTGATAAAGTGACTACTACTTAATTAAAGAAATTTTTAATAATTTTTCAACTCTTGCTTTTGGGAGTCTTTTGCCTTGATGGATTGTCTTTTATCATAGAGCTTTTTACCCTTAGCAACTGCGATATTGAGCTTGGCATAACCATTATCCGAAATGAACAACTTAGTTGGTATAACAGTAAGTCCTGTATCTTTTAATTTTCCTTCAATTTTATTTAGCTCTCGCTTGCTCAACAAAAGCTTACGCTCTCTTAAAGGCTCGTGATTGTATACTGTTCCAAAATCATAAACAGCAATATTGAGGTTTTTTATAAACAATTCGCCATTATTAATAAAGCAATAGGCATCTGAAAGGTTAGCCTTTCCGAGTCGGATAGATTTAATCTCGGTACCTCTAAGTACCATTCCTGCAGTAAAAGTTTCGATGAATTCGTATTCAAAAGAAGCTCTTCTGTTCTTTATTTCAATTTTCTTTTGGGCAACTTTGGCCATTTGGCTTGAAGTGTATTTTAATGATAACGAATTGCAAACATAAAAAAATCCCTGCCTCAATACTAGTGACAGGGATTCCGACTTACGTGCTTTCCTAATAATCCATGTGCTACCACAAAGTGGTCACAAATCGGATTAAATCTTTAGAGGCGAACCTCAATATCTTTAGATCAATATTTGATCAAGTTTACAAATGTATGGACAACACTCGTATTATCCAAGGATTTGGTGATTTTACCATTTTAGAGACTAAAAGTACTTCGTCTTTTGTCGCCGCTTAATCACCGAACCACGGATATCTACTTTGCATATTCTATGCCAAAGAATAATGCTCAACAACTATTTATTAAAATATTTTGTTTACAGCTCAACAAGAGCATTTTTACAGCATTTTTGTAAAATAATTTGTCTCGGTATAAATTCTGGCACAGTAAATTAATTTAAAAAAAGAACATTTTGCTTAATAACCCACTGATATCAACTCTTAAAGATAAGGAAAAAACTGTTTTGGTTGGACTTATCACTCAAGATCAAAATGCAGAAAAAACTAAAGAGTATCTAGACGAACTAGAGTTTTTAGCAAAAACTGCAGGTGCAACGACAATTAAAAAGTTTACCCAGCGTGTACAATACCCCGATCAAAAGACATTTGTAGGAAAAGGAAAGCTTGAAGAAATTAAAACTTGGATCATGGCTAACCCAGTGGACTCCGTCATATTTGATGACGACCTTAGTCCATCTCAGGTTCGTAACTTAGAAAAAGAGTTTGACGAAATAAAAGTGCTTGACAGAGGATTACTAATTCTTAATATTTTTTCCCAAAGAGCAAAAACAGATCAAGCAAAAAGGCAAGTAGAGCTAGCCCAATACCAATACCTATACCCAAGACTAACAAGAATGTGGACTCACTTGAGTAAGCAAAAGGGAGGAATAGGAATGAGAGGCCCTGGTGAGAAAGAACTTGAAACTGATAAGAGAATTGTAAAAGACAGAATTTCATTCCTTAAAAAGAAGTTGGAAAAAATCGATGTTCAATCGGCAACAAGGAGAAAAGAAAGAACAAGACTTACACGCGTTGCCCTTGTGGGTTACACCAATGTAGGCAAGTCAACTCTAATGCAAGCTTTAGCAAAAGCTGATGTTTTTGCCGAAAATAAGCTTTTTGCAACAATTGATTCCACCGTTCGTAAGATGACACTTGGGAACATTCCATTTTTACTTACTGACACAGTTGGGTTCATTCGAAAGCTCCCTACTACTTTGATAGAGTCATTTAAATCAACTTTGGACGAAATTAGGGAAGCAGATATCCTATTACACGTAGTTGATGTATCACATTCTTCATTTGAAGAGCAAATAGAAGTTGTAAATCAAACCCTTGAGGACATAGGAGCAAATGATAAGCCAATTGTATTGATTTTCAATAAGGTTGACATTTTTGAACCTGAATCAGAAGATGGTTTTGACAAGCATTTGGCAACAGAAGAGGATTTAAAAAAGAATCTTGAAAGGCTTAAAAACAGCTACCTGAAAGGAAAGCATGAAAATGTTGTCTTTATTTCCGCTACGGAAAAAGAGAATATGCAAGAACTGAGAGATGTAATTATTAAGCTAATTGCTGAACGCCATTTTCAAATTTATCCAAACTGGGACCCATCTTTAAATCCACTTTATGACTGGCAAGGATCCCAAGAAAACACAGATTCTTAATTACACATGATCCAAACAATCATAAAATCCGTTTATTAAAGAAACCCAATAGCAACTTTATTTGAAGTTAAGTGTAATCATACCAACATACAATGAGGCAAAAAGTATCTCTGCCTGCGTAACTGAATTGAGAAATGGTATTTCACCCGAAATTATAATTGCAGACTCGCCCAACTCATGTGATGACATGGAGCGATTTGCCAAACAAAATAATTGCGTTTACTTACAAACTGTAAAGGCTGGAAGGAATCATCAAATGAATGAGGCCGCATCAATTGCAGGTGGCGATGTATTATATTTCGTACATGCCGATACCATTGTACCGAAAGGCTATGTCAAGGATATTGAGCAGACAATAACTAATGGTGCGGATATGGGTTGCTACAGATACAAATTCGACGAATATAAAAACCCATTACTACGTATCAATTCTTTCTTCACTCGTTTCCCTATGCTTTGGTGTAGAGGTGGCGACCAAACCTTATTTATCAAAAAATCAGTATTTGATAGCCTTGGTGGTTATTGTTGCAAGCACTTAATAATGGAAGACTATGATTTACTAAAACGTAGTCAAGGAAAATATCAGTTTGAAATTATACCAAAGAATGTCATCGTGTCGGCACGTAAATATTCTAAAAACGGTTATTTCAAAGTGCAATGGGCGAATTTCACTGTAATGAGAAAATGGCTTAACCAAAAAGCTTGCCCCGAGGAGTTAAAAGAAATTTACAGTCGAATGCTGAATTGAGCTCACTTATTTATTGTCACATAAATTCAATCTTGAAAATTGTGCCTTTATCAAGCTCTGAAATAACTGTCAAATCCCCACGGTGCATGTACATGATCTGTTTTGATAGGCTAAGCCCAATTCCTTGTCCAGTTTTTTTCGTTGTAAAAAATGGAATGAAGATTTTCTCCAAAGCTTCTGGTACAATTCCCTTTCCGTAGTCTCTAATAAGAATAGTACGGCTATCATTTAATTTATTCACAGTGATTTCAATTGACTTTTCTTCTAGATGCTCCATGGACTCGTAAGCATTTTTAACCAAGTTAATGATCACCATTTCTAATTGCGACAGGTCACAACTAACCGTAAAATCGTTGATTATATTGACCTTAATCTCCATTTCATAGACCCTCATGAGTGGTTCAAGGTTTTTGAGAAGATTGCTAGCAGTGGTTTCGGTAAAAAGTGGGGTAGGAAGAGACGTAAAGTCCCTATAGGCATTTACGAAATTCATTACACCCTTGCCTCTACTCTCGATCGTTTGAAGAGCTTCTGAAAGATCCTCCACGGGTTCTTGTGGGGCTTTCCCAACCAAATCTTCATTCACTATAGATTTCATTGTTGTAATCAATGATACAATAGGTGCGATAGAGTTCATGATTTCATGGCGAAGGACTTTTGTCAAGTTTTGCCATGCGAAAAGTTCTTTTTGCTGAAGCTCAGATCTAATGTTTTGAATAGCGATAATTTTAACCGACTTACCTCTGAGGTTGATCAAGCTTACATTTATGGCAAGTTCTAAGCCATTGGCACTAGTATACATAGACCTTTCTCCAGATTCCAATTCTAAGATTTTATCATACAATTCAGCATGATCTGTTTTCTTTAGATCTTTTATATCTCTGATTCTATAAATCTTAAGTAATTGAATCGCAGATTTATTGAGAATTTCAATTTTACCCCTACTATCGAAACAAATGATACCAACATTCACATGTTGTACCATTGCATTAAGAAAGTGAATATTAGCCTCTTTTTCGGCACGAGCTTGTTTAAAAGCCTCTACAACCTTATTCATTTGGGTGTTAAGCTCTCTATAACTCTTCCCCATTTTATTGTCGGAACTGTATTTGATGGCAAAATCTGAAAACTCTATGGCCTCAAAGAAACGAGTTAGCTTTCTGTTGATATTAATCAACAAACTGAAAATCATATGGGCAAACCAAATAGTGAATAAGCCAGCTACAACTGCCAATTCATATTTCTCATTGATTGCTAACCAACATACAGAGAATATTCCTACCGAAAGAAGAATAATACGCCAAAGAAGTGCTCTACTTAATCCAGTCATTTATGGCTTATATATTATACTTTTCCATGCGACGATATAATGCTGCTCGAGAAAGGCCTAGCTCCTTCGCTGTTTCGCTGATATTACCATTGAATTTTTTCAAGGCCTTTACTATAGTGTCTCGTTCCAATTCCTCTAGATCAAAACTCTTGAGTTCTTTTTCTGCCGCTTGAATAGATGATTTACTCATGCTACCAAAGACATCTTCGGCAGTAAGTTGCCTACCACTACTCATGATAACTGCACGCTCTATTGCATGTTCCAACTCCCGTATATTTCCTGGCCATGGATAATGGTTGAGCTCCTTGACCAATGCCGCGGAAAGTCCGCCCAATTGGCGATTGTATTTTTTCTTGTACTTATTTAAAAAGAACTCAGCCAACAACTCAATGTCACCATAACGCTCTCTCAGTGGTGGCAACTCAATCGTAATTGTATTAATTCGGTAATACAAATCTTGCCTGAATTCCTTTTCCTGAACAGACAGTTCTATGTTAGCATTGGTGGCACTAATGAGCCTAATATCAACTTTGGTAGTTTTATTTGAGCCTATTCTCGTAACTTCTCGATTCTGAAGTACATTAAGCAATTTACTTTGAACCGTAGCATTTAAATTACCAATTTCATCTAAAAACAAAGTCCCTCCCTTGGCATCTTCAAACTTCCCTACTCTATTTTCGCGAGCATCTGTAAAAGCTCCTTTTACGTGGCCAAACAATTCACTTTCCACCAATGTCTCCGGCAAAGCTGCAATGTCCACTCTAACAAAATGATTCTCTTTTCGTTTAGAAAATTCGTGTAGTTGACGAGCAACTAAATCTTTACCTGTACCATTTTCGCCAAGAACCAAAACGTTGGCATCTGTTTCTGCAACTTTTTGTATTGTATCAAAAACCTTTTGCATTGCTTCTGAGCTACCAATTATATTTGTTTGCGAAGACTTACTAACACTTCCCTCATCAGCTTCTTTGCCAAGGGCAGTATTTAATGTTTCTAATAACTTTTCGTTGTCCCAAGGTTTCAAAACAAAATCTTTGGCACCAAGCTTCATTGACTTTACAGCCATTTCCACATCACCATATGCAGTAAAAAGAACTACTTTGGCTTTAGGTTTTATATCCAAAATCTTATCTAACCACAAAAATCCTTCACGACCCGAATTCACATCTTGAGTGAAATTCATATCTAAAAGAATCAAGTCAAATTCATAGTTATTCAGCAGAAAAGGGATTTTATCAGGATTTTTTTCAAGCGTGACCTCATCGTAATGCCTTTTGAGAAGCAGTTTGGCAGCACTTAATATGTCAACATCGTCATCTATTACTAGTATTCTAGCCATTTTTCATAATTTTCTTAAAATTGGTCAAAAAATATTCCCAAAAAAACTCCTTTGAATAATAAAGCCCCTAAATTTCTTGTAATCAAGGGAGTACAAAATCCCCACAAAAATACATGAAAATCAAAAGTGTCCGTATTTGAACATCTTTGTTCACAGCCGAACAAGTGAATCAATCACCCACAATGCTAATATATTGATATTATGACACTTAACTCTTTTGGCATAGGGTTAGTATAACATAAAACGAAAACAAGAAGAATTGAATGGATAAGATAATCGCAAAGAAATCGTGGATACAAAGAAAAGCAGGTTGGCTGCTACTAGGACTAGCTATATTGTGTCTGCTGATATATAGTTTCGTATTTGCCGACAAACGCTCTAAGCTCAATGTGGATGCTGAAAAAATAACTACCTCCACAGTAGCAAAAGGAAATTTTGATGAATTCATCATCATACAAGGATATGTACAACCACTTAAAACCATACAACTTGATGCAATAGTTGGAGGTTATGTTACCCAAAAACTCGTTGAGGGTGGTAATATGGTTGGCAAAGGAGATATTATCTTGAGACTTGAAAACCAGCAACTAAAACTTAACTTCTTACAATCGGAAACCGAAGCAAGTAGGTTGGTAAACGACCTTCAAAATACCAGACAGCGACTGAAGGTTGAGCGTTTCAATTTGCAAAAAACACTCTCCGACTTAGACTTTCAAACAGCTCAAGCAAAAGATGCATTTGACAGAAATGAAATGCTGATAAAGGATAAAGTGATTTCTCAGCTAGAGTACAATACCTCTAAAAGAGAATACGAGAGACTTAAGAATCAGCGATCTATCGAAATTGAATCCCAAAAATACCAAGAAGACAATGCCAAATTGCAAATCAAGCAATTGGAAGGAACGCTTGAAAGGACTCAAAAAAATGTTGACTTATGGAGACAAACTCTGGAAAACCTAGTAGTTAAAGCTCCAGTAGCTGGTTTGCTTTCCTCTATTGACGTAGAGGTAGGGTCAAATATCAATCAGGGTCAAAACATTGGCCAAATAGATGACATGAATGGTTTCAAAATGAGAGCTGAAATCGACGAACATTATATTTCAAGAATTTTTGCTGGACTAAATGCTGGTTTTGACTTCAATGGCAAAACACACCCTTTGGAGATCGTGAAAGTTTATCCTGAAGTTTTGAATGGGAGATTCGCAGTTGATCTAGTATTTACAAAAGGAACGCCAGATGGAATTCGTAGAGGACAGTCTGTTCCGCTTAGACTTGAACTTGGAAAGTCATCTGAAGCTACATTATTGGCTGTAGGTGGATTCTTTAGCGATACAGGTGGAAACTGGGTATATGTTGTGGACAATACGGGAGGTAAGGCTGTAAAGAGAAACATCACCCTGGGAAGAAAAAACCCTCAATACTACGAAGTGCTTGATGGATTGCAAGAAGGAGATGTAGTAGTAACGAGTTCGTATAGCAACTTTGGAGATAAAGAGGTTTTGGATTTGAAATGATTTGCCTAATCTCCGTAAGCTAAGTTTGCTTTTGGGGAGAATGGAACACGGAGAAAGGAGAAAGACAGGTACATGTTTTTTGGTTTTATTTAAATTCAACTAAACCTTTCTTGACGAGTCTTAATAAGATTACGAAGCATAGAGGAAATATGTTTACATTTTGATATTAGATCTTGAGCGGTTTCAGAGTCCAATATCCCAATTCCTTCAGCGATGTAAATTTGAGTTCGAAGTTCACCAGAAGAGCCTTTAGAAATACGAAGAAACCTGATGAACTCTTGATTATATTCTCTTTCAAAACCTTCTGCGATATTAGAAGGGATAGAAACTGCCGACCGACAGATTTGGTCTTTGAGTGAATAGTCCTTGCAGGTAGCAAGTTTTTTATAAAGTTCGATTGCTAATGATAGCCCGTTTTGGTAAACAGTTAAGTCTTCGAATGTTTGAATTTTTGACATAGTTATAAAATTATTAAAAAATGAAATATAGGATAAGTTAAAGGTTTTTAGAAATTTTCTTTGTTCCTTTTTCCTTGTTTCATTCTCCATTAAAAAGAAAGAAATGATAAAAACAACCAACCTTCAAAAAGTCTTCACCACAGAAGAAATTGAGACCACGGCCTTGAATGGCATTGATTTAGAAATTAAAGATGGAGAGTTTGTAGCCATCATGGGACCTTCGGGTTGTGGTAAGTCTACCCTACTCAATATCCTTGGCTTGCTAGATAATCCTAGCGACGGTAGTTACAACTTTTACGAAACCGAAGTGGCTGGCATGAGCGAGAGACAAAGAGCTCAATTGCGTAAAGGAAACATTGGTTTTGTATTCCAAAGCTTCAACTTGATTGATGAACTTACTGTGTTTGAAAACGTAGAACTTCCTTTACTTTATCTAAAAACACCAACTGCTGAGCGAAAAGTAAAAGTAGAAGCCGCACTAGAAAGAATGAATATGATGCATCGCCGCAACCACTTTCCACAGCAACTATCTGGAGGACAGCAGCAGCGTGTCGCAATTGCTCGTGCTGTTGTTGCCAAGCCAAAACTAATCCTTGCCGATGAGCCTACTGGAAACTTGGACTCTGCCAATGGAGAAGATGTGATGAAGCTTTTGCAAGAACTGAATAATGAAGGTACTACTATCGCCATGGTTACTCACTCACCATACGATTCAGGTTTCGCACACAAAGTGATCAACTTGTTTGATGGAAAGATAGTCACTGAGAATTTTCATGTGTAGGTCAAGGGTTGAAGGTTTTAACTTTCAATTCGAAATATGCAATAAATCATTTGATTCAAACTTTGATTTTTAACCTCTATTAAATAGAACAAAAAACGAGTCAAAAGGGCTTTTGACCTTCAAAATTTAACTTTCAACAGTTTAAAAAGCTAATAAACCAATGCTACGAAACTACTTCAAAATCGCCTGGAGAAATACCTTTAAAAATGGGGTGTTTACTGCTCTTAACTTATTTGGCCTGTCCATGGGCATCGCCATATTTTTGTATTTATTCCTATATACAAAGCAAGAGCTTTCGTTTGATAAGCATAATTCCAATTATGACAGAATCGTACGTATTGGCCAAGAAGTAAGCTTTGATGGGCAAACCGAAGACTGGGCTTGTGTACCAAATATTGTTGGGCCTACAATGACGAAGGAGCTTCCGGAAATTGAGACCTATGCTCGCTTATTGCATCACTCATTTGGCAAAACAGCCTTTGTAAACTCTAAAAACGATAAGTTTTCGGAACAAAAACTATATTGGACAGACGCAGGTTTTTTTGACATTTTTGATGTCGACTTGGTTTTTGGTAATGCTAAAACTGCTTTAGACGACCCCAATAATGTACTATTGAGCGAAAGCATAGCTCACAAGTATTTTGGATCAAATGACCCTACTGGTCAAACACTTAAAATAGATAACGAATTTGACGTCTTGGTTTCTGGAGTATACAAGGACTTTCCTAAAACCTCCACAATAGATGCCAATATTTTGGGATCATTTGCCACTATTCAGTGGGCCTCAAAAAGTCTACACTGGAGTAATGCTAGTTATGAAACCTATTTTCTTTTGGGTCAAAATACTAGTTTAATTAGCTTAACTAAGAATGTCAATTCCATATTGGAAAAGAATATTCCAGAACCCGAGCGATGGTTTACTTTTTGGGTTCAGCCATTGAGTGAGGTGCACTTATATTCAACCAATATCACCAATGCTTCTACAACTAGAATAGGCGATATCAAACAAATAAATATCCTGATCGCCCTTGCCATTGCTATCCTAATAATTGCTTGTATCAATTATATGAACCTTGCTACAGCCCAATCCCAAAAAAGCAAAAAAGAGGTTGGTATTAGTAAAGTGATGGGTGCGAGCCAAGGTAGCCTTATCAAGCGTTTTTACGTTCAGGCATTTATTATGGTTTCGCTAGCAATGATATCTGGTCTAATACTTTTTATGGTCGGTTTGCCGCTTTTTAATTACGTAGCAGAGAACAGCATGACTTTTTCAGAGGCCCTTAGTTCTGAAATTCTTACCGCCATTGTTGGTATAACCATTGTTCTCACAATTCTGGCAGGATCATATCCAGCATTAATGATCTCCTCTTTTTCACCATTATCGCTTTTTGGCAGAAAAGACAAATCTTACGCAGCAGGTGAATTTGCTAGAAAGGGCTTAGTAGTTCTACAGTTTTCGGCGTCAATAGTTCTCATTATATGTACGCTTGTTTTCTATGTCCAACTTCGATTTATGCAAGAGAAAGACCTTGGATATAATGCCAAACAAGTAATTTCTATATCAACAGAGGGTGCAGAAAGCAAGGATCAAATCGATGGATTGATCAACGAGATAAAAGCATTAAGCTTTGTAAAAAGCACAGCTAGAGTACAAGCACTCCCTGGGGGAAATTTAAGTACTCGTACAATGTCAAAACCAGAAGATAGAGAGGTCTATGCTTCTATTAGTACTAACTTTTCAGGTCCAGAAGTATTAGAAACACTTGATATTAAGCTTTTGGCTGGTAATTCTTTACCTAGCAATAAAGCTATTGAAGACACAATGGTTCAGGTAGTTTTAAACGAATCTGCGATAAAGTTCTATGGTTACACACCAGAAGAAGCAATTGGTAAAACTGCCTATAACCTCTTTGGCTGGAATAATGCTACCATTGTTGGTGTGATGAGAGATTTTCACCATGCCGATTTTCATAAGCCAATAGGAGCTTATGCATTTCACAATAATAAAAGCGAAGGACGACCTAATCTTTTGATTCGATGCGAAGGGGGAAAAACCGCTGACAACTTACAAAGTATTGAAAAGACATTCAGTCAGCAAATGCCAAATTCTGCATTTGAATATATGTTTTTGAATGATTTTACAGCAAAACTTTATGCTTCTGAGACTAGAATGTCTCGAATAATCCTCTTCTTTTCTCTTGCTGCAATACTTATTGCTAGCCTAGGTCTATTTGGCTTGGCAGCATATACTGCTGAGAAAAGAACCAAAGAAATAGGTGTCAGAAAAATATTGGGGGCAAGCGTGACCAGTATTTTTGGAATGCTCTCTCAAAACTTTCTGACATTGGTTTTAATATCATTCGCGATAGGAGCTCCACTGGCTTGGTATTATCTAAACAGTTGGCTCGATGGGTTTGCATTTAGAGTCAGTATGCCGTGGTGGGCTTTTGCACTGGCAGGGCTTGTCACCGTTTTAGTCTCATTGCTTACAGTAAGTTATCAGGCATTAAAAGCTGCAGTTCTGGATCCAGTAAGGAGTTTGCGGAGTGAATAGGAAGTAGGAAGTAGGAAAATAAAAAAACTTCGTGTCATTGTGCCTTGGTGGTAAAAAAACAAGGACAAAAGCGAAAAACCCTTTCTCCTTTTTCCATACTTCCTAAAAAAGAAGCTATAAAACAACACAAGTTATGATACGAAACTACATTAAAATCGCTTGGAGGACGCTCATGCACGATAAGGGTTTCACGGCTCTGAATGTACTAAGTTTAACCATTGGACTAACTTTTAGTTTGCTACTGTTTTATTATGTTCAAGACGAATTGAGTTTCGATGATTATCATTCTAAAGGAAACCGTATTTATAGAGTAAACTCGACCCTTATAGAGCCTGACAAAACTGATTTAACTGCAATAAGCCCAATGATTATGAGCCCGCAGTTAAAATTGGATTATAAAGAAGTAGAAGAGTCTGCACGGTTACTTTATGGCGATCAGCAAACTGCACTCTCCTACAATGACAATGAAGGTTTTGTTGAAAAAGTATTTTATGCAGATAGCAACGTCTTTTCCATTTTTACTATTCCTTTCTTAGCGGGCGACCCCAATACTGCTTTAGATGCTCCCAATGCTATAGTTCTCTCCGAAACAATAGCAAAAAAGTACTTTACTACTTCTGAAAAAGCATTGGGTAAATCATTAAAAGGAGAAGGTGAAAACAGGTACTTGGTAACAGGCGTATTTGAAGACATTCCTCAGAAATCACATGTGATTTATAATGCTTTAATATCAATGGCTACCATTGCAGATGATATAAGCGGACCTGGAAACTGGGGCAACTTTGGAGCATTTACTTATGTTCTTTTGTATCCTAAAACGGATGTACCTGCATTTGAAAAAAGCTTAGCACAGATTTACCCTAAATATCAGAAGTCTATTTTTGAGCAATTTAATGTCAAAATGAAGTATTCCGTTATGAATGTTGAAGACATTCATTTGACAAGCGAGGCAATTTATGAAGCCGAGCCATTGGGCAATATGGATTATATCTATACTTTTTCTGCTGTAGCTATATTGTTACTACTTATTGCCTGTATCAACTACATGAATCTCACCACGGCAAGATCTGCACGACGAGCAAGGGAAATTGGAATTCGCAAAGTCTCAGGTTCATTACAACCACAACTCATTGCTCAATTTATCACAGAGTCTATGTTGCTCGCAGGTATTTCGTTTTTAATAAGTGTTGTGCTTATTGCTGTACTGTTACCTACATTTAATGACTTATCGGGAAAATCATTTACAATTGGCTCTCTACTCCAAACCAAAAGCTTCCTATATACGCTGGGCATTGTAATAGCTGCTGGCTTTATTGGTGGAAGTTACCCTGCATTCTTTTTAGCAAAATTTGATCCCTTGGTGGTTTTAAAAGGCAAGCTTTCTAAAGCTTCGTCCAATGCTGGATTACGTAAAAGTTTGGTAGTAGTTCAGTTTACAATCTCCATTATTATGTTGATTTCTACATGGGTTATCTACAATCAATTAAGTTTTTTACAATCCAAAGACCTAGGATACGATAAGGAAAATATATTGATAGTCAATTTACCTTTTACAGATGGTCGCAATGGCAATACTGTGAATTTATTAAAAAACAGAGCTTTAGAATTACCCACAGTAAAAGAAGCTTCTACTTCATTTTACACACCAGGAACCACTGGTCAAAATTACAACTTGTTCGAAGTAGAAAATAATGAAGGCTTCACGTCACAAGGTTTAGACAATTTTGGGATTGACGAAAACTTCTTGAAAAACTTTAACATTCAGTTGGCAGAAGGTCGAAACTTTCGATTGAGCGATCAGCCTGATTCTAGTACAAGTGTAATTGTCAATCAAGCAATGGTAAAACATTTAAATTGGGGAGATAAAGCAATTGGCAAGAGGATAAAAAGTCAGTTTCCCGATGAGTCTAGGCCTTATCTCTATGTGGTAGGTGTAATAAAAGATTTCCATATGAGGTCGCTTTATAATCCTATTGCTCCATTAATGCTCACTTATTCGCATAACAACGGCTCTATTCAATTAAAAGTTAGCAATGAAAATATAGATAAGACGATAGCTTCTGTTGAGAAACTTTTTAAAGAAACTTTTCCAGATGAGGCCATGGACTACAGTTTCGCCGATGAAGACTTTAAAGCTCAATTTCAAGAAGATCAAACTCGTGGTACATTATTCTCCACATTCTCAATTTTGACCATTGCGTTGGCATTTTTAGGGCTTCTAGGACTTATTGCCTACACCACTCAACAAAGAAAAAAAGAAATTGCTGTACGTAAAATTATGGGAGCCGAAAGTGGTCAGATCGTTTACCTTATGGCAAAAAGCTTTTTTGTTTTAGTTGGAGTTGCATGTTTACTCGCCTTCCCTATTTCCTATTACTTTTTATCTGGTTGGCTTGAAACTTTCACCTATCACACAAGTATAAATCCAATGGTATTTGTTTTCTCAGCCTTCATTGTGCTTGCTCTTACAATGCTCACGGTTTCATACCACTCCATAAAAGCGGCAATAGGAAACCATGTAAATGCGATGAGGCTGGAGTAGGTATTAGGTTTTAGGGAACATGGAGAAAGGAAAAAGGAGAAGGGAGAAGGGAGAATTTCTATAAAATATAAAATGCATTCTCCTTGTTCCTTAATTCCCTGTTCCAAAAAAAAGAAAAAGCTAAAAAATCAAAGAAATGTTAAAGAACTACATCAAAATCGCTTGGAGGAATCTTGTAAAGCACCCTTCCTATTCCTTTATCAATATTTTTGGATTGGCTTTGGGTATGGCGGTTGCGATTCTCATTGGGCTTTGGGTTCATGGCGAGCTTAACTTTAATAGTAATTTCAAAAACGCCGATAGAATAGGGCAGTTCTGGCAACATCAAACTTTCAATGGAGAGGTTAGTACAGGCACAGCTATTCCTCGTCCCTTAGAGTTTGAACTTAGAAATAACTTTAATGACTATTTCGAACATTTGGCGATGAGTTCATGGACCAATTCTAGGTATTTAAGAGTTGGCGAAAAGACGATTAAAGCAACCGGAAATTACATGCAGCCAGCAGCTACAGAAATGTTGGATGTTTCTATTATTGAAGGACAAAAGGATGGGCTACAAGAGCTCAAGTCAATCATGATATCCAAGTCAACATCTGAGGCATTATTCGGGAATGAGAATGCCATAGGAAAAATAGTAAATGTAAATGGTTTCACTGATGTTGCGGTCACTGCTGTATATGAGGATTTCCCTTTCAATTCTAGTTTTCTTGACACAAAGTTCATTATTCCATGGGACCAGTTTGTTGCTGAAAGAGAGTGGGTTCAAAACTCCATTGATAGCTGGGGTAATAACTCTTTTCAGTTATTTGGCCAAGTTGCTGAAGGTCAAACAGTGCTCGGCGTTTCGGAGAAAATAGCCAAGGCAAAGTATGATGCGGCTGGTGAGGATTATCATGAATACAACCCAACCCTACAATTACTGCCAATGAAAGATTGGTACTTAAGAAACCTCTTCGAGAATGGTGTTCAGGCTGGAGGCAGGATTGAACTCGTTTGGTTATTCGGTATCATTGGAGCATTTGTGCTGTTTTTGGCCTGTATCAATTTCATGAATTTGAGCACAGCAAGGTCGGAGAATAGAGCAAAAGAGGTTGGGATACGAAAGTCAATTGGTTCTTTTCGTTCGCAATTAATTAATCAATTTTTAAGTGAATCGGTAATCGTCGTCCTCTTTTCCTTCATCATTGCAATTATATTGGTTTTACTGTTCTTACCTGGGTTTAATAATCTCGCAGATAAACAAATCGTTTTCCCTTGGTTTAGCTTAGCGTTTTGGGCAATCTGTTTAGGCTTTATTTTATTTACTTCCTTAATTTCTGGAAGTTATCCAGCATTATACCTTTCGTCCTTTAGCCCTGTTAAGGTTCTTAAAGGCACATTCAAAGCAGGAAGATTTTCTGCCTTGCCACGCAAAGTACTTGTAGTAATGCAGTTCACAGTTTCAATTGCCTTAATCATAGGAACTTCTGTGGTATTGAAACAGATCAATTTTACTAAAAACAGACCAATTGGCTACTCAACAGAAGGCTTAATTCAAATACCAGCCATGTCCAACGAGTTTACAGGAAAGGCTGATTTTATGCGAACTCAATTCTTGAAAAGTGAGGCTGTGACGGAAATGGCAACTTCAAGTAGCCCATCTACAGATATATACTCCAACAGATCTGGATATAGATGGGACGGAAAAGAAGAAGGCTTTCAAGAAGACTTTGCTTGGACAGCTATTTCCCCAGAATACATGAATACTTTGGGTGCAAAAATAATAGCCGGCAGAGATCTCAAGCGAGAAATGTCAAGCGATTCAAATTCGGTATTGGTCAACAAAACTTTTCTTAGCTACATAGGTAAAACTGATGTGGTGGGAATGCAATTGAGAGATGATAATGATGAAGACCCCAATCCCCCGCTCACTATTGTTGGAGTGGTGGACGATATTTTGGTTCAATCTCCCTATGAGCCAGTTAAGCAAGCGATTTATGTATTCGGTTCAGATGATGACGCTAGTTTTTATAACCTTAGGTTGAATCCTGATAAGTCAGCGTCCGATAACTTGGCAACCATAGAAGGTGTTTTCAAAAAACACTTCCCCAATATCCCTTTCGAATTTCAATTTGTAGATGAGGAATATGGTAAAAAGTTTGCGATTGAAGAGCGAATAGGCTCTTTGGCTACCGTATTTACTGTATTAGCAATATTGATAAGTTGCCTTGGTTTGTTTGGTTTAGCATCATATGTAGCAGAACAACGTACCAAAGAAATAGGAGTACGCAAAGTATTAGGAGCATCAGTGAGTAACCTATGGGCAATGCTATCTAAGGACTTCGTTCTTTTGGTTTTCATTTCAATTTTAATCGCAGCTCCCTTGGCTTGGTTTGGAATGAATACCTTTTTGGCAAGATATACCTATAGAACAAATATGGCTTGGTGGCTATTTATTGGTGCTGGCTTGGGAGCAGTACTTATCACTTTATTCACAGTAAGTTTTCAGGCTATAAAAGCAGCTTTGAAAAATCCCGTGGAGAGTTTGAAGAGTGAGTAGTGATGGTGTATTGGATATAAATATGTTTTCCATTGGAGAAAGGAACAAGGAATTAAGGACAAAGGGAGATAATATTTTTTGAAGTTGGATTGAAGAAATTAGTGGTAAATAAAAAAGGCGAAAGATACTTTCTATTCTCCTTGTTCCTTGTTCCAAAAAATGAAAAAGCTATAAAAAAAAATGATACGAAATTACATCAAAATCGCTTGGAGGAATTTAGTGAAAGAGAAGACCATGTCGGGTATCAACTTGGTGGGGCTTTCACTTGCTTTTGCATGTTCAATTCTACTTTTTCTAACCGCAAACTTTCATTTTTCATTTGATGATTTTCACACTCATAAAAACGAGATTTTTAAATTATACAAGAAGGTAAACCGACCCGAAAAGACAGAATACGGAAGTTCTCAAGCACCTCCAGTGGCACCAGCTCTTAAAGCCGAGTATCCAGAAGAGATAGTTGCCGCAACAAGAATAATGGATGGAGGAATGCAGGTCATTTACAATAACAAAAACTATGACCTAGATATCAATTACGTAGACCCTGATTATTACCAAATCTTTACACAAGAATTCTTATCGGGTGCTCCATCGAGTGCACTGAATGAAACCAATAGCTTGGTACTAGGTAAAAAAGATGCCATTAAGATATTTGGCAAAACAGATGTTGTAGGCGAAACAGTAGAGACAAGAGGGAAAAGGTCATTTATAATCACGGCTGTGGTAGACGACACGCCTAAAAACTCCTCTATAAAGCTAGGTAGCAAAATGCGTTTTGACACTTATCCTGGATATCAAGAAGCGAAAGAATCTTGGGATTGGTCAAATCACAACGTTTATATTCGTTTGGCTGAAAAAATTGACCCTATTAAGTTTGAACTTGGCTTAAAAGCATTTACCGAAAAGTATTATAAAGGCGACATTGAATTCGGCAAAGAAAGCGGGATGATAGTAGATGATCGTGGAGAGGTTATAAGTACGCGTTTGTTGCCCATTCTTGAAGAGCATTTCAATACAGATTTAGGAACCGGCTCAATTAAATCCTATTATCCTTATTTATTACTAGGAATTGGACTTTTGATCCTGCTCATTGCGAGTATCAACTTCATAAACCTTTCCATCGTGAGATCTTTGGTAAGAGCCAAAGAAGTAGGAATGAGAAAGAGCCTTGGAGCAAGCAAAAAGCAAGTTGTATTTCAGTTTTGGGGTGAAGCTTTACTCATTTGTGTGATTGCCCTTTTTGTTGGTTTGTGTGCTAGCTATTTATTAATTCCTGAATTCAATAGCATCATTGATGGAGAAATCGAATTTTCTTTATTATTGATGCCAAAAGTTATACTCACAATCATAGCAACATTCTTGCTTGTAAGCATCTTCGCTGGCGGTTACCCTGCTATGATTGTTGCCAAATTCAATACTGTAGAAGTCTTAAAAGGAAAAGTTAAGAAAGGTCTTTCCAAGGGCGGGCTGAGAAATGGTTTAATCGTTGTTCAATTTTCCATTGCCGTCATGCTTATCACATGTACATTATTAATATGGAAGCAAATCAACCACCTCCGCAATATGCCACTTGGATTTGACCAAGCTCAAGTTATAAGCATTCCAGTACCTCGAAGTTTGGATGGTTATAGAGTTTTGAATCATTTTAGAAATGAACTAAGGGGGCAAAACCAAGTCCTGAGTATCACTGGGGCAGATGACAACCTAGGTAAAGGAAAAGATGGAAGTGGATATAGGTCTGTATTTGGCTTTAGCATGGATGGTAAAGAATACCTCACCAACGGCATGAATGTCGATTTCGACTACGTAGAAACCTTGGGCCTAGAACTTATTGAAGGTCGATCATTTGATCGAAAATTCTCAACAGATAGTAGTCAAGCATGTATTATCAATGAGAGAATGGCAAAGCAACTTGGAGGCAAGGACTTAATCGGTAAAAACCTTGCCTTGGAAAATGGACTCAATATCATAGGCATTGTTAAAGACTTTCATTTTGAATCTCTTCATCAAGAAGTTGAATCTCAAACACTCTTTTTCAATCCTAGTTTTGGGATCAATTACATTTTTGTCAAAGTCGCCAATCAAGAACCATTGGCTACGATGAATTTATTGGAAAAAACCTTGAAAAGTTTTAGTCCGGACGCTGAGTTTATTGGTTCATTTTTGAAAGAAAACACTGATGCACAATACAAAAAAGAAGAGCGGATTTCCAAAATATTTATCAGTGCAGCACTAATGGCTATCTTATTATCATGCATTGGACTTTTCGCAATTGCTCTGATGGTAATTCGCCAGCGAACAAAAGAAGTAGGTTTAAGAAAAGTATTGGGAGCAAGTACACAAACATTAGTAAGTCTGCTAAGTAGAGATTTTATCATTTTAGTATTTGTTGCCATGCTTATAGGTTTCCCAATGGCATACTATGCAATGACCCTATGGCTCGCCGAGTTTCCATTCCGAATCGAAATTGGTTGGGTAGCTTTTGGAGTTGCTGGTACTTTAGCCCTTACAATTGCATTTTTAACAGTAGGTTTTCATGCCTACAGGGCTGCAAATATGAATCCTGTGGAATCTATTAAGAGTGAGTGAGTGTGAAGTGGAGCATATTGTTGAAGGTTACACCCTTTGGCAGACTCAGGGTAAGTTTCAAAGGTGTTTTGAACACTTAACTTTAACCAAAAGAATTTAGATACTTACCTCAAAATTATCGACAGGTAAAATTTCAAACTTTTGACTTATAACTTTTAACAAAAAAATTATGGCACACATAGCTATTCCATTGCCTCAAGGAAAAGGCAAGCAAGACGTTGAAATTGAAGTAACAATCAATGGTCAGAAACAGCAATTACATTACCGCGTAGAGTTATTCTACTGGGAAGATTGTGCAATACCCACTGTAGACAGGGCTGAATGCATTAAAAACCTACTCAAGGACTACGACCAAGACTGGAGCTTGTATTTTATAGGCTCACCAACAGACGAATTTGTTCCTATTACTTTTGTAAAAAAAGACGAACTCAAGAAGCAAAGAGAACTCATGCTGAGCTAATTAGCATTCAAATCAAACATTAAATACCTCATAATACTGGGGTATTTTTTTGAAATCACTTTAAAACTCAACGTCCACAAATGTGCATTACTGTTCGCATTCGGACAAAAATGCAATCCATACACTTCTTAATCTGCACTATATAAGCACTTTACATTTGTGGCATTTCTTTGGCATACACTCTAAAAAAGGAAATTGATATGCTCAAGAACTATTTCAAAATTGCCATACGAAGTCTAAAAAAAAACAAAACCTATGGTTTTATAAACGTAATTGGTTTGACTCTCAGCATCGCATCTGGAATCTTGCTTTTTACCTTTATCAACTTCCATTTAGATTTTGACTCTTTTCATAGCGATTCCGACAGGATTTACCGAATTGTCACTGAACAAAAACGTGATGTCATATCCTATCAAGCTTCTGTACCACCCGCTCTAGGTATTGTTGTTAGAGAAAATTTTGATTTTGACGAAAACATAGCAAGAACAGTTAAATTTAGTGATAGCCAAATTACCTATGCCGATAATAAAAAGATTATTGAAGAAGCCGGAATCTATTACGCAGAATCTGACTTTTTCAACATCTTCAATTTCCCTTTTCTTGAAGGTTCATTAACAAAAGAGTTTGAAGAGCCCAACAAGGCATTTTTGACAGAAAGTATTGCCAAAAAATATTTTGGTGAAGCATCCGCCGCAATTGGTCAAACCCTTAAAATTGACAATAACGAGCTAGTAACTGTCATTGCAATTCTTAAAGATGTTCCAGAGAATAGTTTCTTAGAAAACGACATTTTCGTATCATATGCTTCTTTAAAAAAGAATGAAAATTGGTATGTAGCAGCTGATTCATGGAGCGGAATTTCTTCTAGCCTTCAGTGCTTCGCAAAACTTAAACCAGGTGTAAATCCAGAGCAATTAGAGCAGTCCATGGCACCCTTCCCAGCCAAATACAGACCAGAAAGCTCCAATGTTCACACCTATAAAATGCAGCCAATCAATGACTGGCATTTTAATGCAAACTACAATGGCCCAATGCCCAAAAGAACACTTTGGATATTAGGTATAATTGGTCTTTTCTTATTGATATCTGCTTGCTTAAACTTTATCAACTTAGCTACAGCACAGGTTATGAATCGGCTTAAAGAAGTGGGTGTTCGTAAATCTTTGGGAAGTCGTAAAAGCCAACTTTTTGGCCAATTCTTAACCGAAACTGCTATAATAGCTCTATGTGCTACAATTATAGCTCTTGGACTTGCGGTTTTAATGTTACCGCAACTCAATCAGCTTTTTGAAACCAGTATTAGCACGGAGCAAATGCTTAATTTTAATCTAGTTGCTTTTGTTTTTGCAGTGTTCGCATTTGCAACTTTTATATCTGGAACATATCCTGGAATTTTACTTAGTAAGTTTCAACCTATAGCAGCTCTTAAAGGAAAACTGAGCAATGTGAATGTTGCTGGACTAAATCTGAGAAAAGCATTGATTGTAACGCAGTTTATGATATCGCAGGTCCTAATTATTGGCATGCTGGTGATCGTGAAACAAATGCGTTTTAATCAACAAAAAGACCTTGGTTTTAACAAAGAAGCCCTAGTCATGCTACCAATCCCTGTTGGTCAAAATGCAGAGGACAAAAGAGCTTTCAAAGAAAGGTTGCTAAGTCAATCTTCTATTCTTAACAGTACTATTTGCTTTACCCCTCCAGCTTCCAATAGCAATTGGGGAGCAAGTGTTCAATTCAAAGGAAAAGATGAGCAGGAAGACTTCCGCATGAATGTAAAAGGGGGTGATGAGGATTATTTAAAAACCTTTGGCCTAGAGCTAGTGGCTGGCCGTAACATCAGACGCTCCGACACGCTAAATGAAATATTAGTAAATCAAACTTTCCTTAAGAAAATGAACTTCGCTTCTCCTGATGAGGCAATAGGAAAGTACATGGAAATTGCAGGGGAAAATGCAATTCCAATTGTGGGTGTGATTAAAGATTTCCACGACCAAAGTATGCATAGCGACATATCTGCCATAGGAATAGGCTCTCATCAAGATGTGTCATTCTCATACGCTGTAAAACTAAATCCAGCGAATATGAGTGATGGATTAAAGGCTATTGAAAATGTTTGGAATTCGGTTTATCCCGACAATGTTTTCACATACGAATTTGTAGATGAAAGCATCAAAGAATTTTACGAAACAGAACAACGCTTACTTTCATTGATCCAGCTCTTTACAGCTATTGCAATTTTTATTGGAGCTATGGGATTATACGGTCTAGTGTCCTTCATGGTGGAGCGAAAAACCAAAGAAATAGGAGTCAGAAAAGTACTTGGCGGTTCAGTTGCAAACATTTTATGGCTATTTGGAAAGGAGTTCGCAGCTTTAATAGTCGTATCTTTTTTAATAGCGGCACCATTGGCTTGGTACTTAAGTACAGCTTGGTTGCAAGACTTCACTTTCAGAGTCCCAGTAGGTGCCGAATTATTTATAGCAGCTTTAGTTTTGACGGTTTTGATTGCAACGGTTTCCGTGTCATTCAAGGTTATTAGAGCTGCTCTAGTCAATCCTGTAGTTAGTCTAAAATCAGAGTAAACATAAGTTCAAATGATAAAGAATAATATAAAAATAGCATGGCGTAGCCTTAAAAAATCGCCTTTTTTCACCTTCCTCAATACATTTGGATTGGCCATTGGTATGGCTGGTGGTTTACTCATTGGCTTGTATATTTATGACGAACTCAACTTCGACAACACCTTTGCCGATTTTGAAAGAATTCATCGAGTAAATGTTGATATTAAGTTTGGCGGACAAGCACAGGAGTTTGCTGTTTCTGTTCCTCCCATGGCAGCTGCTTTGAAAAAAGACTTTTCTCAAATAGAAGAATCTACCAGGTTCAGAACTTGGGGAAGTATGCTGGTTAGAAGACCCGAAACCAATGAAAACCAAAAAGAAGAAAAAAGCAGTTATGCCGATTCTAATTTTATGAAATTCTTTGGCATCAAGCTTTTAGAAGGAGATATCGCAACTGCTTTGGTTGATCCTAACACTGTGGTTTTGAGTGAAACTGCTGCAAAGAAATATTTTGGAGACTCCTCCCCTCTTGGAAAAAGCATTCTCATCAATAATGAAGATAATTTTAAGGTTACAGGTGTAATTCCAGATATGCCCAAAAACTCTTTTTTACGCAACTACAGTGTTTTTATGGCAATGGAAGGCTATGAAGAATCTAAAAGTCAGGAATGGGGAAGCAATAACTTCAACACATTTATTAAGCTCATTCCATCCGTAAAAGCAGCAGATCTTCAAGAGCCTCTTCAAATTATTTTTGAAAAATACATGGTGCCATGGGCCGCTTCTTTTATGCCCGGTCTAAACCGAGAGCAATTTGAGGCGGATGGAAATTACATACGATACAGCACTGTAGCTTTATCAGACCTACATTTGGCCTCTAACAGGGTTGCAGAAATGAATACCAACTCCGACAAGCAAAATATTTATATTCTTTCATTTATTGCTTTATTCCTCATTACGCTGGCTTGTGTGAATTTCATGAATTTATCTACAGCTCAATCATTAAAAAGAGCCAAAGAAGTGGGTATTAGAAAAACGTTGGGTTCCAACAAACTTGGCTTAGTTAGACAGTTTTTGACCGAGTCTAGTCTTATCTCCTTTTTATCATTAATACTCGCATTATTTATTGCAATAGTCGCATTACCTTATTTCAATCTATTGGCAGGTAAGGAAATGGTTATTCCATATTCTCAACCTTTATTCTGGCTCACTATAATTCTATCAACTTTGCTTCTTGGACTCTTCTCAGGAAGCTATCCAGCATTCTTTTTGTCAAGGTTTTTACCAGTCAAAGTATTGAAAGGTGGTGGTCAGCGAAGTGTTGGAGGTGGTAACATAAGAAACTCTTTAGTAGTTTTTCAGTTTGCCATTTCTGTGTTTTTGATCATCAGTACCTTGGTAGTATTTCAGCAATTAAAATTCATTCAGGATAAGGATTTGGGTTTTCAAAAAGATCAAATTCTAATCATTGACGATGTATATGCAGCAGGAAATTCGGTAGTCTCTTTTAAAGAGCAAGTAAGTAAACTGAACTTAGTAGAAGCTGCAACCTTAAGTAGTTTTCTTCCTACTCCATCCAACAGAAGCGATAACGGATTTGAGCTTGAGGGCACAGGTGAAGAAAATAATACTGTTCAAATGCAAAGCTGGGCTGTAGATCACGATTATGCCAAAACACTCAATTTGGAGATGGTGACAGGACGTTTTTTTGACAAATCTTTTAGTACCGACACGAGTGGAATCATAATCAATGAAACTGCATTGTCAATTTTAGGACTAAGTCCCGAAGAAGCCATTGGAAAACGGCTTTCAATAAATGTTGGTGTTCCTCACCCTACATATTCTACAATTATTGGAGTTGTTAAAAACTTCCATTTTGAATCCTTCAAAGATGACATAGGAGCTCTCAGTATGCATATTGGTGGCTATGCAAATAAGCTAACTGTAAAGCTTAAGGCTGGTGATTTTAAAAGTACCATTGCCGAAATAGAAGATAAATGGGAAGCTGTAGCACCAGGTCAACCATTCAATTTTTCCTTCATGGATGATTCTTATAACAGTACCTACGAATCGGAACAAAGGCTAGGTAGTATCTTTTTCACTTTTACAATTTTATCATTGCTCATTGCCTGTTTAGGATTATTTGGTTTGGCAGCTTTTAATGCCGAAAAACGAACCAAAGAAATAGGAGTAAGAAAAGTTATGGGAGCAAGTGTGAGCCAAATTAGCTACAGACTTACCATAGATTTCCTTAAGTTAGTAGGTGTTGCGATTGTAATAGCTCTTCCATTGGGCTGGTATGTAATGAATAAGTGGTTGGAAGACTTTTCGTATAGAATTGAAATCCCCGTATGGATCTATATATTGGCTGCAATTTCTGCTATTTGTATTTCTATTTTGACAGTGAGTTACCAAAGTATAAACGCTGCGATTGTAGATCCTGTTAAAAGTTTGAAATCAGAATAGACAAGCAGTTTTTGATTAAGTAAAAGAGGATACTTTTCATTTTAAGATAATTCCTAAATTGAGGCGTAAAACTCAAAAACAATGCCCTTCAAAATACTATTTCTCTTACTTCTCTGCTATTCAAGCTTTTCTCAAAATACAGCTCCCATTTCCTTTGAAGGCAAAAAGCTGGTTTGGAATGATGAATTTAACATTGAAGGAAAACCTAATCCTGAAAACTGGAGCTTTGAAGAAGGTTTTAAAAGAAACAATGAATTACAGTGGTATCAGGAAAAAAATGCTATTTGTGAAAATGGATTACTAAAAATCACTGCGAATAGCGTAAAAAGAGACAACCCAACCTATCAAGAAGGTAGCAAAGATTGGCGTTACAGTAGACCAGCAATTACTTTTACCTCGGCTAGCATCCATACTAGAAATAAAAAGCAATTCCAGTTTGGCACATTTCTTATTCGAGCAAAATTAGATAGCACCTTGGGCTCTTGGCCTGCCATTTGGACTTTAGGTGTTGAGAAGCCATGGCCTTCAAATGGCGAAATAGACATCATGGAATTATATCGCGTAAACGGCGAAGCCACCATCTTAGGCAACATGGCATGGGGAACAGACCAAGCCTATAAAGCAAAATGGGATAACCGTAAAATTCCATTGACACACTTTCTTGAACAAGACCCGGATTGGATAAACAAATTTCATATTTGGCGAATGGACTGGACAGAAAACGACATCAAAATTTTCATAGACGGTGAACTTATCAATGAGGTAAAACTATCGGAAACCATAAACCCCGACGGTTTTAATCCTTTCAAACAGCCACATTATTTCCTTTTAAACCTTGCCATTGGTGGCAATAATGGTGGTGAACCAAGTCAAGAAACCAAGACCATAAAATATGAGGTAGATTATGTGCGGGTTTATCAATAAACTCTTTGAAGAATATTATCCTAAACAGCACATACCCTAAACTTCACCCTGTCCGAATGCAAACAAAATTGTTCGCTTTCGGACATTTTAGCAAAAAGCCACAAACCTCAACTCTCTAAACAACAAACACTTAGCAGACATGGCATGGTGTATGAATTTAATAGTGTAAGCAAAGGGTACATTTAAATTCATACCAAATTATGCTAAAAAACTATTTCAAAATCGCGTGGAGAACAATTATCAAGGATAAGTCTTTTACAGCCATAAATTTATTGGGTTTGGCTTCCGGATTGGCCATCACTTTGATGATTGTGCAGTATGTCCGTTTTGAGTTGAGTTATGAAGATGTTTATCCAAAAGCTGATCAAATAGTTAGAGTCACAACGGATATTTATAATGGTGAATCACTAATTTCTCAAGACTGCGAAACTTATCCGCCCATGGCTGCTATGCTAAAGGCAGAAATCCCTGAGGTTTCAAATAGCACAAGGGCATACCCTTTTGGTGATCCAGCCGTTGACGTTGAGATTAACAATAAACAGTACACAATCAACAAGGTTTTTGCTGTTGACTCTTCTTTCTTCGATATTTTCGATTTCCAACTTTTGGCAGGAACAAAAAAAGGAATAATGACTGGGTTGCGAGAAGTGGTTCTTACCGAGAAGCTTGCGATGAGCTACTTTAACACCACCAATGCAGTAGGAAAAACACTAAATGTAATTCGCAACAAAGGAAAAACTCTCATGACCGTTGTTGCTGTGGTGCCTGATAGTCCAGCAAATACTCATTTGAAGTTTGACATGTTAGTTTCATACCCTACCATGTTTTCAGATTTTGGCGAAAGAGAAAACAACTGGAGTGGCAACAATACCCTCACTTACCTTGAGCTTAATAAGAATGCTGATTACGACAAATTCGTTACCGGCTTAAATAGTTTTACAGATAGGCTCCACGAAAAAGACCTTGCCACAGACGAGCAGTTTATCGGTCAAAAAATTGGAGATATTCATTTGTACTCCAAAAAGGACTTTGAAACAGAACCAAACAATGATGCTCAGTCTGTTTATCTATTATTAATCATCGCTTTTCTTGTCATTATTAGTGCATTGGTAAACTATGTAAACCTCACAACCTCCAAAGCACTCGACAGGGCAAAAGAGATGGGTATGCGAAAAGTTGTAGGCTCAACCCAAAGCCAAATCAAAGCACAGGTTTTTATAGAATCCATTTTAATTAATGTTTCTGCTGGGGTATTGGCAATTGTCCTTATTATAACTATCAAAGACATATTTATAGAAACGGCAGGTCTACCAACCACTTTTAGCATTTTCTCCGATTCGTTTTTTTGGCTAAGTCTCGTAGTTTTTATTAGTGTAAGTATTTTGCTTTCGGCTATATATCCAGCTTATGTATTGTCTTCCTTTAAGCCTTCTTCGGTGTTGAAAGGAAGTTTTTCACATTCCAAAAAAGGGACTTTACTTCGTAAATCACTTGTTGTATTTCAGTTTGGAATTACCATCATTTTAATGGTACAAGCATACGCGGTTTACAACCAACTCCATTTTCTTCGAGATTCAGATATCGGTATAAATACTGAAAAAACTATTGTTATAAATGCCCCTCAAGGAGAAGGAATCAAAGATCAATTTAATTCTTTCAAACAAAATTTACTCGCAAATTCGAAAGTCTCTTCGGTTGCTGTTTCTAGTGCGGTTCCAGGTCAACCAGAATATGAGCTAGGCACAACTACAGGAATTAACTTGGCTAAAGTAGATAAGGAAACTAACTATAACTTTTACCTCAATGTGGTTGATTCTGCTTATTTCGATTTGATGGAAATAAGTGTCATTGCTGGCAGTAATTTTAATTCAAACACTGTAAAAGGTATAAATGATGATGAAACAAATGAAGTCATAGTAAACGAGGAAGCACTTCGTCTCTGGGGAATTCCAACCGCGAAAGAAGCTATAGGGCAAGAACTTAATTTTTGGGATACAAGAACCCTAATTATAGGAGTTGTAAAAAACTACAACCAATTGTCGCCTAAACTGCCTCAAATCCCAATGATTCATATTTATTCACCAAATAATTGGGATGTAGCGAGTATAAAGTTCAATTCTGGCGGTGCACAAGAACAGTTAGAAACAGTAAAAGCCGAATACGCCAAGGTCTTTCCCGGGAAGCCAATAAGTTACTTTTTCCTAGACACCAAATACGACCAACAATACAAAGCAGATGAACGCTTTCAACGGGTATTTGGAGCTTTGACATTATTTGCAATTTTCATTGCCTGTCTTGGTTTGTTTGGACTTGCAACTTTCACTGTTGTAAAGCGAACAAAAGAAATTGGAATAAGAAAGAGTATTGGTGCAAGCACCTCCAATGTATTGCTATTGCTTTCAAAAGACTTTGTTAAAACAGTCCTATTCTCTATGCTCATAGGCATACCTATCTCCTATTTATTGGTCAATAAGTGGTTAGAGAATTTTGCCAACCACATGGAAGTTAGTTGGTGGCTATTTGCATTACCATCTGTATTGATTCTGCTTTTGGTAATCATTTCAATTAGTGGAAAAACAATAACAACTGCTTTGATGAATCCAGTGGATAGTTTGAGGAGTGAGTAAAAGTGAGTTTTAAAAACATTGGTAAAATGGAGAAAGGAACAAGGAATTAAGGAAAAGGGTATAACGATCGACTGTCCAAAACAACCATTCTCCGATGTACTTTTTCCTTGTTCCAAATAATAGAAAACATTAAAATTATGATACGTAATTACCTAAAAATCGCTTGGCGAAACCTTCTTAAAAACAAAGGCTTCTCTATCATAAATATTGGTGGCTTGGCTTTAGGCATGACTGTCGCCATTTTGATAGGTTTGTGGGTTTATGATGAGGTGTCGTTTGACAGTTCGCATGAGAAGAAAGACCGTATCGTTCAGGTCATGCAGCACATGAAACGAAATGGCGAAAAGAAAACCCAGCCATGGAATCCCTACCCAATGGCCTCAGAAATCAGAAAACTATATTCTTCCGATTTTGAGCACCTCGCTCAGTCTACTGGCAGTTATGAAGTGCTAAAGTCTGGAAGTAAAAAAGCGTTCAATCAGGGTAGTTTTTTTGAAGAAGAAATAACTGACATTCTAACATTTGATTTCATAAGCGGAACAAAAACCGCATTAAAAGAACCTTACTCCATCATGCTTTCGGAGCGTGTTGCCAAGTCACTCTTTGGAAACGAAAGTGCACTGGATAAAGTCATCAGCATTGACGATAAATATGATGTAAAAGTTACCGCCGTTTATAGCGACTTTCCTGAAAACTCGACTTTTAAAGATTTGGCTTACGTGATGCCATGGAAGCTTTTTCAAATAAGAGAAGCCGAGTGGATAAATACCATGGAAGACCCATGGCGACCAAATTTTACTTTCACTTACGGTTTATTGGCCAAGAATGCTGATTTAGAAACGGTTTCTGCAAAAATCAAAGACACTAGGCTTCGTAATTTGAACGAAAGACTTGCCCTACAAGAGCCAGAAGTTTTCCTTCACCCAATGTCTAAATGGCATTTATACGAAAAATTTGAAAACGGAGTTAACGCCGGCGGGAGCATAGAGTATGTTTGGCTTTTTGGTATTGTTGGTTTATTTGTTTTGTTTTTGGCTTGCATAAACTTCATGAATTTGAGCACAGCACAGTCAGAACGAAAAGCGAAAGAAGTGGGCATCAGAAAAGCTATTGGCTCCAAGCAAAAACAATTAGTTTTTCAATATTTAAGCGAATCAGTTTTAACAGCCACTTTTGCCTTAATCATATCCATAGTTTTATGCTTTGCATTATTACCTAGCTTTAATGAAATCGCAGGAAAACAAATCACAATTGAATGGCTAAATCCTATCTTTTGGAGCATCCTGATAGCTTTTACTCTTTTTGTTGGCTTGCTATCTGGCAGTTACCCTGCTTTGTATTTATCTTCTTTTAAGCCTGTTAAGGTTTTGAAAGGGACGTTTAAGGCTAGTAGATTTGTTGCTTTACCTAGAAAAGCCTTGGTCGTAGTTCAGTTTACGGTGAGCATCGGCCTCATTATTGGTACTTTAGTGGTTTTCCAGCAAATCAATTTTGCCAAAAACCGAGCACTTGGTTATAGCCAAGACAACCTCATTTATATTAGAGTTACTCCTCAAACACATCAGAATTTTGAAGCGATAAAAACAGAATTAAAGAATGCTGGCCATATTGAAGAAATGGCAGCATCCTCCACCCCGCCTACCTACATAGGAAGTACCACCACAGGTATAGACTGGGATGGCAGAGATAATTCTCAAAGTTTAGAAGTTCCTTTCTTTTACGTTTCTGAAGATTATGGAAAAACTATCGATTGGGAAATAATTCAGGGCCGCGATTTCTCCAAAGATTTTGACGATGAAAGAAAATCTTTTATTGTCAATGAAGCCGCAGCAGCACTTTTCAACAAAGACAATGTCATCGGTCAAATGACCCGTTGGGACGGTGAATCGTTTGAGATTGTAGGTGTGGTAAAAAACATGATAATTGACTCTCCCTACGAGCAATCAAAACCAATGTTTTACTTGGTAGACAACTCGGGGATGCAGCTTTTTGACCTAAAACTATCTGGTGATAAAAGTATTGACAAGTCTTTAGCTGGAGTAGAAAGTATTTTCCAAAAATTTGATCCAGAAACTCCCTTTAGCTATGAATTTGTGGATGAAGCATATGCGACCAAGTTTGATATCCTAAGAAGGTTGAGTAAGCTTATCAATATTTTCGCAACACTGGCTATTCTTATTAGCTGTTTGGGACTTTTTGGTTTAGCGAGTTTTATGGCTAAACAAAGATCAAAAGAGATTGGTGTAAGAAAAGTGTTGGGGGCGACTGTTGCCAACTTATGGGCTATGCTTTCAAAAGATTTCATCATTCTAATATGCATTTCTATGCTTATTGCGGCTCCGCTTTCAGCATATTTTATGACTGATTGGCTTAGCTCTTTTGATTATAAAACAGACATCGCTTGGTGGACATTTGCTGTAACAGGTTTTGGAGCACTTGCTATAACATTAGCCACAGTTAGTTATCAAAGTATTAAGGCAGCGATAGTAAATCCTGTAGAGAGCTTAAAAAGTGACTAATCTAATGGTTAACAAGAGATTCTAGACTATTCTCAAACTGACAGTTTGAGAAATTAAATTGTATAATTATGATTAAGAATTACTTTAAAATAGCCTGGAGAAACATTTGGAATAATAAGGTTTTTTCAATGATCAACATTGTTGGCTTGGCCATAGGAATGGCGGCCAGCATTGTAATTTTACTATTTGTGTTTTTTGAAAAAAGCTTTGATTCATTTCATTCAAAGAATATTTATCGTTTAGATGAGGTTCAGAGTTTCCCTGGAATGGTAGCTCCGCAAAAAGTAGCCCTATCCATGTTCCCTATGGGGCCCACCTTAAAAGAAGAGTTTCCTGAAATAAAAGACTTTTGTAGAATAAGACAGAACACAAATGTGCCTCTTACATTAGGAAATAAAAAAGTGGAACTTGAACAAGTACTTTGGGTTGATGAAAACTTCTTTCAGCTTTTTGATTTTAAACTTATAGAAGGCGATGAAACAAGTTCACTAAAAGAGCCTAACACAGCAGTGTTATCCAAAGAATCTGCTCAGAAAATATTTGGAACTGAAAATCCAATTGGAAAAAGTGTTGTTCGTTACGAAGACGACACACTCACATTCAAAGTGACTGGAATCATGGAAAATGTGCCAAGCTCTTCACATTTACAATTTGATGCTGTGTTTTCATTCAGCTCCATTACCAACCCCGAAAGTATGGATAGCTGGGGTCGCAACTGGCTAGTGACTTATTTAGAACTTGCCCATGACACCCAAATTGCTGAATTAGAAAGCAAGTTTCCAGAATACCTTAAACGCCATATGAATGGTGATAGCTGGGAATGGTATGAATTATTTTTGCAACCCTTGTCCAAAGTTCATTCCAACTCCTCAGACATTACACATGACTATATCAACTTTCAAAAATTTGATCAGACTTACACCTACATTTTTTCAATTATAGCAATTATAATTTTGATTATTGCTTGTGTCAATTTTATGAATTTGTCGACAGCAAAGTCAATGAGCAGAGCCCAAGAAGTTGGTCTAAGAAAATCCATAGGAGCACATAGGTCTCAATTAATCATTCAGTTTATAGGAGAATCTATTCTTTTGGCAATTATGGCCATGCTTTTTGCAGTACTCATTGTTTGGTTGGTATTGCCTTACATGTCCAACCTGAGTGGTCGTAATCTCGAGTTTCCATTATTATCGAATATAAAACTACTATTCTCACTACTAGGAGGAACCCTTCTCATCGGGTTACTTTCTGGTATTTATCCTGCATTTTATCTTTCCAGTTTCAACCCAATTAAGGTCCTCAAGGGAACATTTTCTGTTGGAAAAAGTAATTTCCGAAATGCACTAGTTGTTGCTCAATTTACCTGTGCAGTCTTTTTAATAATTGCAACGTTTTTTGCTGTGAAGCAATTAAACTATATGCAAGACAAAGATCCGGGTTTTGACAAAAATCAGGTAATCGTAATTCCATTAAACTATAAGTCTCGCCCATTATATACTACGATTAAACAGGAGTTCCTATCTAATGCTTTGGTAGAAGCAGTTACAGCCTCTGGTCAAACTCTTGGTAATAATTTTCATCAAACAGGAGTTGAGTTTCAGGGAGATGGTCCTTTAAAAAGCTTAGCATCGTCAAGAGTAATTGTAGATCCTGACTATCTCAGATTGTACAAAATTAATATCCTCGCTGGCAGAAACTTTCAAGAAGGCCCCGCAGATAATGCCAAAACTTACATCGTAAATGAATCATTGGCAAAAGAACTACTCAAAGACCAGCGTGTAAAAACTTATGAATCCTTAATAGGCAAAGGTTTCAGATTTGGAGGTATGGATTCATTAGGAACAATCGTTGGGGTTTCTCAGGATTTCAATTTTAATTCTCTGCACAACAAAATTGAAACCTTGTGTATTTTTAACCAATCAAATTGGGGCTATGGCGAAATATCCGTGAGAATAAAAGGCAGAGATGCTCAGCAAGCAATTGCCAGTTTACAATCTGTATGGACTGATTTAATGCCCAACCAAGAGTTTCGTTACAGTTTTTTAGATGAGCATTTTGACGAGCTTTATAGAGCCGACGGGCAAGTAAGTGAGATTGTGGGTGTCTTAGCTGGCTTAGCCATCTTTGTTTCATGTCTTGGCTTATTCGGTTTGGCTTCCTTTGCTGCCAAACGTCGTGTCAAAGAAATTGGGGTAAGAAAGGTATTAGGCTCATCAGTAGGTAGCATAGTGGCTTTACTTTCCAAAGACTTTATTAAGCTTGTGTTAGTTTCCATTTTGATAGCATCACCAATTGCGTGGTATGCGGTCAACTTTTGGCTACAAGACTTTGCTTATAGAATTAATATTGAATGGTGGGTATTTCTCATTGCTGCAATACTTGCAATTTCAATTGCATTATTAACGGTTAGTTTTCAAGCCATTAAAGCAGCAGTGATGGATCCTGTAAAGAGTTTAAAATCGGAGTGATTATTAGTTGGGAAAGTGAAGTAGAAAGTTTTTACAAGACTGCTAGTGTATAAAGTCCACGCCCAGGAAACTGTAAATAGGAAAGTTAACCCGAACAAAAAACCTTTGACCTTCAACAAAAAAGTATGAAATGTTAAAAAACTACATCAAAATTGCCTGGAGAAACCTGATTAAGTTCAAGTTATTCTCTTTTATAAATATTGTAGGCTTAGGAATCGCAATTCCTTTTGCATTACTTTCTTTGCTCCAGCTCCAAAGTTCTTTTGAGTTTGACAATTGGCATGAGGATAGAAACCGCATTTTCAGAATAATTACTGATGAAACCTCCCAAGGCGGGAGTACAAAATCGTTTGCTTCTTCACCATATTTATTGGCCAAAGAAATGGACCAATACCCTAGTATAGAGACCACTACTCATGTAGTACGTGATTACGGATGGGAGCTAAACAATGTACTAAAGAACAGTAATTTAAATACCATTTTCGTTGATACTAGCTTCTTTCAAGTCTTCAACTTTCCACTTGAAATAGGCCAATATCCTGTGGAGCCAAATACGCTCGTGATTAGTCAGGAAAAAGCTGAGTGGTACTTTGGAGATGTGAGTCCAATAGGAAAATCATTGGAGCATGTAACCCATGGAGAGTTTAAAATCGTTGGAGTTTTGAAGCCATTTAAACCAAAAACCCAATTCAAGTCAGATATCATGCTTTCGATGGCTACATATGAAAGCCTCCACCCTAGCAATGATTTGATTAAAGAATGGGGAGACTTGGATAGTCATACATTTATTAAACTTTCTCAAAACGCAAAGGCAGACAATCTTCAAAGCTCATTATCTCTTTTGGGAGCCAAAATAAGTAAAGGTTTTACAGCCAAAGATCACAAAACTCTGGCTTTTAGTCTTCAAGCATTTAAAGATATCTCACCTGCTGTAAAAAAGCTGGAGTTCAACCCTTATGTGGAGGATATGCAAGACATATATTTCAACTTCAGTATTCCTTTAATGATACTCTTGCTTGCCGGATTTAACTACACCAACCTCACTTTGGCAAGATCTCTCAGCCGCTCTCAGGAAGTAGGAATAAGAAAAGTTATGGGTGCAAAACGCTCCCAATTGGTATTTCAATTTCTTGCCGAGGCAATCATTATTTCACTTTTGGCACTTGTTTTAGGTCTTTTCATTCTTGCAACAATGCGTCAATATATTCATGTCCAATGGATCACTTGGGAAGTTGACAATACCTATATCGTATATTTCTTGTTCTTTTGTTTTGCCATATTGCTGGGTTCTGCAGCAGGAATTTTTCCCGCCCTAATCTTATCGAAATATGACCCAGCAAAAATACTAAAGGGTTCAATAGGCCCTTCTACTTTAGGCAAATTCAACTTTCGTCAAGTTCTCACCGTTTTACAATTTGTAGTTACCCTCGTTTTCGTTTTTCAAATCGGGCACATGTACAACCAGTTCAATTACATGGCGAAAGAAAACGAAAATTTCAATAGAAAAGGGATTTACAACTTGTCTTTGCATGAAGGGCTTAATCGCAACCTTGAAAAAGACTTGAATGAGTTAAAAGAGGTTTCTAGTATTGGTTATACTTCGCAAACCTTTGGCAATCTCCCAGCTGAATCGGCCATTAAAATAGAAGAAACAGACGAAAACATCGCTTCATTTTATTACGCAGTCGACCACAATTTCATTGAGAACATGAAATTGGAAATAATTGCAGGAGAAAATATCCCAAATAGCCTTTCAGACTCGGCAAGTAGCTTTGTTGTGGTGAATAGAAATACCTTAAACCGACTAAATCTAGGTAATCCAAAAGATGCTATTGGCCAGCAACTCATATTGAACAATAATCAAAAAGTCCAAATATATGGCGTGGTAGAAGACTTTTGCAATTTCAATTATCAATACGAAATACAACCAATTGTGTTACAATACAACCCGAGCATGTTTAGGGTGGCTAGTTTACAAACAAATAATGTTTCAATCGAAAATGATTTTGAAGAAGACGTAGCAGCAACTTGGTCTGGATTTTATCCTTTTGACAAGGCAGTGGGTTCATGGTTCAGTAGGGAACTATATGAGAGGTATTACCCATCAGAAGACATGAAAGTGATGGCTTGGGCATGTGGTGTTATTTTTCTAATTGGAATAATGGGACTCATAGGAATTCTGACTTATACAAGTCAAAAAAGAGTGAAGGAGATTGGAATTAGAAAAGTAATGGGAGCAACCATCACACAAATAATGGCTTTAATGTCAAAAAGCTTTGTTAAGCTGCTTCTTATTGCAGCGGTTATTGCTTTGCCATTGGGCTGGCTTGTGGGATACATGATTACCAGTTTTCTATTTACTTTCAATAATGGTATCAACTATTTATACATGGCAGTCCTTGCCTTTTCCATCATTGGAATCGCAATATGCCTTGTTTTAGCCACCGCTTACACTTCGTCCATTGCCAACCCAACAGAATCATTAAGTAATGACTAATAGTTTCGTTTTTGAAGACTTTGTTGAAGGTTGAAAGTCAAAAGTTGAAGGTGAACCTTTAATATTCAAGATCAACCACTCGAAAAAAATTAAAATAAAATTTCAATGTTAAAAAACTACATCAAAATAGCCTTCAGAAATACCCTGAAAAATAAAAGCACCTTTGCTATCAATTTAGCAGGGCTTTCTACTGGTATTGCTTGTGTGATTATGATTTTCCTTTGGGTCAATGATGAACTCAAAGTGGATAAATTTCATAAAAATGACCAACAACTTTACCAGGTAATGGAAGTTATGGATGCAAATGGAGCAATCTCAGTAAATCCAGACACCCAAGGACTATTAGCCGAAACCATTGTAAAAGACCTGCCAGAAGTTGAAAAGGCAACCACTTTTTTCTCATTGGTGAATGAAGGGTACGACTTCAATCTCACTACTCCCGACAATAAGATTGTGAAAGCAGGAGCCATTTTTGCCGATAAACCATTCTTCGAAATCTTCAGCTATCCGCTAATTGAAGGGAATGCTTCTCAAGTATTTAATGATAAAGAGTCTGTAGTTATTTCTCAAAGCCTTGCAAAGAAAATGTTTGGTTCTACAGATGTGCTAGGCAAAACTATTGACTGCAAATTCTTCGGGATGGGTGTTTTGGCAAAAGTTACTGGTGTAATGGAAGATGTACCAGAAAATAGCACCATGAAATTCGATTTCGTGCTCACAAAAGGAACGCTTTTCGACATGGTACCCAACTTTAAGGAGTGGAGCAATGAAGGCACCAATACCTTCCTTACCCTAAAAAGTGGAACCGATATTGATGCTTTTAATGCTAAAATCAAAAACTTCGTGCATGCATATAGCAAGGACACACGGTTTACTCTTTTTGTAAGACCTTATTCTTCTGCGTATTTGTACGGGTCATATGAAAATGGCCAACAGGCAGGAGGCCGCATAGCCTATGTAAAGCTGTTCTTTATCATTGGTTTATTTATCCTAATTATCGCTTGCATCAACTTTATAAATCTTAGTACGGCAACCGCCTCCAAGAGAGAGAAAGAGATTGGGATCAAAAAAGCCGTTGGCTCCTCAAGAAGAAGCTTGATCGCTCAATTTCTTACTGAATCGGTAATTACCGTTTTTATTTCATTGGTCATCGCCCTTGTTTTGGTTCAAATTCTTCTACCTCAATTCAACAACATTACTGGAAAATCAATCATATTTCAATTGAGTACCAACAACATTTTAATTCTCCTTTGTGGAGCTTTGATCACTGGTATCATTTCAGGTTATTATCCAGCATTTTATCTATCAGGTATTAATACAATTGGTATTTTGAAGGGAAAAGTGAAAACTTCATTCAGCGAATTACTGGCTCGTAAAGGATTAGTTGTTTTTCAGTTTGCAGTATCGCTTTTCTTGATAGTTGCTGTTTTAGCTGTTTACAAGCAAGTACAGTTTATTCAAAACATGAACCTTGGTTACGATAAAGAAAACATACTTTATATAGAACGTGACGGAGGATTGATGGAGAATTCGGAGGCATTTTTAAATCAAATAAAAGCACTGCCCGAAGTGTTGAACGCCTCATCGATACAAGGTGCTATTGCCCAAGAAGGTGATAACTCAAACACATCTGGCTTAAGTTGGGAAGGCTCTGAGCCAAACATAGATGTAGTTTTTTCGATTAAAACAGTAGATTATAATCTCATAGAAACACTAAATATCGACATGGCCGAAGGTCGCAGTTTTTCAAGCGATTTTGGTGCAGAAGGCGACAAGCTCATTTTTAATGAAACAGCAATCAAAGCTATGGGCTTACAAAACCCAATTGGCAAAAAAGTAAATATGTGGGGCGAAGAAAAGATAATTGTAGGTATCACAAAAGACTTTTTCGCAAACTCAGTTCATGAGAAAATTCGACCTACATTATTTAGGTACTCGCCTGAAAGAACTTCGCAAGTTGTGATAAAGATTGCTCCTGGAAAGAATGCGGAGGCTATTTCTAAACTGAATGAAATATATGCCGAGTTTAACCCAGGCTATCCATTCAATTATACTTTTATGGATGATAATTTCCAAAAACTGTATACATCGGAACGTAGAGTAGCCACACTTTCCAAATACTTCGCAGGCCTAGCAATTCTGATTTCATGTTTGGGACTATTTGGGCTTGCGATGTTCAATGCTCAACAACGTGCTAAAGAAATAAGCGTGAGAAAAGTGCTTGGAGCTTCCATAAATACAGTGGTAATTATGCTTTCAAAAGACTTTATCAAACTCGCTCTCGTTGCTGTTCTTATAGCATTTCCGCTGAGCTGGTATGGAATCAATAGCTGGTTGAACAAGTACGCTTACAAGACTGATATAGACTTCTCTATTTATGCAATATCATTCTTCAGCATCATTGCCATCACTATACTGACGGTAAGTTATCAAGCAATAAAAGCTGCTTTGGTAAATCCAGTTGAGAATTTGAAGGACTGAGCAATGCTTCAATCAACAATAGTCATTTTTAGACCTTTAGTAATCAATTGATATATCCAATCGTCAATTAGCAAACAACAGTTGATCTCTCGGCTCAAGCCCTTAGGATTTTGTTATTTATATAAATCCACGGGGCTAATCAGTGGAAAGTTTTAACATTCTTCGAGTACTTAAAAAGTTACCACGCGGCTTTAGCCCAAATAAAGTCGAATTCGTCGTAAGAAGATTCGGATAACAAAAAGCTATTTAGAATTCTACAAAAAGAAAACCCTCATCGACCGAAGTCAATGAGGGTAATAAAATATCTCACTTGTAAAATTAATGAACGCTAACTCTACCTGAGCTTGCTCTTGCAGTAATAACTGCTCCACCACCATTTACTGATCCTTTCATTCTGTCATCAGATTTGCTACCATTGAAGCTACCCAATCCGCTCAAGTTTACCTTATTTCCTGATAAGTCTAAATTATATCCTTTGCCATTTGGAACATCAATATCTATTCCGCCTGCTGTTGTAGAAAGCTCTAGAAAATCGCCCAGTTCGTCAATACTTGCATTGATACTACCTGCACTTGTTCTCGCCTTTACACTACCTGCAATATGCTCTAGGCTTATTCCTCCACCAGAAGTAGAAGCTACTAAATCACCGTCCAAATATTCTACGCTGATTCCACCACCGCTAGTTCTTGCATTTATATTTCCGCTCATTTTCTTAAGTCCAATACCACCGCCACTTGTGTTCAAGTTGATTTCACCATCACAATCTCTAGCATTGATACCACCACCAGAAGTGCTTAGTTCTACATTTTGATCACAATTCACGACATCAATGCCACCGCCAGAAGTAGAGCCCTTGATATTTCCCTTCAAGTCTTCAAGATCTAATCCACCACCACTGGTTCTAAATTTCAAATTTCCGGCTAGGTTTGTCATTTTAATACCTCCACCAGATGTACTCAAGTCTGTATTTACATCAATTGGAGAATAAACTTTAAAGCTGATGCTAAGTCCATTTTTCCAATTCATGCTATTACTTTTTGGCTTGGCTGTACAAACAAGTGTATTTCCTTCCAAGGCAATTTTAAGGTCATAATCCTTAAGTCTTTCTTCAATTTCCTCCTTGTCAATATCCTTCCAGTTATTTCCTTTGATATAAACCTCCACTCTTGCTTTTGAATCATTAGAGCCAAAAACAGAGATGCCACCACCCGAAGTTCTTACACCTATATTCTCTATCGCCGAAGCGTTGAAAGTTTTAACGGAATAAGGTTTTTGATCGTCGGCAAAAACATAAATAGAGATAAATAAAATCGATAATGTTGTAAATAGCTTTTTCATAATTTTTATAGTAATAGTTTTGAGTAATGCTTATAAGTTGTGTTTTAGATGTTGCTTATATTCAAAAGGTTGCTTCACTTCTAAGAATTAGTCGCTTTTAAGCGAAGTAACAGGATTTGCCATTGCCGCTTTCATGGTTTGATAGCTTACTGTCAATAAAGTAACACCCATAACCCCAGCTGCAACAGCAGCGAAAAACCACCATTGAATTTCAATATGATAGGCATAATCAGTAAGCCAAATATTCATCAACCACCATGCAATAGGAAAGGAGATCAACATGGCAACGCCCACTAATTTCATGAATTCTTTATTCAGCAAAGTGAGTATTCCTAAAACTCCTGCACCCAGTACTTTTCTTACACCTATTTCCTTTATCCTAACTTCGGTTGCAAAAGTTGCCAACCCAAACAAACCAAAACAAGAAATAAGCAAAACAACTCCACCAAAAAGGTTGAACATCAATAATTGCTTTTCCTCGCTTTTATGCATCTTTTGGTAAGTATCCTCTAAAAATGAGTATTCAAAAGGCTTATTTGGAATCAGTTCATTCCAAGTCTTTTCTGCAATGGCAAGAGATTTTGCGTAGTTCTCGGTGCTCGACTTTACGTTTACATTACCTGAATATCCCCCTCTGAACAAAATAAGAGGGGTTATCTTTTGTTTTGGACTTTGAAAATGAAAGTCTTTAACTATTCCCACTATCTGCCCTTTTTTACCATGAAATTCAAAAGCTTGCCCAATGACCGGCTTTGGGATATTGAATTCCTTCACTGCCGTTTCGTTCATGATAATATTCTTTTTCTCACCTTCACTATCACCATTGAACCATCTTCCCGAAGCAAGTTTAATTCCATAAAAATCTTTAAAAGCCATATCCACAGATAATTGAGTTACCGTGGGCTCATAGTTTTCATCCTTCCCTTCCCATTTTAAGCTGCCACTATGTGTATTGCCAATTCGTACAATTTGGCTATTGGTAAATGTAAAATCACTTATTGCGGACTCAGCAGCCAATTTTTGTTTAAAATTATCCAACACTCCCTCGTTTTTGGACAAATTCCAAGGAATGGTAAACGTGAAAACGTGATCAGTTTTATATCCTAGGTCCTTATTCTGTAAATAATAATATTGCTGAAATACGATGAATGTACACATCAACATTACAATTGAGAATGTAAACTGGAAAATGACAAGACCTTTTCTAAAAAGTCCATTGTTGCCTCCCTTTCCTCCGCCGCTAAAAAGCTTTATAGGTTTTATACCCGATAATAATAAAGAAGGGTAAATACCAGATAAAACAATGGCTGTCAGGGTTGTTCCAAATAAAATTAACCAAATAGAAGGATTATTGGCCAATGAAAATTTGGTTGCAAAAAGTAGTTCCTGATAAGGTAAAAGCAAAACTATCAAAAGTGCTGCAAGCAGTGCAGCTATAACACTCATCAATGCCGAACTGCCAATAAATTGCCAAAACAAATGGGTCCTAGATGCACCAATGATCTTCTTGATTCCAACTTCTTTGCTTTTCTGATTCGCTCTGGCTGTAGTGAGGTTTACATAATTGATACAAGCAATCATGAGAATGAAAATAGCTATCAGGCCAAAAATCATTAGGTTTTTAGTATCCACAGGACTTACCAAATCCTCTGAAACAACTACATTGTCAAAATGAATACCTTTCAGCTGAGCAAGCTCCAAGCTGGTATCTTTACTTGTATCTGCTCTCATTTCGGCAAATAAAGTTGTGATCTTTTCGCTAACCTTTGATTCGTTTATACTTTGATTACTGGCAACAAGGAAAGTCTGATAATTGAAATTATTCAGTTCGCGATCATTTTTCTTTTGTTCTTCATTCGGATATTGAGACCCTATAGGAGCAAAGGCTTCGAATTGAAAACTAGAATTACTTGGATTATCCTCCACAACCCCAGCTACTTCTAAGTTTTTATCATCCATTTGAATGATTTTGCCAATTGGATCACTAGAGCCAAAAACCTCCTGTGCACGAGACTCAGTCAACACAATCCCAAAAGGATTAGCCTTAAAACTTTCAACATTGCCTTTTAAAAACTTGTAATCGAAAACTTCCAACCAGTTTTGATCCACAAAGACCAAGTTTTTATTCTTTATGAGGGCATTATTATATTTCAAAACTTCATTTCCATAGGACATGGTCATTCTAGTGAAGTCTGTAATTTCAGGAATTTTTGCTTCCACGCTTTCTGCTAGCAACAATGGAGTATGAGGCCAATGCCAAGTATCATTACTTCCTATTTGCAAATGCGTATTCAAGCGATAAATTCGATCCGCTTTGCTATGGTAAGAGTCAAAACGATATTCGTTTTGAACCCAAAGAAAAATCAACGTCACTGCAGCCATTGCAATTCCCAGTCCCGCTATAGTTATTGCGGAATAAACTTTACCTTTTTTTAAATCTCGCCAAGCAGTTTTTAAGATCATAATGGTGCTCATTTAATATAAAGAATTCCTAAACTATGCCACATTATCTAAATATCTAATTATTAGACAATTACGAGTTTATCAAATTCATAAAAATGTCCGTTTTCGAACGATTTTGTTCGCTCTCGAACAGGAAAAATAATAAAAACAGAAACCACCCAAAGCCATTTCTTGTTTGCCTATTGAATCAGTGTACCTTATCAATGAAAATAGTAATATCTCCGGCCAAAACATTAGACTACGAAAGCCCACTTCCAACTGCGGATTTCACACTTCCACAATTTAGCGAAGAAACTGAGAAGTTGAACGCTGCTCTACGCAGACAGTCAGTAAAAAAATTGGAAGATTTAATGAGTATTTCGAAAGCATTGGCCCAGCTTAATCGCGAAAGAAATCAAAGCCGAAGTAACGAATACACTACAGATAACGCTAGACAAGCGGTTTTTGCTTTTAAAGGAGACGTATACTTGGGTTTAGATGCTTACTCATTGGACGAAAGTAAGATCTCTCAAATGCAAGAAAAGCTCAGAATTCTATCTGGACTATATGGCTTGCTAAAACCATTGGATTTGATTCAACCATACCGCCTCGAAATGGGGACAAGTCTCAAAGTGGGAAGAAGAGAAAACCTATATAAGTTTTGGGACAAAAAAATTACACAGGCTCTTAAGGCAGAACTTAATGAAGGCGAAACTTTCGTTAACCTTGCCAGCCAAGAGTATTTTGGAGCTGTAAAACCTGAATTACTAAAAACTCCTGTGATTACTCCAGTATTTAAAGACTGGGTAAATGGTAATCTTAAAGTAGTGAGTTTCCATGCTAAAAAAGCTCGTGGAATGATGGTTCGTTACATTCTTGATAATAACTTGGAACAAGCAGAAGATCTCAAAACCTTCAATTACGGAAACTACGAGTTTGATGTAAAAGCATCTACCGAAACCGAGTTGATTTTTGTAAGGTGATAAGTATTTCCTGTAAACTAATGAATAGTATTTGTTAGAAGGAATGAGTTAATTTGGAATAAATTAATTCCAATTCCATTGAAAAAAACTGAGCTGTTTGATTTTCTAGAGGAGCATGAGATTTTCACTTCGGAGGAAAGTACAACTATAGCAAACAAAGTTGAAAAGCAAGCACTTTCCATCCATTGGGAGCTTCGTACTTTGTTATATGTCGGCATTAGTTTGCTTTCAAGTGGACTCGGTATATTGATTTATCAAAACATTGAATCAATTGGACACAATGTCCTAATTGGCTTGATTGCACTGATTTGCATTTCCCTTTTCTATTTTACTTTCAAAAACGCAAAGTCGTTTTCTTGGGAGCTCGTAGAGGACCAAGAAAAATTTAAAGATTTTGCCCTTCTTGGTGCTTGTATTTCCTTTCTTATCCTAGGTGGATACCTTCAGTTTCAATACAATATTTTCGGTGAAAGATATGGTCTTGCAACTATGATCCCTGCTGTTGTTTTCTTTGGTTTAGCCTATCGATTTGATCATAGAGGAGTACTTTCAATGGGAATTACTTCGCTTGCTTCAAGTATTGGCCTTAGTATTACCCCAACCAGACTATTAAAAGACAATGACTTCTTAAGTCAGGAATTGGTTGTGAGTGCAATCATATTAGGTGCTAGTTTAATTTTCTTTTCTTTCTTCATGGAAAAGAGAAAAATGAAAGCTCACTTTTCATTTACCTATTTGTTTTTTGGAATCAACCTAGCAGCAATTGCCGCCTTATCAGGAGTCTTCAATTTTAACTTGAATGTCATTTATGGATTGATTGTAATTGTCTTAGCAATAGGCTCAATATGGTATTCGAGGCAATCAAAATCCTATATTTTCATGCTTTTAGGCGTTATATATGGATACGTGGCAATTTCTTACTTCTTCATCCAACTTATGAACAAGTTTGAATCAATATTCCTTTACCAATTTTACTTCCTTGCTAGTGCTGGTGGAGTGATTTTCTTTTTAATCAATTTAAAAAAACTTGTAAAAGGAAAGTCATGAAAAACTTAAAAGCTTACAACGAAGGCTGGATTAACAATAAGTACATTTTAGAAAAAATGGAAAGTTGGGAAAATGCAGGAGTCCTACCAGCCTCAAAACTTGAAAAAGCCAACGAAAAGCTAAAAGTAGGCTATAAAAACTATAATATTTTTGCCAAAATTGGTCTCTTCATTTTTACTTGGATCGCTCTATCTTCTGTTGGTAGTATTTTAGCACTTTTTATTTTTAGAGTCATAAATGAAAGTGAAACCGCCCTAAAGTTCTTATCAATAATAACAGGTCTGCTGCTTTTTGTACTCTTGGAAATTATAATCAAAAAAGGCAATTTCTATCGGTCTGGAGCAGACAATCTGCTTTTGTACACCGCTACAAGTACTTTGACCTTTGGCCTATTTTTCATTTTGGGTCTCAATTTTGAGCTGGAATATTATTTCTTAATTGCCGCTATCGTGCTTTCACTCGTGACGATACGGTACGGAGACCCATTCGTGAGTCTATGCTTTTTTGTTGCAATTATTGGATTCATATTTTCTGTTGTTACCAAAAGTGAAATTGGCAAAATGATTATTCCGTTTTTGTTGATGTCTATTGCAGCAGTTATCTCTTTTGTTAATGATAAATGGCTGACATCAATTTATTATCATAGCTGCCATAAAGTTTTCAAAACATGTGCTTTGATTCTCTTTTATGTTAGCGGTAATTATTTCGTAGTACGAGAAGGAAACGCCTTTTTAGCCGGATTAAGCGATTCTATCGAAATTCCATACTATTGGCTATTCTGGATTTTCACCTTTGGAGTTCCTATTTTCTATTTGGTTTTCTCACTTCGAAACAAAGACCGCTTAATGCTTCATTTGGGCATACTGGCAGTGGCGGCAAGTCTATTTACTTTTCACAATTACTACCCTTTACTTCCTATAGAAATAGAGATCTGTATCATTGGAGTAATCTTAGTTCTTTCTTCAGTTTTGCTGAGTAGGTGGCTCAAAATTGAGCGAAAAGGAATCACTTCCCTCCAAACAAAAGGAAATAAAGATGCGGAAGGGCTAATCATCAACGAATTGATACAAAACAACCTAGGAAACAATCCAAACCAAGATGGTTTTGAATTTAGTGGCGGTAACTTTGGTGGCGGTGGAGCTGGGAGTGGATATTAAGCCGAATTATTCTTCAGGACTTCGTTATGAGAGCCTAAATTGGAAAAGATTTCTTACTGAGTTATCCGGGTTTACTTTCCAACAAATTAAAATCACTGTAAATCCGCTCAACTATCAGGTCTTGAATATTTAAACTTTTTGCTTGAGTTTTCCATAAAGAAACCGCAATCAGTACTTCTTCTATCACTTTCTTGGCATTTTTGATAGTATAGCGATCGCCAATCAATAGGATGTCTTTCATTGTGATATTAATTCGCTTGTTATTAATAGAAAGTGCTCTACTCACACGATTATAATTGATCAATGGATTCAAAGAGTAGGTAAGGTCATAAGCAGGTGCCAAATTCCACTTATCCTCCTTTTCATTGTATATAAATGAGTGATTTTTCAAATGGTCATCTGTATTACAAAAAACAACATTAAACACCATTCTTTGGAACAGTTCTTCTATTTCGGCATGAGGAATTTTCAAAAAAAGTGCTAACTCAAAAAGGTTTTCATAGCTCGAATCCTTCGTACTTTTAAAATCCCAACCAGTGAGACCCGAGGCGGTAAGTACATGTTGTTTTGAACCATTTTGTCTATCATATCTCAGGGTAGCAAAGTGTTTTTCTTCAATCAGCTTTGAAGGCATGATGTTAATACCAAGGTGGGTGGCAATAATATAGTAACAGTACTCTATAACTTCTCTATCATAGCCTAATTCTTCATCTATGGCTAGCTTTACCAAATAGTGGTTAAATTCACTAGAATAATTTATGTCACCTGGACTAACCTCGCCAGTTTTTTTATGCTCAGAAATTAATATCTTAGGACGAACCCCTCCGGCAGAAGTCCCAATCTTAAATACATTCAATAATCCTTCACTATTAAATTTTGACGCCCTCGTCTGAGATTTATTTTGGAGCACTTCTTTTAAAATTGAAATAATCTCTGTCAAATCAATTTCACTCGTTTCAGGAATGTCTTTACTGGGAAGATATTCCAAAGCTCCCATTCCTCTATTCCCCACATACGCTAATTGTTCCAAAACAGAAATCTTGGACAAGTCTTTATTGTTAAACTCAAGCCATTCCTTAAAAACCATATTACCAAACATATCTGGTAAAGAGTCTGCAATCATTGGTGGCAAACTCCTGAAAGTTTCGCCTGCAAATTGACTAAATACTTGAGTTTGATTTATCCTTTTCAAGATTCCTGTGTCAGGAAATATTGACTTGTACTTTTCGCTCTTTAAGTATGCTTCGTTGTATTGAAAAAAAGATTTATCCTGATTCTGGTCAAAACCGAGCCTTCCAATTTCTACTCCAAAACAAAAAACTGATATGAGTTCGTTCTTAGCCATTGTCCTTAGTACAAATTAATGGTTTCTTCATTTTCCTTTCTTTGAGAGAGAATTAGGTCCTGAAGGTTAGGCAACATTTCAAAATTTTGTAAAACCTTAAGTAGCGTATCAATGGTAAAGTTTTTACCAGATTCTAAGTTTTGGATAGTTAAACGAGACAAACCTAATAGATCAGCCAAATCTTGTTGAGAAAGTTTGTTCTTTTTTCTCAATGATCTCACAAGACCCCCTATTTCCAATTTAACATCCTTAATTTTTACTCGATCCGAAAACATTGCACTGCATATTATAATATACAATAATAAGTATTTTAAGCATATTGTTTGTTTTAATATGCTTTTAAAATGTAAAATTTCAGAACTTTAGTTAAACTGGGTTTTGTACTAAAATATTTTCGAAAGATTTGCCTCTTAAATTTTACGTTAAAGGAATTTCAATTTCGACATGACCACCTTTGTCATTATCTATCTTTAAATTTCCATTCAGCTCTTCTACTCTTACTTGGATGCTGTTTAGCCCTAAGCCTGTAGAATTATTGTTCACAAAACCTGTTCCGTCATCGGTAACAATAAGCCGAAGTAAATCACCTTCTCCTTTCAGGCTGATTTCTGCATTTTTTGCCTTCGCATGGCGAAGTACATTGTTGGTGAGTTCTAGCACAATCGCATATATATTGACTTCCATTCTTTGCGGTAGCCGATGTTTTAAGCTGAAATTCATTTTGAAATTCGTCTTCTTTGCAGCATTTAGCTTAAGTACAAGCCTTTCCATCGCTTTGGCAAGGCCTCCTTCTTTCTCAAGTTCTTTAGGCGAAAGGTTGTGAGAAATGAGCCTTATTTCATTGTATGCATCCGAAGTCATAGATTTAATATTAGCATACAACTTATTCTCCCCAGCCGTTAATGATTTGGGATCAAGTGCTTCTAGATGCATACTAATTGCAGAAAGCACAGAACCTAGGTTATCATGTAAGTCAGATGCTAAGCGTTTTCTTTCTTTTTGCTCGCCTTTATGTGAAGCATCTTTTACTTCCTCTAGTGCCAGCATTAGCTCCGAAGTTCTCTTTTCTACTTTCTTTTCGAGAGATGTATTCAAGAGTTCAATTTCATTTTTCTGAATTTCAATTTGCCTATTTTTCTTTTCATTTTTTCTCCAAGCAAAAAATGCCAACAGACCTACTAACGCTGCTATTCCTAATCCACCTCCTAGTAAGACCTGTCTTGTTTTTTGAATTTCAAGCTCCTGACTCAAAAGTTTGTTTTCCTTTTCTCTTTCTTCAGCATTGAACTCTTCTCTCAGTTTGCTTACCGCATTGTTTGTATTTTCATTTAGCAATGACTCGGATATCTCTCTTGCTTTTTTGTAGTATTCGTGAGCTTTTTCAAATTGCTTGGATTTTTCATAATTCAGAGCAATTAGGTCGAGTGATTGAAATTGAAAATTCTTTGATTCTATTTCAATTGCAACGGATAGTGCTTCGTTCAACATTTTCAAAGATTCCTCAAGATCTCCACTTTGAATGAGTAGTCTCCCTAAACCAGCTAAATTGTGCCAAAAGTCACCCTTATTTTTAATCTTGCGAGCAATAGCAATGTTTTCCTTGAAAAGTACCTTGGCTTTTCTTAACTCTCCCAAATCCCCATATAAAGTTGCTATATTAGTATTCACACCCAGCATTCCTAAGGTGTCGTTTGCAATTGACTTTAACTCTACTGATTTTTTGTACATCATTAATGCACTATCGAGCTTGTTTTCTCGCTTATAAACGACTCCTAAATTTGTAAAAAACGCCGAGGCTCTTTTGGGGTTAGCTTTAATCAAAACCTCATTTCGGGTAGGTTCCAAGTAAATCGTCTTTGCCTCTTGAATTCGATTGGTTTGCATGTAAATATTGCCCATATCTCCATAAGCCTTCAATTGTTCTTCTGACAGGTCAAGCTTTTTAGCTAAGTCAAGAAACAAGAATACCTCTTTTAGTGATTCCTCGTATTTTCCATTATTTGACAGGGCCAAACCCCCAAATCGCAGACCATAGAGTAATCCAATTTCGTTATTTTTATTCTCCCCCAAAGTTTTCATTTGAGTAGCAACTAAAAAGAGAGAATCCGCTTTGGCTTCGTCATAGACTAGTTTATAAGCAAGTTTATTTAGACGATCAATTTCGGCATTGCCAGAAGGTGGCTGTGAAAAACTGCTTAAAGAAATAAGGTTAAAAACAACAATCAGAAGATTGAACATCATGCTCGAATAAGAAAGACGAGCCGTTTTGCTAAGTCGTTGGTTCATTTATTACTTTTATAGAGTGATTGGGTTGCGAGGTCCTCAATTACAATTAAAGTATAAATTACTAAAACGAATGCAATACGCTTAAGAAACTTAAAGATTGTCACCAGATATAGTGACAAATAAATCATAGAGATGCTGTATTGAATTGTTAATTTGCCTTTATCACCTTTACAACCAAAAGTTATGTCAATCAAAGTTTTTATTACTGACGATCACTTATTGATTCTGGAAGGGTTATCAGCAATACTAGAATCCATAGAAGGGATTGAAATTGTAGGTATAGCACAATCCGCTCAAAGTACACTTGAAAAAATTCCGCTTTTAAAACCTGACCTACTCATAACAGACTATCATATGCCCAAAATGAATGGTCAGGAATTACTACGAGAGGTAAAGGAAAAATTCCCCGAAACAAAAGTGCTGATTCTTAGCATGCACGAAGAAATTGCGGACATCATAGAACTACTAAAAGACAAAGCAGATGGTTACATCTTAAAAAACTCGGGAAAGGAGGAGTTTATAGTAGCAATACAGAAAGTGTTTAATGGTGAAAAATACTTTTCCTCCTCCATCGTACAGGACTTAATTATTGGACTAGAAAATCCACTTCTGGATACAAAGTCTCTTTCTGTTCAAGAACTAAAAATTGCAAAAGCTTTGACTCGTGGTCTTTCTGGACCCGATATTGCCAAGTCGTTTTTTATCTCAATAAACACAGTCAACACCCATCGCAGGCGTATTTATGGAAAACTAGGGATTAATAGCTTACAAGAGCTGGTAACCTTAGGTATTCAAAAGGGCTGGTTGAAGTAGGTATTCATCTATTTTTGCCACCAGGTACTATGTTAAAATCTCAGTACTTTCTTTAAAACTAGCCTGTCTCGACTTTTCGGGGTTCTTTCATTTTTTCGCCACCAAGACCCAAAGTCATGAAGTTTTTGTTTTTTTAAGCTCACAGCCCAAAGCCGACAGCTTTTTTTGCCACCACGGTACTAAGGAAAGTTAAAGCTCTAATTGCCAATAGCCTATTCAAATAAATCAGTCGGATCCGTTCAATCCGTATTCCTATTAGTGTAATGTACTTGCTAACATTACTAGTTCGACAAAATTTTACCATACAAGGTTAACCACGGAGTTTCTCAGAGCTATTTTTACCAAAGTATCGTCAGCACCTTCGGTCGGACGAGGTCTTTTTATAGAAAACTCTCCCGCAAGCCATTCAGCTTTGCAACTTATTCCTTTATGCCGCAAACGGAGGATCAAAAGATAGACCTTCCCAAAAAAATCCATGGGTAAGCCTTAACAATAAGCAACCTTCATCTTTCAACACTTGTAGTGAGCTTGTCGAACTATTTAACCCTAAATGTCACCACATCAGGTGACATAAAAATCACAAGATCAGAGCATTGATCACTATTGTCATGTTTTCCAACTTTGTTAGAACAAAACACCCCATGACATGAGAACAAACTTTACAGATGTTCGTGCAATACAAAAAGCACAAATTATCCCACCCGATATCATAAGAATAGAGGCTGATGAGAACTACAGTATCATCCATCTTAAAGGCGGCAAAAAATTAACACTTGCCAAAACCTTGAAGCAGTTTCAAGCCATGCTTGATCCTAAGTTCTTTTTGAGGCCCTGTAGGTCTCACCTTATTAATAAGCGATTTCTTAAAAACATAAGCGAAACTCAAGTGACCTTAAAAAACGGCGTAAAGCTTCCTATTTCGAGAAGGAGAAGAGAAAATCTATATGCATTAATGAACATTACGAATAACTAAATAATAAAACGATGAAAAGAATTAAACTACTTTTTGGTGCTCTATTTCTAAGCACATTTATAGCGTACGGACAGAGTGTGACCATCACACCAAATGAAACCACTGCAGAAGGTATCGATGCCGAAGTTGAAATAAAAAAGCTTAAAACGAACTCTTTTGTTGGTGCACAACTGACCGGATTTAGGAGTAGGGAGTTAAGTGGAAATGACGCCGCAGTTACAAACGGGCAAGATTTGCTAACCATTGCGTCTAAAGGATTTACTGGATTGTCAGGTTTTCAAACAGGTGGGCAAATGACTTTTGAAGCAGCTGAGAACTGGACGGGATCCGCAATCGGGACGGATTTTAGATTGAGACTTGGAAGAGTTAGTGGTGGATTATTAGACACCGAGGTTTTAACCATCAAAAGTAGTGGTGATGTCGGTCTAGGAAGCTTAAACCCAGGTGCCAAACTGGACATTCCTAATGGATCAACAAACGACGACTACGCGAGTTTAAGGTTATTGCACACATCAAGTGGATTTAACCGGATTGCATTTGAGTCTCTAGGCAAAACAGGTAATTTCGTAATTGCATCTAAAATTGAAACCAATGCAAGTGATTCACGACTACACCTATATAGTAAAGATGCACCAGTAGGAAATATTATATCTCTAACAGGAGATGGGAAAATTATTCACGAAGGATATACACGACTAGGAAGTTCTGCATCAGATGCCCCACTTATTAAGATGAAAAAAATAACCGGAACAACCGCCAGTACCGAGGGGGCTTCGGTAAATATTCCGCACGGTATACTTGGGACTCACAAGATTTTGGCTGTCGATATTCATGTTAATTATTCGACAACAGCTTATGTTTCAAAAAGTCATCTTTATCATAATAATTATCAATTTGATTATATACACGACAATTCAAACATAAGAGTTTACAATGTTGCAGGTAATAGTGCCAACATTTTAAGTAAACCCGTGACAATTCTAATTACCTACGAAGAATAATATCTTATTGGTCAAATGTCTAATTCAAAGAACACCGCCTCAAAAGCGGTGTTCTTTAGTATTAATACGTCTTCATAAAATGCTTTTCTGCTTTTTAAAAAAAATAGTGAATTTTGACTGCTTATAAAATCACCCTTTCCCCCGTCTCAGCAGCCTTATAAACCGCATCAATAACTTTCATGTCTTTCCAGCCTTCAAGTCCGCTTATGTGATCAGGAAAAGTTTTTTTATTTAGTAGAATTTTCGCCATTTCATCCATTTGAACCTGTTGCTGATTGGTTTGAGGGAAATCAAAAGGGCCATTACTTGACTTTCCTACAAATGGTCCATAACTAATTGCTGGACTGAGTTCAAAGTTTCCATTTTCGGCACTAGCAAATAACCTATCAATCCCACAGGCATTGGTACTGGAAGAAGTGGACACAGCACCACTAGGAAACTCCATTTGCCAGTAAATTGACTCTTCCACTTCTTTGTAAAGTTCTTTGTTTGTTACAGGCCCAAACTGTGCTGTAACAGAAACTGGTTCTTCTCCAGTAATATACCTAGCAGCTTGTACACAATATACACCAAGGTTTTGAAGTGGTCCGCCACCAGAAAGTGCTTTCTTAAAATGCCAATCATCGGCATCTGCCCTTGCGGAAATATTATAGCCGAGAGATGCCTCTACTAGTTTAACTTGCCCAAATACCTTCTCTTGACCGAGACGCATCATTTCCATATTATATGGTTCAAAGTGCAATCGATAACCTACGGCTAACTGAACTTTTGCTTTTTTACAAGCTTCAATCATCTCTAGGCAATCTTGAGCATTGGTTGCCATAGGTTTTTCTACAATTACGTGTTTACCAGCTTGAGCAGCACGAATCACATATTCCTTATGCATCGCATTAGGCAAGATGACGTAAATGACATCGATATCTGGATTATTAGCTATAGAATCGAAGTTGTCGTAATTGTAACAATTCTTGAGAGGTATATTATATTTTTCTCTCCAAATAGGCACTTTCTCTGGGCTGCCAGTAACTATTCCAGCAACCTTACAATATTTGGAAACTGCAATTCCTTCTGCCATATAATTGGCATATCGACCTAACCCAACTAATGCAACATTTAACTTTTTCCCTTCAAAAAAAGAAAATGAACTACCAGCAATTGTCATTGCCCCAAGCCCTAACCCAGCTTTTTTGATAAATGAACGTCTGTTTTCCATAATTAAATTTAAGAAATTTCAACAACCATTTTCGCTGTTTTAGTTTTTTAAGGTTTGATTCAATTACCACCACAACCATCTATCACAGCTTTAAAAACTGTATTATCAGCAGCTGAAATAGTAAAGCCAGGTTCAAGCAATACAAAGTTATTAGCATCGTAAGTCACATTTGCTCCGCCCGAAATACTATTGCTTGCGGTTACACTATAACCAGCTTCAACTTTCGACGTGCCAGTTGAAATGGCTACTGTTTCTACCACGGCACTTGCACAAATATTTGCAAGGTTAAATCTCGCCATAACTGGATAGTGGTCAGTAGTAGTAGAGGCGTAGGCTGCAATATAAGCTTCTGGGTTACCTACTCGCACCGAAGTAGGGATATATTGACTTGAGAGTTCATTACTCGTAATAAGATGATCAATCATGTCACTAAAGCCTGTTGTACTTTTCTTCCCTTTTAGACTCAGTTCTCTAGAGACTAATTTATATGAAGTGGGATCATTTATGTACGCCTCATAACTCGACACATTATCTGGCACTCCAGCATTGTTTGCAACCGTAAAATCCAAATCGTCGTTAAAGTCTCCGAGCATAATGATAGCACTATCAGGATAATATGCTGTCAAACTATCTTTGAGAGCTTCTACATCAAACTTCCTCATATTGTACCTACTCAAAGCCTCGGTAGGATTCGTACTAGTATTTGCTCTTGCATGAACCCCTACAAAACTAATGTTGGTTACTGGCTGACTAGGCAAGCTAACATCGGCAGTGAGTATAAATGGCAGTCTACCTGATGCCCAAAAACGCGATTTCTCATCATCAGGAAAGCTGGTCAAGACAGTTGGGATAAGCATATTATTGAGTGAATCGTCCAAGCTTTGGAACATATGCTTTGCAGTGACATTACTAAAGACAGAAGGTTTGTACAAAAAGCAAATTCGTTGTCCATCCTCACCAAGATCCTCATATGACAATCGAGAGCTACAGGTATCATTATAAGTGTATCCTTCTGAATTCAACTCAGCAACTAAGCTTTCAAACTCAATCAAATTGGAAACTTCCGTAAAAGTAAAAAGGTCAGCATTTAAGGTTTTGATAGTTGTTTTGATATTCGATTTTTGAAGAGCTTCGTTTGTGGGCCCATAATTTGAAGAACCAAACCATTCCAAGTTCCATGCAACAACATCCAAAGACTCACTCGTTTCAAAAGTTTCATCAGAGGCTCCAGGAGGAGGAGGACCAGTGACAACAATGTCACTTAATAATCTTGGCAACAATTGCGAATTGTCGTAGAATCGTCCAGCAACCCCAATAACTTCCCCAGTTCCAGAGGCTACAAATGAACCTACAAGTGGATTTACATAACCTAGTGAGTTATTTGGACTAGCAATTCTTACATCCACTGGATCAAAAGTATAATTTCGCTGCCCATCCATTTCCAGAATTCCAGGAATAAGAACTCCATTGACTTTCACAAGCTCACCCTCATGAAGTAAAATATCTGATTCATCTATAAGCAATGGAGTGGGTGCTATTGCAGGAACATTCACCTTGTTAATATTGGTAAGGTTTATCTGCGTTAAACCATTAAAAACGCCCAATTCTCCTTCTACAAGTACTGAGTCACCTATGACCAAACCGTTTTCGTAAACTAAGTTTCCTGAATATTTATAAACGGATATTCCGCCTGTGTTATCCTGAATGAATATTTGATTTCCACCAAATTGTCGGGCAACACTTACACGTCCACTGGCTGCAACAGTAGTTCCCGCTACCATTCCTTTTATGACTGAGATACTATTCAATCCTACAATTGCTGCATTCGAAACCCCAGTCAAAGGCACATTTAAGGTATTAGCCCCAGGGCTTTGGGACATCAAATTTCCGTTATAAGTACCAGCTGTAATTCCGGCAAGTCTTATTTTTACAAGAGTATCTTCTATTGTTCCTGAAACTGGAGGAATTAAAAACAAAGTGTCATTGAAAGTATTATCAAAAGCAATTTCGTAACCCGTAGGGGCAAATATTTTAGCAGTATCAGTTAGGTTAACTGCAGAGAAAACAAAATCTTGAATTGGAGATGGGCTATTTTCAATTGCTGAGAAAGAATTAAAATTTGAAACTATTTTAACTTTCGGTGCTAGTGGATCAATCACATTGTACGTCAATTGAAAATCGTCAATTCCTGAAGTTACCCTATTACCAGCCCCTGTCGTGCTACTTAAAGCAACTATTCTTACCCAAACAGGTGAAGAGATATCTTCAAAACTAGCAGGCAAAAAGCAAGAAACAGTTGTATTTGAAATCGTATTTCCACCTGTACTATTGAATGCTGGTGTGCAAATTACAGTATTAAAAACGGTTGGATTCGCTCCGCTAGCCCACTGAACTTGCCACTCTGTTACTCTAGGACTTGTACTATTGAGAGATTGTAGCTTAAACGATAATTGAAAATTTTCAAATCCCAAAGTATTGGCAAATTGTACCGTAAAGGCAGCACCAGGATCTCCAAAAACACCCGATTGTCTAATTGCTAAGCCACGATTTGGGTTTGTATCTTTGTTTGAACTTGTTAGCGTGAGATCGCCTGAGCCACAATTCCTATAACCACCACTTGTACTAGCCCATGTTTTGTGTGCTGGGTCAAAAACTTCTTCATTTCCCAGACTACTTGCAGAGGCTCCCGTTCTAACTGTCCAGCCAACTGGCAAACCTGTATTTAGTCCATCAAAATTTTCATTATAACTTGTACCTGTTAGATTAACCTGGGCAAAAGAGATAGAAATACTCCCAAGGAGTACGAGAATGATTAAAGGAAAGCTTCTAAGCATTGTTGATTCGAATTTGCCTACAAACCTACTTATTTAGAAGCACTAAAGTCCGTTTTTCAGATTCAATAAATTGTTATCAAAAGAAATCTTTCTAATGTGAAAAGTATCTTAAGCAATTTCCAATTCTAGTTTCTTAACCCTTGGTGAAGCTTTTACTTTAGGACTATATTTTTTTCTTACAAAAGCAGCATAAAAGGTAAGCACGATTGCTGGCAAGGTCCACATCGCAATAAAAACAAACATAGAAGTATGTGCGGGTAAATAACGTGGTACCACATTGACCATAAAAGCTGTAAGTGCAGCAGAATACCCACCAAGCATTTTACCAATATGAGCCATTAACCAGTAGTTTTTCGCTGTAGGTTTTAGTCCAAAATAAACCCTTACATCCCCCAGTCCATTCAGAATTAAAATTACGCCAAATACATTAAACAGAATTTGATACTGAGAAGGAGCCGCCCCAAGGTTGCCATACACAAGCATTCCAATTCCTGTTAATACGGCCAAAACCGCCAAGCTTTTATGAAACAAGCCAGTATTGATTTGCTTTTTCATGTACAGTACACTCCTCCCAGTATAGATAGGATAAAAACTCACCACACCTATTGCTAGAAAAAACTGGTACTTCAGGCTACTTGGTTCAAGAATGAAAAATATCACTGAAGAAACAAAAACAAAAGCCATTGAGTAGTAAAACATCAACCCAGTAACATTGTGCAGCTTACCACCTTTCTTGGGTGCAAACATTGCAACTAACCCAGTGACGAGTGCAATAACCCCTGCAATGACATGAAGAAAAAGAACAGATTGAAAAACGAGCGTTTTCATAATATGTATGGTTTAAATGAGCTATCAAAAATCCGATTTACAATGTCACGAGTCTTACACTTATTTCGACATCTTCCTCAACAGTAAAAGAACAATCTTCCCACATTGGAGGCCCCATTACAATGTATTTTGAATACCCAAATGGTTCAGCTGGCATTTGTCCATTCATATCCAGTGAGCTATTATTATTTTTATCATTAAATACGAACACAGCGTAGGTGCCAGTTAATACTTCTTCAAACTCAAATGTTGCAGACGTACCATCACCTTTTACTTTCAATAATTTACTTGTTGGTGTTGGGCCTGGGAAGTTTTGATCTCCATCTATTAGGTATGCCACGAAATTTTCTCCCGGTGCCATTACCTTCACAGTAACTTTATATTTCTCCTGACCGAATGCAATGTTTGTTATAAATAAGAAGGCGATAAGACTTAGTAAATTTTTCATTTTTTTATGTTTGTTAGTACTTGTCGTTATTGACATTGGCAAACATAAGGGGCTCAAAACCTCGAAACAAAAGAAAGGGGTGTTGGTCAATGATTGGGGCTCAATGACAAAGGAAAGGGCTATTTAGTAAGCTTTTGGGATGTTTGACAAAGCGATTTAGCTAAAAATCACTTTAGCTTTTCAACAATTTCGGAGTATTTACGAGCCACCGGAACAAGTGCATCACAGTTTTCGAGGTGGAGTTTATATCCTTGAGCATTGCCACTAACTTCTTGCACTTGCGAGAGGTTTACAATATAAGATCTATGACATCTTACAACTTCCGAATCGTTTATTTGACTTAACAATCTAGTAAGACTGCTACGTAACATCTCTTTACGCTGAGCTCCGTTTTCAATAAGATAAATAATCGCATAATTATCTGCCGACTCAATATACTGAAGATTTTCCAATTTAAAAGTCAAGCTGTCTTTCTCATTTTCTGCAACCAATTTTATTTCTTTAAAACTATTGATCGACTGCTCGTGAGGTCGAACCTGTACTTGTTTTTGAAACTTTCGAAGTTGAAAAATATAATTGATTAGTATCCCAAAACTGATAGGAAAAGCCCCCAATATAACAACCGATAAAACATTGTTTATGAAGTTCCAAAAGGTAAAGCTCTGAGCACCCACAAATATGAGTAAAGCTAAATTCCCCAAAGCAATAAAGAGTATAAGCAACAATAGCAGCAGGATTTCTCTACCCACAGTCCATTTATCTTCTGTAAAATATTTCGGAAAAGCGGGTACAATAATAAATTGGATGAATAGTCCTGCCAAAGAAGTAACAAGCCCAAAACCTATCAAAGTAAGTGTTAGGTGTGGATGATTCCAACGAGAGATATCAAAGGGCTTGAATAAAATTAAAAAAAGTGCAATAAATGCCCCTTGAGCCAAAATACCTATAAGTTTTCTGACATGTGACCTATTTTTATAACTCTCAAAAGGATAGGGTTGACTCAAGACCGAAAATACCTTTTTCATCCTTTAGAAAGAGCTCGTTATTTGGTTCATAAAGTTACCCAAAGTTTGTGGCTGAGTTGCTGCTATAAACACCACTCCCCATATTGCTCCCCACAAGTGTGCCATGTGATTTACATTATCCATTTGTCGTTTTTCCATGTATACCGAATAGGCAACATAGAGTAATGCGAAAATATATGCGGGCATCGGAATTGGGATTGGAAAAATCATGAGCTCCATTGTTGGCTGCAAAATAACTGCACAAAATACGATAGATGAAACACCTCCTGATGCACCTAATGAGTTAAAAGATGGGTTATTTTTATGTTGAATAAAATCAGGAATATTCGCAACGACAATTCCACCTAGGTAAATAAGTAAAAACATCAGAATCGCTTTCCCTCCAAAAAACACTGTAAAGTATTGCTCCACTAAACCTCCAAAAAGGTAAAAAGCCCACATATTAAAGAATATGTGCATATAGTCGGCATGAATAAAACCTGAGGTAAGTAATCTCCAGTATTCATTGTATTTATTGGCACTATATGGATTGTGTATCCATTTATCTCTAAGATCTCTGCGTTTCCATGCCACAAAACTTGCAGCAATCGTAATAGCAATGAGAATAATAGTGAGGGAAATATTCATTTTGATTAGCTTTGAAATATGAACTCGAAAAATACTAAAAGAATGCTGCGTTTTCTATTATTGTGCCTTTTTGTGGGAAGCTTTAGTAATTTAATTGCTCAAGACTATGCTCACGAAATAGCCGAACACCGAAAAGAGTATAAAGCTGAGTTTCTCAAAAGCCCAAATTCCCCTCTTAAAGAAGATGATTTAGCATATTTAGATTTCTATGATGCTGATGAGGCTTATAAAGTAAAGTGTAAATTTAAGTTTGACAAAAACAGCCTTCCTTTTGAGCTACCCACCTATTCAGGAATAACTAAGACATACCAAAAATTCGGTACACTCCATTTTAAGATTAATGGCAAAAAGCAAACTTTGGCAGTTTACAGAAGTTTGGCTTTGGCACAAAACCCATTGTATAGAGACTATATATTTCTGCCTTTCAAAGACCTCACGAATGCTAAATCAACCTACGGAGGTGGAAAGTATCTAGACCTGAGAATGAAAGACTTAGAATCTAAACCTATTGTGATCGATTTCAACAAAGCGTACAATCCTTATTGTGCTTACTCGGATGGTTACAATTGCCCTATTCCACCACAGGAAAACCATCTTAAGATTGAGATTTTAGCTGGTGAAAAAAAATACCTGAAAGAGCATTAATCTTGATTTAACTGCGACAATAGTGCTTTCGACTTATTTTTTATAACCTATTAATTCGAAAGCAACTTCATTTTCCCTACCCACTAACTGATAAGGAGGGTTGTAAGACATAATGATATGTTGTGCTTTGTGCTCCAATCCTTTTTCGGCTAACCAATTTGTTAACTCCGTTTTGTACTTTTCAACTTTGTCTGCAGAAGAAAATCCACCATAAGTAATGGTTGCCATATAAACAGGTTCTGTTTTGGAAAAGGTTACACTTGAGTTATTAGGCAACGGCAAATCCTCTTTATTGTATTTACTAGGCATCACAAAGCTCATCCTAGTTTCACTGCTCTCCTCTTCCATAATGACTGGAGAGGTCATTGCAATTTTTTGACCTGTTGCATTTCCACCAAAAATGTAACCTGCCAAATCCTTAAATCCAGCATTGCTCATACTCTTGAAGTCTCCTTCCTTGGTTACACTTGCAATGGTGCTCGAAGGATAAAACCTTATTTCAAATTGACCTTCCTTTTCTTCTGTATTGTAAGGTTGCCTTTCGGTATTGTTTGTACTGCTCATTGTATAATATTGTATTGCTCCAAAAGCAGCAATTATGACGCTTGCTATAATGATGAATATTTTCATACTATATAAACACACATTTCGCCCAACTGTTTAGACATAAAAAAAGCCAGACATTGCTGTCTGGCTCTATATCGTAATAATGGCTGATTATTTCTTACCAAAAAGACCTCCTAAAAGACCTCCTAGCATTCCTCCGCCACCTTTGTTTCCACCTTGATTAAGTAGCATTCCAGCAAGATCGTCAACGATACTACCGTCGCCATCTGCATCCAAGAAAGACTCTATCATACTTTGTTGCTGTACACCTTGTCCAGAGTTGCCTCCTAACAATCCACCCAACAAATCACCGATTCCGTTAGAATCAGATACATTGCTTTGTCTTGTTTGTTTTCCTAGATATCCCATCAAAATTGGAGCTGCAACTTTAAGTATTGTTCCAATAGTATCCGAGTCTAAACCCGACTGCTTACCCAATGCATTCTGAACATTGTTTTGCTTTCCACCTAGTACGTGATTTAAGATTCCCGCACCGTCTTGCATAACGTTGTCATCAACGCCACCACCAAATAAACCACCAAGGTTATCTAGTATGCTTCCGTCGTGCTTGCCTTGTAGGGCACCCATTAATCCAGCAGCACCATCAGGAGTGGCTGCATTTTTTTTCATTGCTCCCATTAAAACGGGTAGTGCCATGCTCAACACATCAGCAGTTTTATTCGCAGGGGCACCAGCTTGGCTACTTGCTCCTTGAATTAATGTTTTTCCTAAATCACTGTTTAATAGGTCTAATATTCCGGCCATTTTGTTTATTTGTTTTTATTGTTTGAGGTTTGTCATTGTGAAAAACCATTGTTTGAGAGTAAATTGCACTCTTCACTTAGTTAGACACCAACTACTCCTAAAAGTAACGCTAAAAATTAATATTTCAATAATTATGGAGGACAAGTTAAAACGCATAGTGGATGCCCGAATGAAACTCAAGAAACGTTTTGAGTCCAAAATGACTGCAACCCCATCTATAAGCGACGACCTTGCTCAAGGTAAGGGCCCTCTAAATCGTCATGGAATGCCTCAAGTACCTGTAGGCCAAACAGTCACCGAGAAGTGGCCAATCCTAGATTTAGGTTACCATCCAGAACTTACTACGGATAGATGGCGACTCACGATTGACGGTGAAGTAGAAGAACCTCTTGTATTGAAATGGAAAGATTTCATGGCCCTACCTCAAACCAAAGACACAAGTGATTTTCACTGTGTAACCACTTGGTCAAAACTAGATATGCCATGGGTAGGAGTTCGACTTTTGGACTTAGCCGCATTGGTTATGCCAAAAGAAAACGCAACACACATATTGTGTTATGGCTACGACACATATACAACCAACTTGAGTATAGAAGAGGCACTAAAAGAAGATGTGCTTATCGCTCACACTGTTTTTAATGAACCATTGGCCAAAGAACATGGAGGCCCTGCGAGAATGATTACTCCACAACTTTATGCATGGAAAGGCAGTAAGTGGATCAAGAGAATTCAGTTTTTGGATGCAAATAAAAAAGGATTTTGGGAAGAAAGAGGATATAGCGATACTGCATACCCTTGGCAAAATGATAGATATAGCTAATGAGACCAGCAGAATTAAAAGATATTCCAGCACTCAACATGTTAATAAATAGTGCTTACCGTGGCGAAAGCAGCAAACTAGGCTGGACCACAGAAGAAAGTCTGTTAGGTGGAATACGTACTTCGGAGGAGTCATTGCAAGAAACAATTGCAACGACAGGAACCACTATTCTAATAGACTTTCTTGACAACGAACTTGTCGCTTGTGTACAACTGATGGAGAAAGAGCAATCGCTCTACGTTGGAATGTTAACAGTAAAGCCAAATTTACAAAATGCTGGTTTGGGCAAAAAGCTGCTAAAAGCTTCAGAAGATTTTGCCATTAAAAAAGGGCTTTCTAAACTAGAAATGACAGTCATCTCTGACCGTTCAGAACTAATCGCTTGGTACGAAAGACATGGTTACGCTAAAACTGGCGAAACACTTCCGTTCCCTATGGGAGATCCAAAATTTGGTGAGCCAAAGAAGTTTTTGGAGTTCTTGGTATTGGAGAAGGTTGTAGGCTAATTCACAAAAAAGCCTTGCTCCATTTCTGAAACAAGGCTTTGTATTTTAAGTCTTTAGTTTTAAACACAGGTTTTTGAAACCTGTGAGGTTTAAAGAGCATGTATTACCCGTAAAGCTCCTTCTTCTGAACCTTAACAGTTTCGTCTGTCAAGAACTCATCGAAAGTCATCAGCTTATCAAGAATTCCATTCGGAGTTAATTCTATAATTCTATTTGCAACCGAGTTAGTCAACTGGTGATCATGACAAGTAAACAGGATATTGCTATCAAACTCCTCCATTCCTTTGTTCAAAGCTTGAATAGATTCCAAGTCCAAGTGGTTGGTAGGCTCATCAAAAAGCAAAACGTTGCTATTTGAAAGCATCATTTTGGAGAACATACAACGTTGCTTCTCGCCTCCACTCAATACTGTACATTGTTTAAGAGCCTCCTCTCCTGAGAAAAGCATTCTTCCTAAGAAGTTTCTTATAAAAGTTTCGTCCTTTTCAGTTGAGAACTGACGAAGCCAATCTACAAGGTTCAAACCCTTATCCGTAAAAAAGTCTGTATTGTCGTTTGGTAAGTAATCTTTAGTAATAGTTACTCCCCATTTGAATTCGCCTGAAGAGGCTTTTTTCTTTCCAGATAGAATATCAAACATTGCAGTAACTGCCAAGCTGTCTTTACTCAAGAATGCAATCTTGTCATTCTTCATAACCTGGAAAGTTGCATCTTTGAAAAGATACTGTCCTTCTTCGTTCTTATAACTAAGGTTTTCTACCATCAAGATTTGGTCTCCCACTTCTCTTTCTGGCTTGAATCCTATGTATGGATATCTTCTAGACGATGGTTGAATTTTACTTACATCCAACTTATCAATCATTTTCTGACGAGCAGTTGCTTGCTTAGATTTTGCAACGTTTGCAGAGAATCTACGAATGAAGTCTTCTAATTCCTTCTTTTTATCTTCAGCTTTCTTGTTTTGATCTTGACGTTGACGAGCGGCCAGCTGACTAGACTCATACCAGAAACTATAATTACCACCATAAATATTGATTTTCTTATAATCAAGATCGGCAATATAGGTACATACATTATCTAAGAAGTGTCGATCGTGCGAAACTACGATTACAGTATTCTTGAAATTCATCAAGAAGTTTTCTAACCACAAGATAGACTCGATATCCAAGTTGTTGGTAGGCTCATCAAGCAAAAGCACATCTGGATTACCAAATAAAGCCTGAGCAAGCAAAACTTTTACTTTCTCCGATGGATTGATCTCACTCATAAGCGTTTGGTGGTATTCTTCTTTTACCCCAAGACCCGAAAGTAATGATGCAGCGTCCGATTCTGCTTCCCAACCATTCATTTCTGCAAATTCGCCTTCTAGCTCTGCCGCTTTGTTACCATCTTCTTCTGTGAAGTCTTCTTTCATGTAAATGGCATCTTTCTCAAGCATTACCTCCATGAGACGCTCATTTCCTCTCATCACAGTTTCCAATACTGGAGTGTTATCAAAGGCGTTCTGGTTTTGATTCAAAATCGAAAGTCTCTCACCTGCATCAAGGCTAACCTGACCGGTTGTAGGATCTAGTTCTCCCGAAAGAATTTTTACAAAAGTTGATTTTCCCGCTCCATTTGCACCTATAAGGCCATAAACGTTACCTGGCACGAACTTTAGATTTACATCATCGAAGAGTACTCGCTTGCCAAACTGAAGGGAAATATTAGAAACACTTAACATTACTATTGCTTATTTTATGATATGATGTTTTGAAAGAATACAATTTACCCCCCCAAAACGGGTGCAAAGATACGATTTTTTTAGAAGGACAATAAGCTTAAAGTTAATAGTATAGGTCATCCCTATAAAGAAATACAAGAACTCCTATTTTAGCTCAAAAGCACCATATTTTGACTGTTATTGGTTTAAAAGTGGTAGGATACAAGATTTTTGAAGATATTTGAAATGATGAAATATTCTTACTCCTCGAAAATGAAAAAACTAGCAACATTTTGTCTACTATTTTTTTCAATAGTGACACTAAAAGCCCAAACAATACCTTTACCCGAACATCCTCGCCCAGACTTTGAGCGAAGCGAATGGATCAACTTAAATGGAAGCTGGAAATTCGAATTTGACAGCCTAAATAAAGGCATAGACCAAAACTGGGAATCAAAATCTGAATTATATACGAAAACAATCACGGTACCTTTCCCATGGGGTTCAAAACTATCTGGAGTCAAAGATGAAGCCGACATAGCTTGGTATGGCAGAAACATTAACGTACCAGAAAGCTGGCAAAACAAAAAGACATTTTTTACAATTGGTGCTTCTGATTGGCATACAACTGTGTGGCTTGATGGTAATTTGCTTGGCGAGCACAAAGGTGGATATACGCCATTTTCATTCGACTTGAGTCCATATCTAGTATATGGTCAAAACCAAAAACTAGTCGTAAGAGTAGATGATGCTCGCCGTATGTTTACGCTTTACGGCAAGCAAGGTTATGGCAATGCAAGAGGAATATGGCAAACTGCCTATTTAGAGGCTAGAGGGAAAACGCATTTCGACCACATTCACTTCGTCCCTAATATTGATAGCAGCGAAGTAACTATCAAAGGAGAAATCATAGGCGAAGTTGACGATCAAGATGAATTGAAATTTGCCTTTAATAAGAAAAGGTTTACAATAAAAAACAGCATCAAAAAAGACGGCAAATTCAGTTTCACATTTCCAATTACTGATGCTCGATTATGGACACTTGAAGACCCATTCTTGTACGATGCTACACTTAGTGTGAAGGACGACGAAGTGAAAACCTACTTCGGGATGCGTAAAATATCGGTTGTTAACCTACCAGGAACTGACATCCCTTATATAGCCCTTAACAATAAGCCTATCTATTTGCAGCTCACACTTGACCAGTCTTATCACCCCGATGGCTTTTATACTTTCCCCAGTGATGAGTTTATGAAAAACGAAATTCAGCTTTGTAAAGATATTGGCCTCAATGGATTGAGAACCCACATCAAAGTTGATATTCCAAGGAAACTTTATTGGGCAGATAAGCTTGGCCTGCTTGTAATGGCGGACTTGCCCAATAGCTGGGGAGAACCAGACCTTGCAATGCAAAAAGAGTCCGAGTATACGCTGAGAGAAATGATCAAAAGAGACTTCAATCATCCAGCCATTTTCTCTTGGATTACTTTTAACGAATCTTGGGGCTTAAGAACTAAAACCGTAGATCCCAAAACAAAGAAAAGCAGCAATATTTACCTTCCCGAAACTCAATACTGGGTTGCTTCAATGTATTATTTGGCAAAGTCTCTTGACCAAACAAGGCTGGTTGAGGACAATTCCATTTGCTGTGGAGCAGGTCATACCGAAACAGACATAAACTCATGGCACGAATATTTGCCAGGTTATGCTTGGGAAGACCACATGAGTAATTTGGTTAAAAACACCTATCCCGGTAGCCAATTTCATTTTGAAAAAGGATTCACTCAAGGAAATCAGCCTATGATTAATTCCGAATGCGGAAACGTATGGGGTTATGAGGGCAGCACTGGTGATGTGGATTGGAGCTACGATTACCACCAAATGATGAATGTATTTCGTAAATATCCACAAATGGCAGGCTGGCTATATACCGAACACCATGACGTCATCAATGAATGGAATGGCTACTGGAGGTTTGATAGATCTCCCAAGTATACGGGATTAGAAGAACTAGGAAACGGAATGAAGGACAGTGACTTTCACTCACTCATATATATAAGTACTGGAAATGAAATCACAAGAACAGTAGAACCCAACACTACAGTAGAAATCCCTCTCTATTTTTCATCTATGACTGATCAAGGAGTAGAAGGAGATCAACTAACGGTGGATTATTGGATCAACGGGGTCAACTATGTAGGCAACACGATAACTACAGAAAAAAAATCCTTCACCATCCCTTACAAGTCGTGGATGCAAGAAACGCTAAAGCCCATTTCGATTCAGACTCCTAGCCTACAGGGCGTATACCAAGTTATTTTTGAAGTAAAAGATGCGAATGGAAAAGTCCATCATAGAAACTTCTTTAGCTTAGATGTTCCTTTTGGTAGAGACGAAGAAGCTTATCAGGTTTTTGAAGTAAAACCAACCGATTGGAAAAAAGAAAACTGGAGCAATAAAGTGTGGAGCGAAATGGAAGGAGCAAAAATGAATGCTGCCGGCAATGGCTACATAGAATATGAATTCACCGGTGACCCAAAGAGAATTGAGGAAATATATTTCCTTGCTGAGCTAGGTGGAAAACAACTATTTGCAAAAGATAGGGACGAAAAAGAATTAGGAACGGTAGAATACATGCTTGGCGGCAAAGCTGAACCAAGCAAAAACAAAAACTCTTATCCAATGTCGGATGCAGACATGAAGCCTTCACAACTTGGAGTCAGCATAGACGGTAGTTTCTTATTTGCCCAAGAATTGCCAGATGATCCAGCTGACCACAGAGGAATATTAAGCTGGCACCGCCAAAATAAGGACAAAACTCTTCACGAAGCTGGTAGCTATGGATATTTGATTAAGGTTCCGTTCACATCAGATCAAGTAAAAACACTTAAAAAAGAAGGTAAAATAAGAGTACGCTTGGCTTCTACCAACGGAGGAGGATTAGCTATTTATGGAAAGGATTTTGGCAGGTATGCTTTCAATCCTTCAATTGTTGTTGTTAAAAAATAAATAAAGAACCCTATATGAAAATGAGATTATTATCCTTTGCGTTTCTTGCCGTTGGTTTTCTTTCGTGCAACTCTAATAGCGAAGAAAAGCAAAAACCCAATGTTCTTATCATTTACATGGATGACCTTGGTTATGGTGATGTTTCGGCCTACAAGCAGGGAACTCTTGAAACCCAAAATATTGATCAGCTGGCAAAAGGTGGCATTAAATTCACCAACGGCTATGCTACCTCCGCAACTTGCTCTCCAAGTAGATACGCTTTGCTAAGTGGTCAATACCCATGGAAAAACGAAAGAGCTAAAATACTCGCTGGAGATGCTCCAATGCTTTTTGATTCATCGCGAGCGACAATGGCGGATATGTTCAAAAACAACGGTTACGAAACTGCAGTAGTAGGAAAATGGCACATGGGGCTTGGCGATGGTAACATAGACTGGAACAAAGACATATCCATCACGCCTAATGATATTGGATTCGATTTGTCATACATTATGGCAGCAACAAACGACCGTACACCTACAGTGTATGTGGAAAACAGAAAGGTCGTTGGCCTAGAGGCAAACGATCCACTTTATGTGAGTTACAAAGAGAATTTTGAAGGCGAACCTACGGCGATTTCTAACCCAGAACTTATGACTAAGATGAAGTGGCACCACGGTCACAATCAAAGTGTGCATAATGGCGTTCCACGTATCGGATACATGAAAGGCGGCAAGTCTGCTCTTTGGGTAGACGAAAACATGGCTGATGACTTTTTGGCAAAAGCGAAGGAATTTATCACTACTAACAATTCTGAAAAAACAGGAAAACCATTTTTTATGTACTATGCACTTCATGAGCCACATGTACCAAGAGTACCTCATGAGCGATTTGTAGGAAAATCAGGCCTAGGACCTAGAGGTGACGCAATTCTAGAAGCTGACTGGTGCGTAGGTCAAATCATGGAACATCTAGAAAACGAAGGCTTACTCGAAAATACCTTGGTAGTTTTCTCTAGCGATAATGGCCCCGTATTAAATGATGGTTATTTTGACCAAGCAGTTGAACTTATAGGAGATCATACACCAGGCGGAAAACTTCGCGGTGGAAAATATAGTCTTTTCGAAGCAGGCACAAAAGTACCCTTCATTGTATACTGGAAGGGCAAAGTAAAACCAGCCATTTCCGATGCTTTAGTTTCTCAGCTTGACCTTGCCGCATCTTTTGCAGCATTGATAGGCGACGACACAAAATTTGATGATTCTGAAAACTATTTGGATACCTTTTTGGGTAAAACTAAAGAAGGCAGAAAAGAAGTAATCTTGGAGGCGACCGGTAGACTTGCTTTACGCAGTGGCGACTATGCCTTTATTCCCGCAAATACTGGAAGTGCAATCTTAAAAGCTGTAAATATTGAAATTGGAAATGATCCTAAAGCAAGATTGTATAATGTGATTACAGACCCTTCACAACAATCAAGTGTTGGGGATGAGGAGCCTGAAAAATTACAAGAGCTAATGGATGTTTTCAATCGTATCACTTCGGGTTATGCCACGGCTACCAAAGATGTGGAATTGAAATAAACGCTTTCTGGGGCATGTGCCGTTATAACGGCACCGGGCTTTTTGCTATATCTTATCACCCTTTTATCAAAGGGTGATAAGGATGCCGCTTCAATCCCTCATGCAATTCATATTTTTCTAAAAAAAGTATTTTTAACTAAATCGTAGTTATCAACCTAGCCCAACTTCACAATGAACATTTTTGTAGTTACCCCAGCAAATCAAGAGGACAGAGCTTTTTTACTAGATAAGTTACCCGCCAATTATAAGGCTGTGTTCAAAAGTGATTTGGCAAAAGAAGAGCAGAAGAAAGCTTTTTTAGAAGCTGATATCCTCATGGGTAATGCACCTGCAGACTGGTTAGAAGAAAAAAGTGATCACCTTAAATGGTGGCAATTGGAGTCGGCTGGATTTGACAAATATAAAAGCCTAACAGTTAATGCCATCACAACAAATGTTGGCAATTACTATGCTCAGCCCTGTGCCGAAACAATTATTGCTGGCATACTCGCTCTTTATCGCAAAGTAGATACACTTGCAATTTTGCAGACAAGCCAAAGCTGGGTTGGAGAACCACTAAGGTTAGAAATGAAATTACTTTATGGACAAAAAGTAGTGATTCTAGGTGCTGGAACCATAGGCCTTTGTGTAAGAGACATTTTAAAAGGGTTTAATTGTGATATCACCATTTTGGCCAAAAGTAACCCAGCAGCCAATATTAGAACCGAAGAAGAATTAAAAGCTATTTTGCCAGATGCCGATTTGGTCATTTCTTGTTTACCTGGTACTGCAAAAGGATTTTTTACCAAAGAAATGATTGGTCTAATGAACCCTGAAGCTGTATTTGCTAATGTAGGAAGGGGTAACACTGTAAATGAACTAGCACTCATTGAAGCCTTATCAAAAAGAAAAATAGAAGGAGCTGTTTTAGATGTCACAGAAATAGAACCACTACCAGAAAGCAACCCGCTTTGGAGCTTACCAAATGTTCTAATACTCCAGCATACAGGCGGAGGTCGCCGAAAAGAACACCAAGGCAAATTCAAGATATTTCTTGAAAACTTAGCACTTTTTGAAGCAGATAAAGAATTGAATAATGTGATTGATTTAGAAAGAGGTTATTAATAGAATCATTGTCATAAATAAATCTCATCAACTCGATCCAAGCCAAAATCACAGAAAAGGTCTTGGGGCAATGCTTTACTCCAAAACTTCTAATATTTCGCCGTATGCGTAAGTAGAGTCGGTACTTCCTGGAAAGGGAATTCTTAATTTTTCAAATTCATGCTCTTCTCCAATAAAGGCATTGATATCCACATTCGTCCCAATTCCTGATACACGACCACGCTCGGTATATTGCCAGAGCTTTACCTGCTTATTGTTTGTTTTATGTTCAATGTCACTGACATTGTAATCTGCAATCCAAAATTTATAATCCTTGAAATGCCCCTCTAGGTATTTCTCAAAAATATGTGAATTGGTGTAGATTATTGGCTTGATTTTATAATGGTTTTCAACAATCGTTAACCATTTCAAAAGGTTCTTTCGAGTTTGATAAATAGATATAGAGGAAGATTCAGTTTCAAAATCCAGTACAGGTGCCAAGTCACCAGCCTCTAAGTTTACCATACTTATATAATGGTTTGCTTGTGCAACAGGGCTACTAGAGTGGCTATAGAAATGATACGCCCCTCTCACCAAGTTTACATCCTTGCTACTCTTCCAATAGTTTTTGAATTGAGTATCCTTATGACTTGCCCCTTCGGTTGCTTTCATGAAACAGAACTTAACTTTAAACGCTTCATGCTCCCCCACTCTCTCCCAGTTGATATATCGTTGATGATGCGAAACATCTATGCCATGAACAGAATATTTTTTGAAAAGATGTGAATAATTGCTAGTCCATAAACTAGTAAAGAAGCTTCCGATCAATACGAAAGCAAAGGTCAAATTTGAAAACATTTTCTACTCAATAAATTATAAAACTCCGCCCAATTGATGTGCAAAAATTATGCCTAGATAAGTTTAACCAGTTTTAGAATTTAATCCTCATGTATAAAAACCAACTCATGACCTAAACAAGGTGATTGGAACTATCTAATGAATTAATATAAGCATTGCACGACTTAACTCAAACGACCTAATTCCTTTACTATTGCTTAATCTTGAGCTCATAAAATGATAACATTAAACACGTTCTTTTGCGGCCTGTATTAAAAAAACTTAATTAATTCTATGCTTAAAAATTACGTGGTAAAACTGAAATTCATTATTGGATTCACAGTTTTGAGTTGTTTATTCTTAGAGCAACATGCTTTTGCGGGAGAGCCGTTTACTTATGATGTGCGAGCATTAAAAGGGACGGTTAGTGATGAGACAGGTGCACCCATGCCAGGTGTTTCTGTAGTGATAAAAGGAACATCTGTTGGTACTATTTCTGACGGAGACGGAGCCTTTTCTTTAAATGTGGAGAGCCAAAATGCAGTCTTGGTTTTTTCTTTTGTGGGTTACCTTAGCCAAGAAGTGATGGTAGGTAATCAGTCAAATATCAAAGTAGCTTTACTTCCAGATACGCAGGCTTTAGAGGAATTTGTGGTGGTAGGTTACGGTACAGAAAGCAGAAGAAACATTACTGCTGCTGTAGCTTCTATAGACCCAGACGATATTAAAGCTTTGCCAAAATCTAACGTGGTAGAAATGTTAGATGGTAGGCTTCCTGGTGTACAGGTGATGAGTGATAACATTCCTGGTGGTGGAGCTTCTTTAAGGGTAAGAGGTTTTAGTACCATTAATGATAACGATCCTTTGGTGATTGTGGATGGTATTCCTGTTTCTAATGGCATGAATAGCATTAATCCAAATGACATTGCTACTATGCAGGTCTTAAAAGATGCGGCTTCTGCTTCTGTTTATGGTTCTAGAGCAGCTAATGGTGTGGTAATTATTACTACCAAAACAGGTGGAACAAAAGATGCTTTCAAGGTGAGTTTTGATGCTTATTCTGGTGTGCAGGCTCCATTTAACCAGCCAAGAATGCTTAATGCTCAGGAGTATGGCGATGCATTATGGCAAGCCACTAAGAACGACGGTCAGGTTCCGGCAAGCGATATTTATGGTAACGACCCAAACAATCCTACCATACCTGCTTTCTTAGATGCTGCTCAAACTATTCCTAGTGCAGATGTGGACTGGGTAAAAGAAATAATGCAAACAGCACCTATTCATTCTTATAATGTTACTCTTTTAAAAGGTGGAGAAAGAGCTCAAAACTCTTTAAGTTTAGGTTACTTCAATCAAGAAGGTATCATTAAGAATACTGGTTTTGAGCGTTATTCAGCTAGGTTTAACTCTACCTATAAGTTGACTAACTTCTTAACTATCGGAGAGAATTTAGGACTTTCTTATAGAGACCAAGTTTCTGTAAACACGAACAGTGCTTTGGGTAGTATTATTTACAATGCTTACAAATTCCCATCTATAGTTCCTGTCAAAAATACAAACGGAGATTTTGCTGGTAATCCTATAAATGATATTGGAAATCCATTGGGTTCTTTAGATAGAGGAAAAGGAAATAATCAAAAAAGAATTCAGGCCTTAGGAAGTGCTTTTGCAAGCATCAATGTTGACAATTTTGTTTTCAAATCTGTTATTGGCCTTGACTTCCAGAATTATAACAGAAGAAGTTTTTCGCCAGTGTATGATGAGATTTTGGCAAGCAATAATACCAACTCTCTGAGCACTTCAAACAGCTTCAACTATCAGTCTACTTTTTCAAATACATTGACTTATAACAATGCTTTTGGAAAACACAATTTTGACGCCTTGCTAGGTCAAGAAGCCATCAAATATTACGGAGAGAGTTTTTCTGCTTCTAGAAGTACTTTCGCATACGAAGACGATAGCTTCAAGTATCTTTCTTTTGGTTCTGAAAATCAGTTGAACTCAGGTTCTGCAAGTAGCTGGGCATTGAACTCTTACTTCGGAAGAGTTAACTATAACTACGATTTGAAATACCTTTTTAGTGCTACAGTAAGAAGAGACGGTACTTCAAGATTGGCAAATAATAAATACGGTACGTTCCCGGCATTCTCTGCTGGTTGGAGATTAGATAGAGAAGCTTTCTTTGACTTTGGTAACACCTTCACTTCTTTCTTATTGAGAGGTAGCTGGGGCCAAACAGGAAATCAGAGCATCTCTTCTTATGCCACGGTGGATAGTTATACAAACAATAATGCTAACTCAGATTACGCTCTTGACGGTTCTCAGGGGTCTGTTTACTCAGGTTTGACGCAGTCTAGAGTTCCTAACCCTAATCTAAAATGGGAAACTACAAATCAACTTTCTATTGGAGTGGATTTAGGATTCTTTAATGACAAACTGAACATTACTGCCGACTATTTTGACAAGGTAACCAAAGACATTTTGGTGTATAACTCGGTGCCTTTGACCTATGGTGGAACTAATGATGGCCAGTGGATTAACGATGGTAAAATGAGAAACCATGGTATTGAAATTGACTTGAGCTATGCAGACCAAATCGACGATTTAGGCTATAGCGTTGGATTCAATTTAACAGGCTTGAAAAACGAATTGACAGAGCTTAATAATGTTACATATTTAGGGATTCCTAGCTCTACCCTTCACTCTGTAAACTTTGACCAAGAGGTTACTAGAAGTACCGTAGGCCAGCCAATAGGTGCATTCTTTGGCTACCAAGCAGATGGTCTTTTCAAAAATACTGGAGAAGTAGAAAGCCATGGCATTCAGCCAAATGCTGTTCCTGGAGATATTCGTTTCAAAGATGTGAACAATGACGGCGTTTTAGACGATAAGGACAGAACATACATTGGCACGCCACATCCATCTGTTTTATTAGGATTGAACTTAAACTTCGATTATAAAGACTTTGATTTAGGTCTTTTCTTCAATGCAAGTTTGGGCAACGATATCTATAATTTGACCAAGTTTAACGGAGAGTTTTTTAACCAAGCAGCTTATAACAAAGATGCGAGCGTTTTAGATGCATGGACAGAGAGCAATGTGGATGCTACTATTCCAAGACTTTCTTTGGATGACCCGAATAATAACATCAGACCTTCTTCTTATTTCATAGAAGATGGCTCTTACTTAAAGCTTAATAACCTTCAATTAGGATACACGCTTCCTGCAGCAAAAATAAAAGGTGCTAGCCTTAGAATTTACACGCAAATGAGCAATGTATTCACTATTACAAAGTACACTGGTCTTAATCCTCAGATTGGACTTCAGAGCTATTCTTCTAGTAATAGAAACTTGGATATCGGAGTGGATAGAGGACTTTATCCTCCATCAAGAACCATCATGCTAGGTTGTAATTTGAACTTCTAACAAACAGAAAAAATGACTTTTAAGATAAAGAATTTAATAAGAACGGCTAGCCTTTTTTCTTTGGCAGCCCTAAGTATTTCGTGTAGCGAAGACTTCTTAACGGAGGTGCCTTACGGAGAAGTTTCTCCGTCTGAAATAACTAAAGCAGAGAATGTAGAGCGAGCAATAGTTTCTGCTTACAGTGTACTAAATGGTCAAATAGACGGAGCAAGTAATGCTTATAACTCACCCGCTTCAAACTGGAGTTTTGGTGATGTGGTCTCTGACGATAGCTATAAAGGTGGTGGAGGTACTGGTGATCAAAACAACATTCACCAGATGGAAATTTTTAATACTACGGCTACTACGTTTGACGTAAAGCGTAAATGGATGGCTTTGTATGAAGGTGTAAAGCGAAGTAATGAAGCTCTGAAATTGCTTAATAATTCAGTAAACTTTGATGCTACATTAAAGGCCCAACGTACTGCCGAGTTGCACTTTCTTCGTGGTCACTATTATTTCGAATTGAAGAAGACATATAACCAAATTCCTTACATAGACGAGACTGCTGAAACGGCAGAAGACTATGCAAAGTCTAACGTGGAATTTACTTCAGAAGAGCTTTGGGATAAAATTGAAAAGGACTTTGAGTTAGCTATCAGCGGATTGCCTGATACTCAACAGGAAGTAGGTAGACCTACTAAAGCTGCCGCAAAAGCTTATTTAGCTAAGACGGCATTGTTTCAAAATGATTGGCAAAAAGTATATGATTTGACCTCAGAAGTAATGGGAGGTAATTATGCTCTATTACCTGATTTTCAAAGCGTTTTTCTTCCAGAAAATGACAATAGCGAAGAGGTTATTTTTGCAATACAATACTCTGTTTTAGATGGCCAGCCGAGTAATTATAATGGAAGTATAGGTGACCGTTTAACTGCTCCAGGTGGACCTTTTTATTCGCAATACGGTTTTCACAGACCATCTCAGAATTTGGTAAATGCTTATAAAGTAAGTGAAGCAGGGCTTCCAGCGGAAAGCAATGTGAACTTAACGGCGGAAGATAAAGTAGACCCAAGATTAGACATCACGGTTGCTCGTCCAGGAGTTCCTTACAAAGACCTAGGCGTAAACTATGAAGAAAACTGGGCGAGAGATTTGTCTACTTACGGTGAGTTTTCTCCTAAGAAGAGAATTGTTTCTGCCAAATCGCCTTTCCATACTTTGGTTTGGCCTTATGTAAATGCCATGAATTACTACGTGATAAGATACGCGGAGGTAATTTTATGGAGAGCTGAAGCTGCTGTAGAATTAGGTAAATTAGAAGAAGCTAGAGCCTTGGTAAACCAGATTCGTGAGCGAGCGAAAAACTCTACTTATGTCAAAACCTTAGACGGCTCGGCCGATGCTGGTCAATATGCTATTTCTACGTATGAAACAGCATGGACTAATGTAGAAGCAGCAAGAGCAGCGGTAAGAACAGAAACTAGATTAGAGCTAGCCATGGAAGGTCATAGGTTCTTCAACTTGGTTCGTTGGGGCGTGGCAGATAAGGTTATCAATGATTACCTCGCGGTAGAAAAAACAAGAAGAACGCATTTAACAAATGCCAATTTCGTACAAGGGAAAAACGAATATTTCCCTATTCCGCAAGAGTATTTAGATAATACTAAAGACAAAGAAGTGGTTCAAAACGCCAATTACTAGTCAATATAAAGAAAAGGAAAAAGAGGTCAACTGCTTGTCGGTTGGCCTTTTTTGCTATAAGATTGCCACATTCTCCATGTTGTGAGTAACCAACACTTCCTTAATCTCCCTTCACGACCATAACCGTATCTGTAGCTAAAGTAGGTACTACATAACCTCCAGAATCAAGTGATGCATTTGGAAATAAGGCTTCTAGTTCGGACCAATTATTTTTATCAACCTTAGAACCAAATAGATAAATATTTCGCAGATCTTTTAAACTACTCAAAGGCTTCAAGCCTTCATTATTAATGGCAGTATTAGTAAGGTTAAGGACTTGTAGATGATCCAAGCTGGCTAATTCTTTAAGACCTTCATTTGTAATTGCTGTACCACCCAAGTAAAGTTGGGTTAGGTTTTCACATTCCGCAATCAACTCACAGCTTTTATCATCAACATTAGTGTCGTTCAATTTCAACCAAACGATATTATCCTTCAAAGGAAGCATTGCTTGCAAAGCAGTAACATCAATTGATTTCTTACCTAAATAATTTACCGAAAGGTAATTAGATGACTCTCCTACAGGTAAGACAACGGCACCTGTTTCTTTCAGAGCTTCAAGTGCTTTGGAATCAATCTCCCGACCTTTTTCGAATGGGATAGTTGAAATTGCAGCAACACTTACAGCAGTTAATGATTTCAAGGCTCCAGCAACTTGACTTCTATCTTTGGTCTCCGCTACAGTCATTTTATAGTCCCCGCCTTCATTGATCCACCATTCTATAAGTTTGATTTCATTTTCTGTCGGTTGTGGTTTTCCTTTTGGAGGCATGTGTTCTTTTTCCACTTCTGGAAGAAGTAGTCTTTGAAACAAAATACTATTTTCAGTATCGTGAGCGACAAAAGATGTTCCGTTTTCGCCACCTTTAGTAATCCATTCGGCGGTGTCAAGCCTTAGTTCTCCTTTTTGTTTTTTAGAAGAATGGCAGGTATAACACTTTTCTTCCAAAATAGGCTGAACAATATCACTGTAGATTACCGCTTTGTTAATATCTGTGATTGGTGCACGTTCTTTTTTGGCTGGTTTAAAACTCAAATAATCTTCACCGTGAGTGATACTCCCTCCCAAATGCCCGGTTACAGCAAGCAAAATGGAAATTATCCCTAAAATACCGATTGTTACTTTTTGTGGAAAGTCCTTAAAAGCCAAAACCCCAGTAAAAACAGTAAGAGCAATTCCTACCCATTGGTGATTAGATACCATCTCTTCGTCGTAACCTCCACCCAGCTGTAAAACATAACCAGTTATGCAGGAAAACACAGCCGAGACAAAGGCAATTTTCAACACAAAACTCATTACTTCGGCCGACTGCTCTATAGGTTTTTTGATAAACCACCATTTAAGCAAAACTGCAATGGCAAGTATCCCAATAGGGAGGTGAACAAAAAGTGGGTGAAAGTGCCCAATAAACTCTTGAATCATTGATACCTAGCTTTTATTGTTTTAAGCATATGAACGTTGATATCCCAAAGGTTAGCAACGGGCATGTTACTAAATGGTAAAGTAGGAAGGTAGTTAGGCGGGCCAAACTCAGTTAAAAAAGTTACTCGATTGGCTCCATTTTTTATTTGATTTTCTAAAGCTTTATCCCACCATTCAAAGTGTCTTGCTACCGTCTTTTCCCATTCTGGAGCACGAGGATCGTTCACTTGTGGCCCTTCTTGATGCCCTACTCTTGCATGAATATGCCCAACTCTTTCCAAAGCTTTGGCTACATTTTCTTCCTGATCTTCTAAGAGTGACTCATGAACATTTGTCCAGTGAGAAATATCTAATGTCAGTCCCATTTTAGGGTATTTGTCTAAAAACTTGCGAGTAACATGTGCTGCAAAACACATTCTGCTCCTATGCGTCTCATGCAAAACACTAATTCCAGTTTTAGCCGTTTGATCAATCGTAAATTCTATGAGTTTTGAGTTTTGTTCAAATTCAAAATAATCTTTCCCCGAGTGACAATTAATATATAGTGGCTTTTGCGTTTGATTGGTGCTTGCTTGCTTAATAGCATTTTGAAAAGCCGATTGGTGTTTTTCGAAATCCGGCCCATTACCTCCACACAGAAAACCAATTTGCATTTCATGTTTTTGCAAAGCATCGAAAACAGCCTTTTGTTTCACGGGATCTGTTTGCCACCACATTTCTATTCCATCGTAACCTTCAGCTTTTGCTTTGGCACAAAACTCATCCACCGTCCAACTAAATCCCCAATTGGTTGCTAAAACCAAAACTGGTACGTCTACTTTGTGGGAAGGCTTATTTTCCATCAATCCTTTTGAAAAAGCCAAAGGGGCTGTGGCCAGACTATTTTTTACAAAATTTCTTCTATTCATCAACTCAGTATTTCTCTTATTACGTGCCCTTCGACATCCGTTAACCTAAAATTTCTTCCCTGAAATTCGTATGTAAATTTCTCGTGATCATATCCCAACCTATCCAGGATTGTTGCTTGAATATCATATGGAGTCACTTTTCCGCTAATTGCAGAATAGCCAATCTCATCAGTTTCTCCGTGAGTTATGCCAGGTTTGATTCCTCCGCCAGCCATCCACATCGTAAAGGCTTCGGCATGGTGATCTCTTCCTTTAAACGCATTTTCTTTACCTTCTCTGTTCTCGGCCATTGGCGTTCTGCCAAATTCTCCACCCCACACAACCAAAGTATCTTCTAATAATCCTCTTTGTTTTAAATCCAAAATCAAAGCAGTAACTGCCTTGTCAGATTTACGGCATTTATTATGTAGGCCTATATCAATAGCACCATCAGGTGAAGTTCCGTGGGTATCCCAGCCCCAATCGAATAGCTGTACAAATCGTACCCCTTTCTCAACTAGTTTTCTTGCCAAAAGCACATTGTTAGCAAAATTGGCTTCACCAGGTTCAGTGCCGTACATTTCGTGAATGTAAGCGGGTTCATCTTTGATATCCATCACATCAGGTACCGAAATTTGCATTTTATATGCCATTTCGTACTGACTTATTCTACTCAATGTTTCTGGATCTCCGTATTCGTTAAATTCTTGTTGATTTACCTTATTAATTGCATCAATGGTAGCTCTTCTTACATCGCGACTAACTCCTTCTGGGTCATTTAAAAAAAGAACAGGATCACCTTTTGACCTACATTGTACCCCTTGGTAAACCGAAGGCAAAAATCCACTTCCCCATATACTTTTTCCTGCATCAGGGTTATTTCCACCAGAGGTCAGTACCACAAAAGCAGGCAAATCACTGTTTTCTGTTCCCAAACCATAAGTTACCCAACTTCCCATACTTGGTCGGCCCAATCTTGCACTTCCTGTGTGCATGAGCAACTGTGCTGGTGCGTGGTTAAACTGATCCGTAGATACTGCTTTCAAGAATGAAACCTCATCAGCAATGGTACTTAAGTGCGGCAGGTAATTACTAATCGTTGCACCACTTTCTCCGTGTTGCTTAAAGGTAGCTTGTGGACCAAGCATTTTTGGAACTCCACGAATAAAAGCAAACTTTTTACCCTCAAGTAATGATTGCGGGCAATCTTGTCCGTCTAGTTTTGCAAGTGCAGGTTTGTAATCAAAAAGCTCTAGCTGCGAAGGTGCCCCTGCCATGTGAAGATAAATCACAGACTTGGCTCGCGGTGCAAAATGTGGCGGCTTTGGTGCTAAAGGATTACTAGGGTCAAAAAAAGTTTTCGATGTTTCAGTCGAAGTACCACAACCCATCAACGACCCTATTGCAAGGCCACCTAAGCCCATAAAGGATTCTTTCAAGAAGTTCCTCCTAGTATTTTTCCTCATTTCAGCCGCTACGGCTTCCTGAACCAATCTATCGTTAAATCTTGACATTATGTTTTCGTAATTACTTCGTCTAAATTAAATATGGAATTGGCAACCAAGGTCATTGCTGCATAACTTGATATTTCTAAACCATCTATATTCTCTATCACCAATGCTTTTGCCGATTTAGGTTTCTGCCTAAAATCTTTTTCGAGATCAACGTATAAGCCATATAAGATTTCTAGTTTCTCTTTTGAAATTGGTCTAAACAAAACACGTTGATAAGCATCCGCAATGGCACTTTTTACTTCATTTTTATTGGCAAGTAAAGTTTTACGAGCCATAATTCTAGATAGGTCTACATAAACCGAGTCATTGAGTGTTGCCAAAGCTTGCAAAGGCGTATTGGTCCTTATCCTTCGCGAAGAACAAATTTCCCTACCTGCTCCATCAAACGTGATCATGGATGGATAAGGACTCGTTCGTTTCCAATAAATGTATACCGCTCTTCGATATTGGTTTTCTGTTGAGTCAATCACCCACTTTTTACCATCATAAGGTGAGTTCCAGATACCTTCAGGCTGAAATGGCATCACAGGTTTACCATACATGGTGGTACTTAATGCTCCACAAGATGCCAAGGCTTGATCCCTAATCTGCTCACCAGACAACCTTACACGAGGCCCTCTAGCCAGAAACTCATTGGCGGGGTCTATTTCCAACTGTTCTGGATTCACTTTGGAACTTTGTCGGTATGCTTGACTCATTACCACTTTTTTAATAAGTGCTTTCATGCTCCACTTGTCTTTTGTCATGAATTCATAACTCAGAAAATCTAGTAATTCTTTGTGAGTAGGCTTGGCACCTTGTGTACCCATGTCTTCTAAGGTTTCTACCAGCCCAAGTCCAAAAATTTGCTCCCATACCCTATTTACCATTGTCCTGCTGACCAAAGGATTCTTTTTATCGGTCATCCATTTTGCAAGTCCAAGTCTATTATTGGGAGCGTTATCTGGAAAATTATTCAAAGACCCTGGCGTTCCGGCATTTACCTCCTCTCCTTTTGAAAGCCAATTTCCTCTTTCAAAAACGTTAGTCGTACGCTTGAAGGTAGATGGGTTCTCCATCATTATTGGTGTTGTACTTGTGGAGCTATTCACCAATTCCCAAAACTCCTTTTGTTTTGTTCTGGCACTAGGATTTTCTTTTGCAGGAAAGTCTTTACCGAAATAAAACCAATCAAGCATTACTCCACTTGCAAGTGGGTTTTCCATTGCGGGGTTATCGTAAACAAAATAAATGTCGTGCTTTTCTTTTTGAGGCTTCACTGCCACCTCATACCTTTTCCACCCTCTGTCATCTGGATAGTTACTAAGTTTTATTGTTGCTATTTCTTCTCCGTTCAGGCTGTCTTTTTTGATTCTCAGGTACCCTTTATTCATGAAAACTCGAATAGGAAAAATAAGCCTTGTCTTATCAATCAAGTCTACATTTCTTAGCCTAGCAGTACCATTTTTTCGCATGGCAAGCCACTTTGTATCTGCTAGCTCTGCATTGTTAAACTTATCGCAGGTTAATGAATTGTAAGAGGGTTGTAAAGTTGTTAAAAATGTGGCAACCTCTTCTGCTTCTTGTTTGCTTGCATTTACTGCAATCCAATCGGACAGTTCTTTTAGCTTTTCTTTATCTTCTTCATTATAGTGACGATACAAGGGGTAATCTGCAAAAGTATCCTCGTCACGTGTATTGTTAAAAAACGCCATGAACTTGTAATAATCCTCATGTTTAAAAGGATCATAAGGATGGCTATGACATTGCACGCATGCAAATGTTGTCCCCATTAATGTTTCCCAAGTAGTATTTACCCTATCTATTACAGCTGCTGTCCTGAACTCTTCATTATCAGTACCGCCTTCATCATTGGTCATGCTATTGCGATGAAATGCAGTAGCGATATATTGGTTTTCAGTTGGGTTGGGCAATAAATCTCCTGCAAGTTGCTCTGTTAAGAATTGGTCGTAAGGCTTATCAGCGTTAAAAGATTCTATTAGCCAATCTCTGTATTTCCAAATACTTCTCGCATCATCTCTTTCGTAACCTTTGGTATCTGCATACCTAGCGAGATCTAGCCACATAGTTGTCCATTTTTCGCCAAAATGAGGGGAAGCCAAAAGGTTGTCAACCAATTTCTCATAGTTTTGATCATTCGGATTCTTTTCGAATGCAGCTCTCAGGCTGTCTGGTGCAGGAAAACCAATGATATCTAAACTTACACGCCTAGCCAAAGTAAGTGGGTCAGCTTCTGGAGAAAAAGAAAGACCTTTTTCTGCGGCCTTTACTGTTATAAATTTATCTATTTCTGTTGCACCTTCCGTATCGGGAACTTCTTGTTCTTCCACTGGAACATAAGCCCAGTGCTCACCCCACTGTGCACCCTCGTCTACCCACTTAGTGAGAATATCAATTTCTTCTTGACTTAGCGGCTCCGACTCGTACGGCATTCTCTCCTCTGGATCATCCAAAGTCAGCCTTCTTATCATTTCACTTGCACTTGCATCACCTGGTACGATCCCATGCTTTCCAGATTTTCCTATAGCAAGTGCTTCTTCTTGAAAAAGTACGGAAAATCCACCTTGTTTTTTTACTCCGCCATGACAAGCAATACATTTTTTATTGAGGATTGGCTTTACTTGACTGCTGAAGTCAATAGTTGCTTTTTTGCCACATGAAGTAACAAAATAAGCGAAGCCAAGCAGACAAACTCCAAGTAATACGAAGCTAGTTTTTTTATTCATTTACTATTCCAATTCTATCAAGGGTTTAAGATAATAATTAATCATTCGAATAGGTCGAATTGAAACTCAAATTGCATTTTAAAGATCAAAAATTGGCATATTTCAATGAGTCACCTTAACAATGCATGCCAAATAATTTTTAGAAACAGAATTTCGCGAATGCCAAATGGGTTAAATGCTCTTCGCCCTCTGCCTGAATATTTCTGCTTTTTACCTCTTTAGAACTCTTCCGCCGAATTTGTTCTACTTTTCCACATTTAAAGCCTAGTTAAATTACAACATACTTTTGCCTGCAAAAAATGACTTAATAATTCTTTAAATTGCCTAAACAAACTCTAGTTCATGAGCAAAAAACTTAGCCTGTTCTTTATCCTTCTTTTACCATTATGTATGAGTGCCCAATGGAGACCAATTGACAAAAATGCGACTAGAGAAACCAAAAAGCTTTTCAAAAGCCTTAAGAAAATCCAGAAAAGAGGGACAATTTTTGCACATCAACATGCCACTGAATATGGTAGAGGTTGGAGAGGAGACGAAGACAGGTCCGATGTAAAATCCGTTGTAGGCTCTCACCCTGGCATGATTGGGGTAGACCTCATGGATTTCCAAGGTCCACAAAAAGAGAATAACAAAGCCAAATTAAAGAAAGTAGTAGAGGATGCTTATAACCGAGGAGCAGCAATTACTGTTGCTTGGCATTTTCACAACCCACTTGGCAAAGGAGGTTTTTACTGGAAAGGCTCAGACTCTATCAATGTTGTACCAAGGTTAATTCCCGGAGGAGACAGTCATGAGAAATACAAAGAGATATTAAGCGAAATAGCCGATTGGGCCAAAATCTGTAAAGGAACAAATGGCGAAAATGTACCAATGATTTTTAGACCTTATCATGAGTTTGACGGAGGTTGGTTTTGGTGGGGTGCTCCCTATTGCACCATAGAAGAGTACAAAAGAATTTGGAAGTTTACAGTCAGCTTCCTGCGAGACGAACAGAATGTCCACAACTTCATTTATGCTTTTTCTCCTGATAATAAATTCAAAACTGAAGAGCAGTTTCTCGAAAGATATCCGGGCGATGAGTGGGTTGACATGGTAGGAATGGACAACTATGGAGACATGGGTCGTGATCGCTATGCACCAGACACCGCGGCTGCCAAACTTAAAATCGTATCGGATTATGCTCGTAAAGCAAAGAAACTTGCAGCTTTTACCGAAACTGGCTTGGAGTCCATTCCAAATAATACGTGGTGGACAGAAACATTATTAAAAGTGATGAAAACAGATGGTCTTCGCTTATCCTATGTTTTGGTTTGGCGAAATGACCAATATAGCAAAACACACTATTACGCCCCACATCCCAGTCATGCTAGCGTACCCGATTTTATTAAGTTCTATGAAGACCCTTTTACTTACTTTGAAAAGGACTTAGCAAAAATGAATATTTATAAAAAGAGGAATTAAGTATAACTTCGTAATCAATAGACAACCCTTTAAAACAGTTAAATGAAAAAAATAACTTCTATTATAGCACTAGCGGCTATAGCATCTTGTACAATTTCTTGCTCATCAAATACAACAAGTGAAGAAAGCTCTGAACCTCTTTTCAAATCAGAATTTGGGGTGCAGGCTTATACTTTTCGCAATCAATTTAATGACAGCACCTGGACGCTCGAGGCTGTCCTAGATACTATTGCAGGGCTGGGCTTCACAGAGTTTGAAGCTGGAGCACCAAAAGATATGAGCCCAGAGGCCTACAAGCAAATGTGCCTAGACAAAGGAATCAAAATAGTTTCAACAGGAGCTGGGTTTGATGAAATGGCGACTAACCCACAAGCCGTAGCTGATAGAGCCAAGGCAATTGGAGCCAGTTATGTAATGACTGCATGGATTCCTCATGATGGTAAAGCGGGCTTTAGTTTTGAAGATGCTAAAAAAGCAGTGAAGGTTTTCAATGAAGGTGGTAAGGTATTGGCAGACAATGGCATCATTTTCTGTTACCACGACCACGGTTATGAGTTCAAGCCAAACCCGGAAGGAGAAGGAACAATGATGGATTATATCATCCAAAATACAAATCCAGAACATGTTTCATTCGAAATGGATGTACTGTGGACGATTCATGGTGGCGGAGCAGAAGCTCCACAACAGTTATTGAAAAAATATGGCGACCGCTGGAAACTCATGCATGTAAAAGACCTCCGCAAGGGTGTAGTGGGTGACGGCACAGGAGGAACACCAGCCGAAAACGATGTAGTATTAGGAACAGGACAAGCTAACTGGCCAGAAATCATCAAACTTGCAAATGAAGTTGGAATCAAACATTTCTTCATTGAAGATGAAAGTGAAAACGAGTTCATTCATATTCCACAGAGCTTAGAGTATTTGAGAGGGCTTTGATATGTTGGAGAAAGGCCTTACTCGCCATGCTTTTTTGCCACCCTTCGACTATATCGCTCAGGGCAGGCAAAGAAACAAAGGTTTAATCTCCATAAACTCGACCTAGCCTTCAAATGAAAAGAAAATAATTGATCCCGAAATCTTTGCAATTTTTGTTAGATTTTCGGGATTATTTTGATTTAATACCGAAAATCTAACATATGGAGAGACTTCTTCTCTGAATAGGAATAATGCTTATCAGAGAATTCACTTCGGATTTTTCTCCCAAAATCGTCATTGCCTTTCAATAAAACATTACCACAATGACGAGGAAATTGTGCTTATAAAAAAAATCCCCCCTTCCCAAACTTCCTGCTTACTAAACTCACTAATTCCAAAAACTCTCTAACTAAAAAAGCTCCCCCAACAGGGATGGTAGAGGCCGTAACGAAGGAACGGGTCCGCAGGACGACACCCTCGCACAGCCCGACCGACAGAGCAGCCCCCAAGGCTGAAATGACGGGCTGGCCAAATAATCATAATATTATACTCTTCCATAAGGATGGAAATGTGTGTGTGTAAATTTTTACCTATCCTAGAAATTATTTTGCCCTAGTTCAATCCAATTTAATCCTAGTGACGTAAGTAAAAGCGAACAACAAATTATGACAATTATAAAAACACAAATTATGAAAAACGCTTTTAAAACTTTCGCACTTACCTTAGCATTAGGAGCTGCGTCGATCGGAAGTTACGCTCAATCAGTAATGGTAGGTGGTGCAGAAATGTACCCAACAAAGAACATTGTAGAAAACGCTGTGAACTCCGCTGATCATACTACACTAGTAGCTGCGGTAAAGGCTGCGGGACTTGTAGATGCCCTTATGGGTGAAGGACCAATGACAGTATTTGCCCCTACTAATGCCGCATTTGACAAGCTTCCTGCAGGAACTGTAGGTACGCTCGTAAAGCCAGAAAACAAAGACAAGTTGACTGGAATATTGACTTACCATGTAATTGCAGGCAAGTTGGACGCGAAGGAAATAATGAAAAGAATTAAAAAAGGAAAAGGAATGGCACAAGTAAATACACTTGCTGGTGGCATGTTAACATTCAAAATGAGCGGTGACAAAAGCGTAAGCGTCACTGACGAAAAAGGAAGAATGGCGAATATCGATATCTATGATGTTTACCAAAGCAACGGAGTAATACATTCTATTGATACTGTATTATTACCAATGTAACAGAATTACCTTCACCTTCTCGAAAGTGTGATTTTGAGAAGGTGATTTTTTATCCAAAGGAATAAGTCTACATTTATTCTTTAAAATTAAAATTTCAATACTATTAGTCTTTTTACAACTATAACTGAATAATATTTTGGCTACAAAAACATTAAAATATTCAGAAGAAGAACTGGTGGCATTACTAAAGCAGAATCAGCGGCATGGGTTTGAGTATCTTTATGATAACTACTCGCCGGCAATTTTCGGAGTGATCAGTAAGATCATAAAGGAAGAGGAAAAAGCTGAAGATGTAATGCAGGATGTTTTTCTGAAGATTTGGAAAAAAATAGGTGCCTATGACCCCAGTAAAGGGAGTCTTTTCACCTGGATGATGAACATCGCTCGCAATGCGTCGATCGACCTATATCGCAAAGAGAAAAATAAACACCATGTAGATATTGACACTCAGGTGGTTCAGCTCGATAAAGGCAACAGCAGCGAAATACCAGTTAACACAATGGACTTAAGAAATATAGTAGACAAATTAACACCCGAACGGAAAATCTTGCTTGACTTGGTTTATCTGCAAGGGTATACCCAACAAGAAGCCGCGGAGGAGTTAGATATTCCACTGGGTACGGCAAAGTCACGAATACGAACAGCATTACAGGACCTTAAACAAATTTTTGCAGTATGAACATCAAAGAATTTATAGAGAATTCAGGGATTCTGGAAGAATACGTTTTAGGAACGCTACCAGAAAATGAAACTCAAGGAGTGGAGTGTCTCGCACAAACTTACCCTGAGATAAAAGAAGAAATAACCATGTTACAAACAACAATGGGGAAATATGCATCCTTGTACGAAAAGCAGCCTCCGGCTCATCTCAAAGACAAGATCTTTGCTCAGATGACCTTCGCTGAAGACATCGTAGAAGAAGAAAATACCGAAGAGGAGGTAGTAGCAGCTCAACCACAAATAGAATACGTGGAAACCAAAGTGGTTCCTATGTGGAGCAAGTTTGCAATAGCAGCATCAGTACTTCTAGCAGCAAGTACAGGGTGGTTTTTTAGCCAAACTAATGAGTTGAAAACTCAAACAGCTTCTCTAAGTGAGAAAGTTGAAACGCTAGAAGCTCAGACCAATGTAAGTGCCGACTTTTTAGCTCAATACCAAAACCCGGCTAATAGAATCTTGAAACTCGCTGGTGTAGAAGCCAAGCCAGATGGTGCGGTAACCGTACTATGGAATCAAGAAGATAACTCTGTAGCATTGAATGTAAATAACTTACCCAAAGCTCCCACAGGAATGCAATACCAATTATGGGTTATTGACGAAACAGGACCAGTGGACATGGGGATGATAGACAATGACTTTGAAGGAAAATTGCTATCCATGAAGAAAGTTAATGGGAAGCCAGCTGCTTTTGCCATCACTCTTGAAAAAGAAGGCGGAGTACAAAGCCCTACACTTGAACAATTATATGTCATCGCGAATGTGTGAGTTTTTGTAGCTGGATTTCACACATCCGACATCAATAGTCTTCTTACTTAAGTGTGGGAAGATTTTGGTGTTTTGAGAATGCCTCACAAGTTTCGGCTTGTGAGGCATTTTTGCGTTTAAAAGACTCAGGTCAAAGTATGAAATTGTATTTCATTCCTTAATAAGGTTTGAAACCTTAGTTAAATCTGCGTTCCATGAATAAAAACACTAATTGGGCTAAAGAAGCTTGCAGAGGCTATTTTTAAAATCATTTAAAAAACTTTCGATCCAAACTAAACCGTCTTGCGTAACTGTACCGAACAACAAAAAAAGTACAATTATGAAAAAGACAAACAAACTCGTTTTACTCGGCCTAATGATCGCAGCAGGAGCTGGAATTATCGCAGCCGATCACATTGATGCTCCAGCAGTACAAGGCGGAACAGCAGACATTACAGATTTTTATGCTTTCCAAGGAAGCAACGCTAGCAACCTCGTATTTGTAGCTAACGTACAAGGCCTACTAAGTCCAGGTGCAACAGGAAGTGCAAAATTTGATGAAAATGTGTTGATAGAATTCAACATTGATAACTCAGGTGATAATGTTGAAGATTTAGTAATTCAGGCGATTCCAAGAAATGGTAAAATGTATTTCTTCGGACCAGCTAAACCAGCAGCAACAGGTGCAAGTAGCACAATCTTGACAAATGCAGCAGCTTTTGCTTCGGTTGATATCACTCCTTACGGTCAAGCAGCTATCACAAAAACAGAAAACGGAATGACAGTTTTTGCAGGACCACGTGATGATCCATTCTTTTTTGACTTCGGTAAGTTTACCGAAATCATAGGTGGAAAAGCATCTAGTTTCTCTCCTACAGGTACCGATACTTTCGCAGGATCAAATGTACTATCAGTAGTAGTAGAAGTTCCAAAATCAACACTAGGTACAGCAGAAACGCTTAATACTTGGGTAGAAGCAAAGAAGAAATAATCAATCAACAATCGTAAAAGAACATTAAAATGAAAAATATAACAATAAAATTACTCGGCCTAGGAATGGCTCTCACACTTGGATTTACTTCATGTGACAAGGATGATGACACAATGATCACTCCCTCAATCGATTTCTCAGGAACTTTCAGCACAGCTGACCAAATGGGACGCCCTGCAATAAACACGGTTTTTGTTCCAGCAGGAATGAAAGATGAGTTTAACAAAACGATTCCATCTCAAATGGGAGCAAAATACGCTTCAGCATTTGCAGCAGGATTAAAGGGACTCAGCCCAGCATATGCAAACGCAGGTGATAAAAATGCACTAGGATTAGATGCAACAACTTTTGGATCTGTACTTGCAACAGACGTATTAACAGTAGCTACAAACAAAACAACAACATTCTTCGACGGTACAAATGTACTTACGGGTAGAAATCTTGCAGATGATGTTATCACTGTAGAGTTACTATTGATCTTTGGTGGAGAAGACTTCACCGAAAACCCAGGACTTAGCAATGACAACGTAGATGCGAATGATAAGCCATTCTTGAGCTCATTCCCATACCTTGCTTCTCCTTGGTAAATCCCAAATAAAAGGTACACTCTTTGACTAGAGTGTACCTTCATTACTCAGCTATAAAAAACTCAAATTATGAAAAAGCTATTAACATTAGCCCTGGCATCGCTTTGCTTAGCCTGTGGAAACCTCCAGAAAGAAATAGTATTAGAAAAAGATTATCAGCCATATCTTATCAATACTCCAAATACAAAACTTAACCACGCTAAAGAGGAACTTAGTTTTTGGACAAAAAAATACGAAGCCGCACCTAATCAGGTTCCATATTTAACCAAAATCGCAGCAGCCGAAGGATCTATTTTTGAAAATACTGGTGATGTTAATTACTTAATCTCAGCAGGAAACCATTTAGAAGAGGCCGTTGAAATGTCAAACAGACAATCATCAGGAATATTAAGAAGCCTTTCTCGCAATTATATCTCACAACACAAATTCAAAGAAGCCAAAAGTGTGCTTATGGAAGCATTGGAACTTGGCGAAAATAAAAATGCCACTGAAAAAATGATATTCGATGTAGCACTTGAGCTAGGAGAATACGATTTGGCAAAAGAAAAACTAAATGCAATTGCTGATGAAGGTGATTTTGACTACCTCATTAGACTTGCAAAATGGGAAGATACTTCAGGAAATTTGGAAGAAGCAATCTTCGATCTTGAACTAGCTTTACAAAAAGCAGAAGAACTAAAAAGTGAAGAACTAAAACTTTGGGCTTTCTCAAACATTGCCGATTTTTATGGTCACAATGGTGAAATTGAAAAATCATACAAACACTATTTAAAAGCCTTGGAAATTAACCCACACTACTATTATTCTCTTAAAGGAATTGCTTGGATAGCATTTTCTCATGAAAAAAATACAGACAAGGCTAATTCAATTTTGGACTACATCATTACCAATCATCAAGCACCAGATTATCATTTACTGAAAGCTGAAATTGCAGCTTTTGAAGGAAATGAAGAAGTAGAATCAAGTCAAAAGGCACAGTTTTATGCGAAACTTAAAGCCCATGACTATGGAGATATGTATAATAAGTACTTGGTACTTGAGAATCCAGCAGAAAGTCTTTCGATCGCTAAGAAAGAAATAGACAACAGACCTACACCCGAATCTTACAACCTATATGCTTGGGCGTTATTAAATACTGGTGATAAGGAAGAGGCACTTTCAATTGCACAAAAATTTATTGAAGGTAAAACATCAGAACCTGAAGCCTACTTCCATTTGGCTCAAATATATAAAGCAAACGGTTTATACGGAGATGTAGATTCCCTGAAATCAATGCTTATGGAATCTACGTACGAGCTGGGGCCAAACTCCATCTCGAAAATCAAAAGTCTTTAATTCCGCTCAAAATTACTCAGAATGAAAAAGCTATTATTTATAACCATATTATTGACCCTTGGCAAAGTAAATGCTCAAGTAGGAAAGGTTTTGGATCAAAAAAACCAACCAATTATTGGAGCCCTAATTCAAAATGTAAACCAAGGCTCAGTTGTAATGAGTAATGATTTTGGTCAGTTCTCACTGAGCAAATACGTTGCAGGAGATACGCTAAAAGCTTTTTTATTGGGTTACGAAACAGTTCAAAACACATTTTCAAATGGTGAAGAGATTCGTTTCGTATTGAAAGAATCAAGTGTCTTGCTAGAAAGCGTAAATATCTTACCAGAAATGGATGCCATCAATGTTTTGGCTGATATCAACTTGGCTGTAAATCCCGTAAGCTCATCGCAAGAATTACTGAGATACGTACCAGGTTTATTCATTGGCCAGCATGCGGGTGGTGGTAAAGCAGAGCAAATATTCCTTCGTGGTTTTGACATTGATCATGGAACAGACCTAAGTATCAATGTTGACAATATGCCAGTAAACATGGTTTCGCATGCTCATGGGCAAGGTTACTCAGACCTACACTTTGTAATACCAGAAACGATCGACAACATAGAATTTGCAAAAGGAAGTTATAAGGCAGACAAAGGAAATTTCACAACTGCAGGAAGTGTAGATTTTAGAACGAAAGATAGAGTTGATAAAAACAGCATTGGAATAGAAGCTGGACAATACAACCACAAAAGAGTTGTTGGGCAGTTTGGATTAAACATGAATCCAAACTCAAACACCTACTTGGCGACAGAGTATTTATACAATGATGGCCCATTCATTTCCCCACAAAACTTAAATCGTTTCAATGCATTTGTAAAACATACAGAACGCATAAACAATAAACAAAAATTGAGCTTATCTGCTTCGCATTTCAATAGTAAGTGGGATGCATCGGGACAAATTCCGGTGAGAGCAGTTGAAAATGGGTCAATTTCAAGATTTGGAGCAATTGATGATACGGAGGGTGGAAACACCTCACGCTCAAATGCACAAGCTGCTTATTTCAATCAGCTTTCTTCAACTTCTTTCTTTGAATCAAGTGCTTATTACACTAATTACAACTTTTTACTGTACTCCAACTTTACCTTTTTCGCTGAAAACCCAGAAGATGGAGACCAGATTCGCCAGAAAGAAAACCGCAACCTATTTGGATTCAAAAGCACTTATGGCAAAAGCTTTGAATGGAATGAAAATTCTGCAAATATCAACCTTAGCACAGGATTCAGAAATGACATTGTAAGGAACAATGAATTGTCTAGAACTAAAGACAAGAATCTAGTACTTAATAATATTTACTTAGGAGATATTGACGAAACCAATGCATACCTCAATCTCGACTTAGCTGTTGAAAGTGGCAAATTCAGTGTAATTCCAGGATTAAGACTCGACTTCTTCAGGTTTTCATATTTGAATTCTCTTGAGAATACTCAAGTAAACGAGGTACAAACAAAATCGTTACTTAGCCCTAAGTTGAATTTCATTTATCAATCAAATAAAAACACTCAGTTTTTCTTCAAAACAGGGCTTGGATACCACTCCAATGATACAAGAGGAGTTATCGCTCGCTCAGCTCAAGAAATCCTGCCTCGTTCCGTTGGTGCTGACTTAGGAAGTATTTTTAAACCAACAAAAGCATTATTATTCAATGTTACAGCTTGGTATTTGTACTTACAGCAAGAGTTTGTTTACGTAGGAGACGAAGGAATTGTAGAGCCAAGCGGACGTACATCAAGAATGGGGGTAGACTTAAGCTTGCGAGCACAAGTGTCTAAAAAGGTTTTCTTCAATAGTGATCTTACTTATACTAACGCACGAAGTATTGACGAACCAGCAGGTGCAAACTTTATTCCATTAGCTCCTAAATTTACCATGAGCAATGGTATATCTGTAACGGATATCAAAGGTTTCTCGGCAGGCTTAAGGTCAAGAATGCTTGGTGATAGAGCAGCAAACGAGGATAATAGTATCGTAGCAGAGGGCTATTTTGTAACCGATGCGAACTTGAATTACCAATGGGGACGCACAAACCTAGGTCTAGAAATTCAAAACCTTTTTAATACGACTTGGAACGAAACTCAGTTTGCAACTACTTCAAGATTAAGAAACGAAGCGAACCCAATAGAAGAAATTCACTTCACTCCAGGAACTCCATTTAATGCAAGGTTGACATTGAGAGTAGGGATTTAAGCATTCTTAACTTCACCCAATCGGATAGAAAGAAGTATTTCCATAGTTTAGCTTTTCATTTGAAATGCACTATGATTAAAAACTACCTCAAAACCGCTTGGAGAAACCTTACAAAAAGAGCATTCAACAGCGTGTTAATGCTGACGGGATTTGCTTGTGCACTTACATTCGCTTTACTTATTGGCAGTTTCATTTTACAAGAAAGAAACATCAATCACGAGCTCAGCAATGTTTCCGACCAATATTTGGTCAAAAGCAAATGGGCTAAAGAAGGAATGGGCATAGAGTTTTGCAGTCCAGCACCTTTAGCAAAGGCTTTGACAGAGCAATATCCACAATTGGTTAAAAACTATTATTCCTATGACGGAATTGGAGTTACGGTCAAAAAAGGTAAAACACTTTTCAAAGAAAATATTCAACCCGGTAGCAAAGCAGTTTTAGAGATTTTTGGCTTTCCGTTATTGAATGGAGATGCTAAAACTGCTCTTTATGAGCCGTATACAATCGTTCTTCCAGAAGAAATAGCCATTAAATACTTTGGCAAAACAGACATTTTAGATGAATCCATAAGCATGGAGTCTTTCTCTGGCGAGTGGAGAGAATTTACAATAAAGGGAGTTTTGGCCAAAACCAATCACAACTCGGTTCTCAATTATAACACAGAAACCGATCCCATCTTAATGTCGGAGGAAAGTCTAAAGTTCTTTGGACGTTATGAAAGCTTTAATGATTGGCAAAACGCATACACCGTCAGTTTTATAGAAGCAGCCGATGGAGCTAGCCCAGATAAAATAAGTGAGGCAATGAGCCAACTTATCAAAACAAACACTCCAGCAAATATAAATGGCAACCTGACCCTAGAACTTGCTTCGTTAAGTGACCTACACCTAAAAGACAAAGAAGGAAAAATTGAAAGTTACCTACAGATTTTAACGCTTGTAGTTGCCTTTCTTTTGATACTTTCCATGGTGAACTTTATCAATCTTAGCCTTGGAAACGCCTCTTATCGTTTAAAAGAAATAGGAATGCGAAAAGCTCTTGGTAGTAGTAAATCGCAAGCGGTGTTTCAAATACTTACTGAGTCTGTCATCCTAAGCCTGTTTGCTTTTATTTCTTCACTCCTTTTTTATGTAATTCTTCGAAACTATGCAGGAGAACTTTTGGGCAGAGAACTCTCCAGCCTTTTTGAACTTCCAATAAGCGTAATTTTAGGATTCTTCTTTTTTGCCTTAAGCATTGGTATTCTTGGAGGAGCTTTTTCAGCAATAAGGCTTGCGAGTGTAAGCCCAATTTTATCTTTAAAAAATCGATTCTCGGCCAAGTATTCAAAATCCTCATTTAAGCATATCCTTATCGGCTTTCAATTTGCGATTACCCTCTTTGTATTAGGTTTTGGGTATGTAGTTTCGCAACAACTTTCTTTTCTTCAAAGTAAGAACCTTGGTTTTGCAAAACAAAACCGAATCTATGCATCCGCACCTCGAGATTGGTCGGCGGAAGGAGTTCGTAAAATGAAAACATTTGTTCAAGAGTTTGAAAACTTACCTGCCATAGAAAACGCTACTTTATCATATGAAATTCCTGATGGGAATGCTGGTTTAAAGTCTGGCATCCATCTATCTAGCCAAGATTCTACAAAAACTATATTTGTGGATTTGCTTCAAATCGACGAAAACTATTTCAAAACTTATAACATTCCAATCATAAGCGGCAAGGGCTATTCGGAGCAGCCACAGAACTTACAGGTAATCCTCAATAAGAAAGCCGCTGAACTAATGGGTATGGTTCCTACCGACCCCAATTCTATCAGAATCCAAAGCTTTGGTACAGATGCAGAAGTAGTAGCAGTATGTGAAGACTTCAACTTTGGAAACCTCAAAACCGACATAAAGCCAATGGCATTTGTGAGTGTTTCAAATACGAACATGTATCGCTATCTCACTTTCCAGCTTGGAAAAAATGATGTACAAAGTAGCATTTCGGACATTCAACAAAAATGGTCAGATTTAATGCCAAATGCTCCCTTCGATTTCAAATTCATAGATGACACCATCCAAAAAATGTACATTGATGAATCTCGCATGGCCAAAGCAGCAAAGCTGTCCCAATTTTTAGTCATGATCATGGTCTTTCTTGGGATTGTAGGTGTGGTTGCAATGTCACTTACAAAACGCAAAAAAGAACTAAGCATGAGGCGAATATTAGGTGCAACGAGCAATCAGATTCTTTCGCTATTTGTTCGTGAATACTTTAGCCTGGTTCTTATCGCAAGCTTGGTTGCCCTACCCTGCTTTTACTTTTTATCCAATAAGTGGCTTTCCACTTACGCCTTTAGCATAGACTTTAATTGGACTTGGATGCTTGCCATTGTTTTAACCTTAATGTGTTTTGTGGCGTCTATTGTCTCTCTGCAAAGTATTCGCTTTTTGTCAAAAAACGCAGTTGAAAGCCTAAAAGAATAAGAGCAACTATACCGAAAAATAATATTCTCCGAATTCTTAACCTATCGGATTTCAGTTGAGGTAAATTTGTCAAAATTTCTAGCTTTATGAAAAAGCTCTTTTGCCTTTTAATTCTTCTTTCTCCGCTCTTCTCAATTGCTCAAGATCTTAAGCCGAGAAAAGAGTTTGCATTGCCATTGAACCCATGGACAATGTTGGGTCAGTCTTTCTATGTGCAATATGAGCAGTACACTAAACCTCAACAATCATTTACTTTAATGGCGGGGTACAAAGGCACTGATTTTTTCAATTTCTATTTTAATAGAGGTAATTACAATGGACATCGAATTGCTTACGGCCAAAGATTTTATGCCAAACCACAAGATCGATGGATGAACTTATATGCCGAAGGGAAAATAATGCTAGAACACGGTAAATTGACATTACCTTCTATTTTTAATGTGACCGACTCGCTTGAAACTAGAGGATTTACCATAACACCAGAGCTTCTAGTCGGTTTCAAAGCAACTATTTTACAAAGGGTTGTGATGTCGTTTAATATGGGAATTCGTTATCGTTTCAATAATTTGAATACTCAAAAACTCACATTCAATCCCGAATACTGGAAATACGACGATTGGGACAATGACAATCTTGATCCTGCCAAAAACAGAGCTTACATTACCAATTTTAACAAAGGCCTGAGTCCATCAATTAATTTGAATTTTGGCTTTCTTTTGAGGTAGTAGAAACAAAAACTATTTAGATAGAAAACCTAATAACAGGACCACATCAGCCTCGTCTTTAAGGTTAAGTTTTTGCTTTTTAAAGTAACTTTTCGCAAGTTTTTTATCAACACCAAAAGCTTCATAAAAATAGTTATCCTTTTCTATCCTTAGGGTTTTCTCATCTTTGAAAACATAAAACTCGGGAGCATCTTCAAACTCGGCTTCAAACTTTGGCTTGTCAATAACATAGCCCTTCAGATTCTGATTTGGATTATTTCGTTGATACTTGGAATGTTTTTTAAGCACAATTAATCCGGCTACAGAGGTTGTTGTATAATACCCATTTGCAAGCAATTCATCATCGGGAAAAGTAACCAAAGTAAGAGTATCTAACGTTAAGTATTCTGGTACTATTTCTTGATAGGTGGGTAAATCAAGTGACCGTTTAAACTTAATTTGCTGAAATACTTGATTGAAACTCACGTATCCTTCTATGCTATTAATTTGATTTGGCATTTTCACTGTTGCCTTAGCCCATTCAATATCTTTGAAGAAAGGGGTGCCTTTGTAGTAAGTTTTGGTTGTTTTCTCTGAGCCATTTAAGATGCTTTTAACCACCAAAACCAAATTAGCTTTACCCTTTTTGTCTCTTTCTATTTCGTAAAATTCATCGATTATATACTCAGGATTTTGCTCTATGATATCCGTCATGACATCGTATTGCTGAGCACTTAGGAGGTTAGAGCAAACTAGAAAAAACAACGAAGCTATTAATATTGAATCTTTCACCTAACAATAATACGCATTTTAATCAACTCCAAGAAGCTGAAAATAAAGGAATTGAAGAAAACCTACCCCCTTTTATGGAATTTATAACTTCTATGCATCTAGCATTAAAACAATCTATAAAATGGAAAAACTTATCACATTATTACTCCTGTTGCCATTCACAATTCTAGGACAACAAACACTAAAACCAACAATCTCCGAAGTAAGCCTATTTCCATCGGGAGCTCAGGTAAAGCGTACAATTGAAGTTGATTTGATCTCAGGAAAAAACAGCCTGCTTTTTACTGAACTAGAGGAAACCCTAGACGCCTACAGTATCAAAGTAAAAGCAAGCAACGATATCACAGTCACTTTCTTAAATCATCAAAAAAGCTCAAGTGCGACAATGAGTGAGAACCAAAAGAAACTCAAAAGGTTCAATGTGGCCATTGAGCAAATTACCGACGAGATACTCATTAATAATGATGCTCTCAAGCTCTTAGTTTTAGAAGAAGACTTCTTGATGAAAAATCAAATAGTAGGAGGTACTTACGCAGGAACAAAACCAGAAGATCTGAAAGCAACTGCCAGTTTTTTTAAGGAACAATTAGCCTCGCTATATGAAAAGAAAAATGTGCTAAAAAAAGCAAATGAAAGGCTTTTGGATAAAATCAAAGCCGTAAATGCCGAAATAAATGGAGTGAACACACAAGAAGCCTCCAAGTCTTCTGAGATTAATATAGAAGTGATTAGCGAAAGTATTGGAAAGCAAAACTTCGAGATCTCGTATTTCGTACCAGAAGCGGGATGGAGTCCAAAATACAACATCAAAGTAAAAGACATTGCAAGTCCACTTGTATTGCAATACAATGCAAATGTGTTTCAGTACACAGGAAAAGATTGGAAAAACGTAGACTTTATTTTATCCAATGGAAACCCACGTAAAAAAGGTCAAATGCCTGAACTACAACCATGGAACTGGGGGAAAGTCAATACTTACGATGATTACTTTAACACGGATTCAGAGTCTAATGAAACACCAAATCAAGTTTTTGGACAAGTGAAGTCAGGAGATGACAACTTTCCACTTCTTGGGGTTACAGTGCAACTTAAAGGTACCAGTCTAGGAGTAATTACAGATCAAAATGGCTACTATAGAATCAACATACCACCAAATTTGATTGCCAAAAAACCAAGTCTAGTTTTCAGTTTTATTGGCTACGAAACCCAAGAAGTAATTGTTGACAAATCTGAAATTGATGTAACCTTAGCTCTTTCAGAAACAGGCTTAGAGGAAGTAGTAGTAGTTGGGTACGGGATTGAAAGAAAAAATCTCTCAACGGCTTCAAGTACTGTGATTCGCGGATCAAATACACTTGCGGGTAAAGTCGCAGGAGTGAGCCTTCAAAAAACCAAAGTTCTTAAAAAACTAACAACTGATGAAGAGCAAGCAACCAGTAAATCCTTCAAAATGAAAGACAAGTTCACCGTCATGAGTGATGCTCGAGTATATTCCGCTACTTTAGAAGAATTAGAGATTCCTGTTAGCTACGAATACCGCACCGCTCCCAAAATTGATCCAGTAGCTTTTCTCACAGCTCACATAACGGATTGGGAAAGTCTCAACCTGGTACGCGGCGAAGCATCCTTATTCTTTGAAGGCACCTATTTGGGTAAATCAATGCTAGAAACAAGCGATAAGGACACTTTAAGTGTTTCACTCGGGAGAGACGAAAGCATCATTATTAACCGAGAAAAGATAAAATCTTATGCCAAAAAGAAGTTCATGACCAGCAGCACTGAAGAGCAATTTGAATACCGAATTACACTAAGAAATACCAAAAAACAGCCTGTACAAATCATTGTGGAAGACCAAGTTCCACTTAGTACTTACAAAGAAGTAGAGGTATCCGACGTGTCATTTGATGGGGGAACAAAAAATAATGAAACAGGAAAGGTAGAGTGGAAAATAAACCTTGCCCCAAGTGAAAAGAAAGAATTGACCTTAAAGTATACAGTCAAATATCCTAGATCGGGATACGTGGTGAATCAGTAAATTTGATTCTTTCCAATTCTAAAGCAAATAGTTTTTACTACCGTAAAATCAATTTTTCTATACTTTTCATAACCTCCTCCCAACGTTTTTTAAAGAACATGTATCTAGGAATTACAACACAAAACTATAGTAAAATGAAAAAATTATTAATCGCTTTAGTATTACCAATTTGTTTCGCTTGTACAACTGCAGATGATGGGGAAACTCCAATTCCTGCAATGATTCAAGGTGAAGAGTCTTCGGCATTTAGCTGCATCAATTCTCAAGCCGATAACGCTCCTCAACTAGACAGTGCAAAAAAATGGATTGTAGGGAAATGGCAGTTGAAAGGAATTATTTCTATGGTGCCAAATCCAGAAGTGCCCAACTATCAAATCGAATTTAAGGAAGATGGAGGCGTATTTATTACACTTGCAGGGGAATCTGTTTTTACAGACGCTTACAGTCTCATAGAGGAAAACGTAAATGACTTCAGAAACATTAAATTGATAACTGATAACTTAATGGATATCGGAAATGAGAATAATATCGCTAAGGGCTCTGTAAGAGTTTGCGAAAAAGAACTAATGCTCGACCAAGGCATAGCTTTTGATGCCCCCGGTTACCTTTTCCGTAAGATTGAATGATATAATTAATTTGTTAAAAAAAGAGTGTCGATTCACTTAAATGTAAAATTTGACATAGGAAAACGTTGGACAAACTCCCCAAAAGTTTGTCCAACAACCCTAAACCTTGACAATCATCCCAAAAGTATTTCCATTTATCCCTATGACTTGAATTAAGTTAAAACAGCTAATAGTTTTGCTTCATATAATTCGAGTTAAATGAAAAACATACTATTAGTCATCACTCTTTTTTTTGCCTTCAAAATTAAATTAGAGGCACAGGTTTACATAGAAAAACAAACAAGACACAGATTTGCTCAAATGACTCTTGGAGCCGACTATCAAATGGGTTTCGGTGGTAGTACTAAATTCTTAAATAAGAGCAATGAAGTCGAAAGCCTAAAACTTGCAACTACCGCAAGTCCAAGGTTTTTAATAGGCGGAACCCACTTTTGGGGACATGCAGATTTACAAATTTCGATCCCAATTGGAGGTAAAATACAAGAATCAGCAAATCAAAAAATTCAAGCAATAAGTGGAGTAGAAACAAGCCTTAAATATTTCCCTTGGCGAATAGAAAATAATAAAATAAAGCCATACATAGGCACAGCCATTACGCCTTATTACTACGAACAAGATAACGACAATATGGAATATGGTAACGGACCTGAACAAGGACGCACCGCTTTACCAGTTCTCTTTGGTTTCACTTTAAATAAAAACAACCATTTGCTTGAGTTTGGAGCAGCTTGGGATTATCAAAACAAGCAAGACTATTATATTGATAGAACACAAATTATAAGAGTTAATACCCCTCGAATTTACCCACACCTTTCCTATCGCTTTATGTTTGACACTACACTAGGAGCTGAAAAAGATTGGGAATCAGGTAAAACAGCTCGAATCACAAAAAAGCTGAGCGACGCAGGGAAACTCAATGGCTTCTTTTTAGGAGCAGGAATGTCTTCAGCATGGTGGTTGGGGAAGTCTTCATTTAACACAAAAAATCGCCCTTACTTACCAAAGTACAGCACGGTTGTAATGCCCGAAATAACTTTTGGCTATTATTTTCACAAAAGTGATATTAACATTGGGCTCACTCACAGAGCATATAAAACAGTTACACGTGCATACGGTACAGCCCAAGCCCTACAAAGAAGGTCAATAGGAATAGAGGCCACAAAGTATGTCGGAGATTACCATGGTTTCGCTCCTTTCATCGGCCCTACAATTACAAATGAAGTTTTGTCTTTTCGTGAAATCGAAAGTGGTATTTTAACTCATGACCTTTCAGAAAAGAAAATAGCTTATGGACTCACTTTTGGCTGGGACATTCGACCAAATAGAATTCAATGGTTTTTATTAAGGACAAACCTCCGTTGGTTTCCAGATTTGCAAGTAAATATTGCGGATAAAGAATCAATTTCCTTTCGAAACATAGAATTCAACTTTATTCAATTTATCTTTTTTCCCAATCGTGTTTGGAGCAAGTAAATGTTTGAGATTTCTCATGTTAAAATGCTACCAAATTTACTCGCATTTTATCCAAATAGATCATAAAGACATTTTCCAATTCACTTGTCCGAACCTGAACGCAAACGTTCATTTTCGGACATTTTCATTTATAGGCACTCACATACCTGTCTCATTTATTGATACTTAGCAAAATGGCACAGTGTATGAATCTACCATAACACAACACAATTATGAAAAGCTATTACCTATTTTGACCCTAAACAAAGACAAATGATCGAATTTCGAAATATATCCAAGTATTACAAAGCAGGGTTTGGGAAGACTTACATTCTCCGTAACCTCAATTTCACAATAAATGAAGGTGAATTTGTTTCCATTATGGGTCCATCTGGATCAGGAAAATCCACGCTTTTACACATTATGGGGCTTTTGGAAGAACCCAATGAAGGAGAATATATTTTCGAAGATCAGCAAGTGCAAAAACTGAATGAAAAAAGAAAAACTGAGCTACACAGAAATGCTATTGGATTTGTTTTTCAAGCCTATCACTTGATAGACGAACTTACTGTTTACGAAAACATAGAAACGCCACTGCTTTACAAAGGAATGTCAAGTTCAGAGCGAAAAAGCAAAGTTGCCGATACGCTCGATAGATTTAACATTGTAGGGAAAAAAGACCTTTTCCCATCTCAACTTTCGGGTGGTCAACAGCAACTAGTAGGCGTAGCAAGAGCATTAATAGGAAATCCAAAAGTAATTTTTGCCGACGAACCTACAGGAAACCTCCACTCCGAGCAGGCGGTAGAAATAATGGAACTTTTCAAAGAGCTCAACCAAAAAGATGGAGTCACAATTGTACAAGTAACTCACTCAGAAGAAAACGCCAAATACGGCAATAGAGTCATTCGCCTTAAAGATGGCTGGATAGAAGAATAACCAACAATCGCAGTCTAGTTGCGGACAAATTATGAAAAAGCTACTATTTATATTCCTATTTCCTTTTAGCCTAATAGCCCAATCGAGCCTTAACTTAGAGGATTGTATTCAAAAAACAATTGCAACCCACCCAACATATCAATCGGGCATTATTGCCTCTGAAGCGGCGACTGTTGGAATCCGCCAAGCGAAAAGTCAAAGGCTACCAACTATGAGTGCTGGGGTATTTCAAAGTGCCAACTTTGGACGTAGTATAGATAGATTTACCAATGCCTATATCGACCAAGTATATAATTCTACGTATGCTCAGGCAAACCTTTCAATGCCTTTATTTCAAGGTTTTCAAATCCAAAATAGCATTGCTCAAAACCAAAAGCTACAAACCGCGAGCCTTCATGGTATTCAGTCTGCTAAGAACCAATTGAGTCTTTTAACTATTCAAGCTTATCTAGAAGTACTTACAAGTCAAGAGTTATATGCAGTAGCACAAAAACAAGTAAGCAGCACGAGAGAGCAACTCACTTTTTTGCAAAAACAAATTGACGCTGGTACAATAGGAAAAGGAGATTATCTACAATTAGAAACACAATTAGGTCAAGGCGAATTTGCGGTATTATCTGCAAAAAACAACCTTGACTTAGCTCAAAACACCTTAAAACAACTCACAGGAATCCTCCCAAATGGTGACATAGAAATTCAAAGAATAGATGGAATAGCTGACTTTGATTATGATATAAATGAAATTCTTAGTGAAGCTTATCAAAACTCTCCAGATATTAAATCATTTGAAGAAACCCTTGAAAGTTATGTATATGAGACCAAAGCTATTCGAGGTAGAAACCTTCCTCAAGTGGACCTTTATTATAACTGGAACACACTTTATGCATCTTCCAATCCAGATCAGGAATTTTTCGAGCAGCTCAATGCCACCCGAAATAGCTCCATTACTTTAGGCCTTAGCATTCCTATTTTTGGTCGCTTACAAAGTAAACCATTTGAACAGCAAGTAGCCATCAAAACGAAGACTGGTCAAAACCAAATTAATCAAGCCAAGCTAGAGTTAAGACAAAATATAGAAAGAGCCTATGCTCAGTTTACTGCAGCCAGTGGTCTTCTTGAAAATGCAACCAACCAATTATCTATTTCGCAAGAAAACTTGAACATTCAAGAAACTCAGTTTAGGGCAGGAACCAAAGGCCCATTGGATTACATTGTTGCTCAACAAAACTTTAATCAAGCCAATACAGCCTTTATAAACATTAAATACCAACTTATTTTCCAAGAAAAGATTTTGCGTCTGTTAATGAATGGAGAATAAGCAAGTGAAGTAGTAGCAAGCATTGTAATCAATCTACAAATCGCATATCTTACACACTTATAGGAAATATTTGAGTTCCTAAATTTGAAAAAGATGAATAGGTTCGAAGGAAAAATAGCGATTATCACTGGTGCTGGTACTGGAATAGGTTTTGAAATCGCAAGGCAATTAGTGGCTGAGGGAGCTTCCCTTATATTAAATGACCTTGACGAAAAATTGGCCCAAGATGCTGCCAGCAAGCTAGGAAACAGTTTGGCCTTTGGTGGCGATGCTTCGGATATTTCCTTTATTCAAAAAATGGTTAAAACTGCCGTCGATCATTACGGCACAGTTGATTTTGCAATTGCAAATGCTGGCATCACACAATTTGGAGATTTCTTCGAATTCACGGAGGAGTCATTTGAAAAAGTAATGAACTTGAACCTTAAAGGCTCTTTTTTCTTAAGTCAAGAAGTTGCGAAAGTTTTAAGGTCTCAAAAAAAGCCAGGAAAAATTTTACTGATGTCGAGCACTATAGGCCACCAATCTATTCCTTTTTTGGCCTGCTATGCCATGTCAAAGGCTGCACTTAAAATGATGGCAAAAACCCTTGTTTCCGAACTTTCACCATTCAAAATTAACATCAACGCCATTGCTCCCGGAGCTACACTCACAGACCGAACTGCAGAAGAAAACGAAAACTATGCAGAAACTTGGGGTAACCTTGTGCCATTAAAAACCATCGCAAGCCCAAGCGATGTAGCAAAGTCCGCCTTATTCTTACTTTCAGGCGATGCTGACCATATTACTGGACAAACACTTTTGGTCGATGGTGGCTGGACCAGCGTAAGCCCACCTCCCCCACCACCTAAAATGATGGAGTGATACCGCTAAACAGAAAGCATAACTTCAGCAGGTATATTTAGCTTTTCATGTAGAATTCTTGCAATTCTTAAAGTCATTGGCTTTCTACCACTCAAGATAGATGAAACATAGCTTTTACTACCAATCCATTCAATCAAGTCCTTATTTTTTAACCCTTTCTCTTCCATTCTAATTTTGACAGCCTCAATAGGGTCTGGAAAGGGGACTTTATAATTTTTGTCCTCAAAGTCTTTAACAAGCAAAAGGGCAATCTGTAAATTATCGCCATCAGAAGAGCCTAATTCAGGCAAATTATCAAAAGCCTGATCTATCCAATTTAGCATTTCTTCATATGCTTCTTCACTGTTAATTGGTTTTAGCTTCATAATTTAAATTTTACTGTTTTTACATCAATATTGTCATATTCGGAATGTGTGCCAAACCATTTTATTTGAACTGCCTTGTACATAAACACTATTCTCACAACCAACCTAAATCTATTGCCCAAAATATTAAAAACTACTCTATCATCACCAACAAGACTTGCACTTGGGAACCTTAGTTTTAGTTCGTTAAAATCTTTAAAATCTGAGATTAAAATTTCATAATACCACTCAAAAATTGCATTTTTAGCAAGAGGGTATGATTGACTGTAATGAAGTAAAGTTTTTCTCGTTATGACATTAAACATTATCGAAAGATAAAAAGTTTTCTATTAGTAAACAAATTGAGGTAATGTATTCTAAAACAACCTCAACTGTTCCGAATTTCTAAATTGTGAAAAGTCTAAAGCGGGCATTTTTCTATCTCCCAAATACTTTTGCTTTGAGATTAAGTGCAACTGCTTGATATGCTCAGCATATCTCCCTTCACCTTTCATCCTAATACCAACTCTAGAATCACTAGTTTTACCTCCATGCATTTCGGCTATTTGAGACAAAACCTTATCTGCCTTATTGGGAAAACTTCGCTTGATCCAATCTCTAAAAATTGTTTCCACCGACCCATTGAGTCGCACGACTGTGTACCCTACAAACAATGCCCCATTCTCAGCACTTGTTTTAATAATACTGGGAATCTCATGGTCGTTTAACCCTGGTATGATTGGTGCGGTCATTACACCCACAGGAATTCCCAATTCACTCATTTTTCGTAAAACTTCGAGCCTTTTTACACCCGATACGGTTCTAGGCTCAAGAGCTCTACGCAATTCCTCATTCAAGCTAGTTATTGATAAAATCACCCTCACTAAGTTTCGCTTGGCCATTCTTGCCAAAATATCAGCATCTCGTAAAACCAACGCATTTTTGGTAATAATGCTTATTGGATTGCCATATTTCTCACATATGAGAAGCATTTTTCTCATCAACTCAAATTTCTTTTCCACGGGTTGGTAACAATCCGTATTGCCCGAAAACATAATTACATCAGGTTTGTAACTTTTCTTCTTCAAAGCAATTTCAATCAAAGCCGGAGCATTCTTTTTAACTATTATCTTTTGTTCAAAATCAATTCCGGCTGAAAACCCAAAGTACTCATGCGTATTTCTTGCATAACAATAAACACAACCGTGTTCACACCCTTGATAAGGGTTAACTGAATACCCAGCAGGGATATCTGGAGTACTCATTTTATTCATGATCTTTTTAGGAGTTTCTATATAAATCTTAGTTTTAGGACTGAGGTTAAAATCTATGTCGTTTAGTAATTCTTCGTCATAGATTGTCTCTTGCGATAAGAAGCGATTGTTGGAATTTCCTTGTGCTCCACGACCCTTAATCACTGTACGCTGCATCAATTTTATTTTTTTTGGATTACAAATTAGAAACTTAAAGGGCTTGCGTCCGCAATATTCCTACCTTTGCTACTTCATTTAGCACCAAACAATTTTTCATGACCCATTCGCTTAAATTAAAAAAACCGCTAGCAATCTTTGATCTTGAAACCACTGGTACCAATATCAGTAAAGATCGTATTGTAGAAATAAGTGTTGCCAAAGCAATGCCAGATGGTAGCGTAGAAATAAAAACAAAGCGAGTAAATCCGGAAATGCCTATTCCAATAGAGGTTTCTTTGATCCATGGCATATATGATGAAGATGTAAAGGATGAAGCCACCTTTAAGCAATTGGCTCGTTCACTGTCGCAATTTCTCGAAGGTTGTGACCTTGGAGGCTACAATAGCAACAGGTTCGATATCCCAATGCTTGTTGAGGAGTTTTTGAGAGTTGATAACGACCTTTTTGATGTAAGCAACAGAAAGTTTGTGGACGTTCAGCGAATTTTCCATCAAATGGAGCCAAGAACTTTGGGTGCTGCATTCAAGTTTTATTGTGGTAAAACACTTGAAAATGCTCACAGTGCTGAAGCTGATACCCTCGCTACACTAGATGTGCTATGTGCTCAAATTGAAAAATACGAAAATGAACCACTTCCAGGAAGCAAAGAACCTGAAGTATTTCCTGTACAAAACAATGTAGAGGCTCTACACGAATTCACATCTGGAAACATCGTTGACTTTGCCCAAAGAATGTCATTTGACAGTAAGGGAGAAATCGTTTTTAATTTTGGAAAGCATAGAGGCAAAAAGGTTTTGGATGTCCTTAAAAGAGAGCCAGCATATTACGATTGGATCATAAATAATGACTTCCCAATGGATACAAAAAGAAAACTAACAGAAATAAAATTGAAATCTAGCGGCCTTTTTAGCTAAAACAGAAACAAAATGTCTCTTAAAACGGTATTTTCTCAAGACAAAATAAAAAGATAGCCCCAAACCAGTTTTATTCAATTATTAAAATTTTAGGGATACATTATATTTCCTAATTTTGCCAAAATTTTCAAAAACCAAATAACTTGGAACAAGCAGAATTAATCATTCCCAAAATAATCCAACAAGTACCCATGGTCAACTTTGTCCTATTGGCTACTATATTATTTATTATCGGGATAGTGGGTGTATTGGTTAGGAGAAATATTCTTGTCATTTTCATGTCGATAGAGTTGATGCTAAATGCAGTCAATCTTTTGTTGGTGACTTTCTCGACTTACAATTCGGACCCAAACGGTCAGATCTTTGTATTTTTCATAATGGCAGTTGCCGCTGCGGAAGTGGCAGTTGGTTTGGCGATAATTGTTATGATCTATCGCAACGTTAGAACTATTGATATTGGACTTTTAGATAAATTAAGAGGCTAAAGCCAGAGACAAACTGTATGTCATTAATCAAATTTATTCCACTTTTTCCGCTGATCGGTTTCCTGATCAACGGTCTTGGATTTAAAAATATACCAAAAAGTATAGTCCCATGGATCGGGATAGGAGCTTCATTCCTATCGTTCGTGTGTACTTTTTTAGTCTATCAAGATTTTCAAAGTAACCCAACTCCTCAAATTGTAACACTATTTGATTGGATAAATGTTGGAGGCTTGAGCATTCCTTTCGCTTTTCAAGTTGATCAACTGAGCATTATCATGCTTTTTGTGGTTACTGGCGTAGGAACTTTAATACACCTTTACTCCAAAGGCTACATGAGCCACGACGAAGGTTTTGGGAAGTTTTTTGCTTACCTCAACCTTTTCTTATTCGCGATGTTGCTTCTAGTTTTAGGAGCAAACTACCTCATTATGTTCATTGGTTGGGAAGGTGTCGGTTTATGTTCTTACCTTCTTATTGGATTTTGGAACAAAAACTCTGAATTCGGAAATGCCGCAAGAAAGGCATTCATCATGAACAGGATTGGTGACTTAGGTTTACTAATCGGAATTTTCTTGATCATACAGCAATTCGGGACGCTTAATTATCTTGAAGTTTTCGACAAAGCAAGTATAATGCAAATAAGCGATCCTGCTATTATTGCAATTACACTTGCCCTATTTGTTGGTGCAATGGGAAAGTCAGCACAAATACCACTTTTCACTTGGTTACCAGATGCAATGGCGGGTCCTACACCAGTTTCTGCATTGATTCATGCGGCAACAATGGTTACTGCAGGTATTTATTTAGTAGTAAGATCAAATGTCCTCTATTCCCTTGCACCCGAAACTCTCGAGTTTATTGCTTGGATAGGAACAGCCACAGCGGTTATTGCAGCCACCATCGGTGTATTTCAAAACGATATTAAAAAGGTCCTTGCATACTCTACAGTTAGCCAATTGGGTTACATGTTTATAGGATTGGGTGTAATGGCTTATTCATCTGGTTTGTTTCATGTAATCACTCATGCTTTTTTCAAAGCTCTTTTGTTCTTAGGAGCAGGAAGTGTCATACATGCTATGAGTGATGAACAGGATATTCGCAAAATGGGAGGCCTCTTTGGCAAAATAAAAATTACAGCGATTACATTTCTGATTGGAACAATCGCAATTTCTGGGCTTCCTCCCTTTGCAGGTTTCTTCTCAAAGGATGAAATTCTTGCTCATGTCTTCACACACAACAAAGCAATGTGGGTGTTTGCAATGATTGGTTCTTTCCTCACAGCATTTTACATGTTTAGGTTATTCTTCTTAACCTTCATGGGTAAGTTTAGAGGAAGTAAAGAGCAAGAATGCCACCTACACGAATCACCATCTTCAATGACGATTCCATTGATCGTACTCGCAGTTTTTTCTGTGATTGGTGGCTTTATAGGATTTCCAGAAGTATTTCATTTACCTCATAGTTTGAATAACTTCCTTGCACCAATTTTTGAGGGATCTAAAAAAGTACAACCTAGTTTTGGTGAACTTCATTTGGACCATAGCACAGAATGGTTGCTTATGGGCATTTCAGTTGCAGTAGCAATAGTGGCATTGGTAATCGCCTATATTATTTATGTCAAAAATGAATCCGTTCCTTCAGAGGATGAGGAAATCACTGGTTGGCAAAAAGTAGTCTATAACAAATACTATATTGATGAAGTCTACAATGGCATTTTCGTAGGTCCTATGCGAAAAGCCTCTGTGTTCTTTTACAAAACAATAGAGAATAACGGAATTGCAAAACTTACCAATGGTACTGGAGGATTAGTTTCTATTGCAGGAAAATCAATTGCCAAAGCTCAAAACGGATCAACTATTCTTTACGTATTCCTAATGTGTATTTGCATTGCTTTAATTTTGGGAATCAATTTTGGAGACAATTTTATCCTTGGTGTTCAAAACTTTTTTTTAACCATTAAATCATACTTTTCTTAAGTAAGCTATAATGAATCTACTAATTCTATTTTTGATTCCATTGCTTGGTAGCCTACTGCTTTTTTCATTGAAAAGTACGAGTGGAAAAAATATTGCAACCGCAATTTCAGGAGCTGCTTTAATACTAACGGCATATTTGATATTCCAATCAGAGGGACTCACTTTCAGCAAGCCATGGATTAAGTCTTTCAATATCAACTTTAGCCTTGGTTTAGATGGACTGTCCAAAGTAATGGTGCTCATCACAAGTCTTGTTAGCTTCTTGGTGATACTATCTAGCTTTACATCTACTGAGAAGAATAAAAACAATACCTTTTACGCCCTGCTACTTTTTGCTCAAGCTGTTTTGTTAGGAGTATTCATGGCAAAAGACATTTTCCTATTCTATTTCTTTTTTGAAGTAGCTCTTATCCCTGTCTATTTCTTAGCACTAAAGTGGGGAGGAGAAAATGCTCCTAAGGCAACTTTCAGGATGTTTTTATACACCATCTTTGGTAGCTTGTTCATGTTAGTTGCGTTTGTTTATCTTTATTCCAAAGGACAAACAAGCGACATCACAGCTTTAGCTCAAACAGCAACAATTCTTCCTGAGAACATACAGCGTTGGTTATTCTGGGCATTTTTCATTGCATTTGCTATTAAGATGCCTGTTTTCCCATTTCACACTTGGCAACCAGATGCATATACTGAATCATCTAGCTCTGCTACGATGCTTCTTTCAGGCATTTTATCCAAAATGGGTGTTTATGGTTTACTAAGAATCTTGGTTCCGTTTTCTCCACTAGGACTTGAAAACTACGGAATGATCGCCGCTACACTTGCAATTGTGGGACTCATTTATGGCTCTATCATTGCTATTCAGCAAGATAACATGAAACGCTTAGTAGCTTTTTCTTCTTTTGCCCATATGGGGCTCATGGCTGCTGGAGTTTTTGTTTTTAATGAAACTGCGATTCAGGGTAGTATATTCCAAATGCTATCGCATGCGGTAGGAGCAGTTGGACTGTTTTATGTTGTAGACATTATCAGTAAAAAGACAGGGACATTAAGTTTAAGTAGCCTTGGCGGTATTTCGCAAAAAGCACCGAAGCTTGTGACGCTATTTATGGTCATATTGCTTGGGAGTGTAGCACTTCCACTTACAAATGGTTTCGTAGGAGAGTTTCTTTTACTAAAAGGAGTATTTGACTTCAATCCTATACTTGGAGCTGTCGCAGGACTTACTATTATTCTTGGAGCAGTTTACATGCTTCGTCTTATGCAAAAATCCATGTTTGGACCTAGCAATGAGACAACAGCCAATATAGAAGACATAGGAACTAGTGAAATGCTTGTTCTTATTCCAATAAGCTTATTTGTAATTGTTACTGGAATATTCCCAAATTGGATTCTAGAACTTACAGCCAATACCATTGCCCAAATATAAAATTGAAACTAAACGCAGAGTGAATAATTAATATATGTATCCAATAATTGCACTTTCTATTACTGGGCTCATTACTTTGTTTCTAGGTTTTTCTGCCAAGAGTAAACAATTGCTATTACCATCGGTCATAGCATTTCTAAGCATTGCTTTCGCAGTTAATTTCATTGATTGGAATGCACCGGGATTGTATTTTAGCGAAATGGTAAAAGTTGACAACTTCAATTTGTCTTTTACCGCCATCCTCATTGCCACAGCTATTTTGATTGTATGTCTTTCCGATACCTTCAAAAACATTGAATATGCACACCCTGCAGAGTATTTTGCGATAATTCAATTTTCGCTTGTAGGTGCTATCATGATGGTGACATTTCAAAACCTCATCATGTTGTTCTTAGGTATTGAAATTCTATCGGTAAGTATGTATGTGCTTACAGGAGCCGATAAACGCAACATTAGAGGAAACGAAGCGGCTATCAAATACTTCCTAATGGGAGCATTTGCAACAGGAATATTTTTATTTGGTGTTGCAATGATATACGGAGGAACAGGTTCTTTCGACATCACTACAATTGCAAGCTACATTTCGATAAATGCTTTAAAGTCCAATTTCTTATTGATAGGAATTACCTTTCTTATGATAGGTTTATTATTTAAAGTTTCAGCAGCACCATTTCACTGGTGGACAGCAGATGTATACGAAGGGGCTCCTACCATTTTCACAACCTACATGTCGACTATTGTGAAGACAGCAGGTTTTGTTGCCATATTTAAAATGGCTTCTCAAGCTTTAGCGGGCATCGGAGATTTCATGACCCCTATGCTCATTATCATGATTGTGTCTTCTCTTTTGATAGGAAATATTGCAGCTGCAATGCAAGCTAGCTTTAAGCGAATGTTGGCATTTTCTAGTATTTCTCATGCCGGATACATGCTATTACCTATTCTTGGACTCAATGAGATGACCGGCCAAACATTGATTTTTTATTCTATCGCATATTCCTTTGCAACAATTTCCGCTTTTGGCGTTTTAATGGTTGTATCAAAGGAGGACTATGTAAATGGGAGACCCAATGAACAGATTTCAGTTTTTGATGGATTATTTAAACGAAACAGCTTTTTAGCCGTTGTACTGATAATTGCATTACTGTCATTAGCTGGAATTCCACTTACTGCTGGTTTTTGGGGTAAATTTTTTGCATTCCAAGATATTGGGACTGGAAAATATATGTGGGTATTAATATTTGCAATTGTATCTTCGGCCGTTGGAATACTATATTATTTTAAGCCTATATTAGCAAGCTTTAAGCAAACGGAGGCTTCACCAAGTATACACTTGAAGCCCATATTTAAAATTATATTTATAATAACAACTATAGGAACGTTAGCATTTGGAATATTTCCCGATCTAGCAAAAATCCTTTTTTAAGCGAAAACGATTGGGGATAAAGCGAAAAATAGCAAAGGAGGACGTCAAGAGCTTTTCATTTTTTTTTCTAACAGCACTTTTTGGTGCTGCCGTCAACTTTGGTACACAAATTCCTTATGAATCTTGGCTTAGTCAAGGTGGAATGGATGAATCAGATGCCTACTCCTGGAGTATTATCGCCTCATATCTCACAGCAACAGTCTTAAGTTTCATTCCTGCCAAGCTTTTAGCATTCTCAGCTAAAGAAACTGGAAATACAAAAAGAGAAACCATCAAGTTTTTAATCATTGCATTGCTTGCCCTAGTAATACAAGAGGGTATGTCGGTATTTATATTGGAAAACATTGCAAACCCATTTTTTACAGAGTTTAATGAATTCATTAGAAAAAAAGGCTCACACCTTGGTGGAATGGGATTCAGTTTCTTAGCCAACTTTTTTGGTCATCGCCTTATTACTTTTAGGAGTACCGGATTTTATGAAAAACTTAAGCCAAATAAATGATATTTGCACTATTCCCATATTTATATTAATATTTAGAAGATAATTAAAATTTTCTTAAAGATAAATAGTCAAAAAGAAATCAATCCTTAAAAAGTCCTTAATTTTGAACTGTTAATTCAAACAACAAAAAATTAAACAAATCAAAACGATGAAAAAATTATTAGGTCTTTTACTAGTTGGTTCAATGGTTACATTTGCTGCTTGTACTGCTGCTACAGAAGCTACTGAAGATGCAGTTGAAACAGTTGAGTCTTCTGTAGATTCAGTTGCTGCAACAATGGAAGAGTCTGCTGAGGCAGTTGTTGATTCTGCTGCTGCTACTGTTGATGCAGTTGAAGAGGCGGTTAATTAATTAGACCAAATCATATTTGAAAAGCCTTCTCAATCTGAGAGGGCTTTTTTATTTTGCACCCCCCTAAGAAAAATATGATCCTAGACCGCACCACTGCCCCCGCATTCAAACCAATAAATAAAGTAACAATCCCTGCGATCTCAAAAGAGCACTTGAGCAATGGCATTCCAGTTTTTAGCTGCAACTTACCACAACAAGAAGTTCTTAAAATTGAGCTAGTTTTTGAAGCGGGCAATGTCTATGCTCAAGAGAAAGGAATAGGTGCACTTTTCACTAAAATGATGCTTACTGGCACTCATACACTCAGTGCACAAGAAGTTGTAAATCAATTTGACCAATGGGGAGGGTTTGCAGAATTTTCGCAAAGAACCAAACGCCTACACATCACGGTTTATGGGATGACACGTTTTTTCGAAAAATATCTCCAAGGTATTAAAGAAATCGTCGATCATATTTCTTTTCCAGAAGAGGAGCTGGAGATACAAAAGAAAATAGCCATTCAAAGTATTCATCTTAGTAATGAAAAACCCGCAACCATTGCAAGCAGGGCTTTTAGAAAAGGTGTATTTGGCGAAAATCACCCTTACGGAAAAGAGATTGAAGAAAGCGATGTAGCCGCAGTATCTAGAGACCAGCTTGTTTCTTTTCATCATAAAGAAGTAAAGCCGTACCAATATCAAATTTTTCTATCGGGAGAACTACCTAACAATTACCATCAAAGCTTAGAGCAAATATTTGGTAATGAAGTGTTATCACAAAAAACTTCAGCGATTATAAACTTAACTCATTCTAAAGGGGAAAAAATAATAGTCGAAAAAAAGGACAACATGCAATCAACATTGCGTATTGGCAACCTTCTATTTGGCAGAAAACACCCTGATGCTGTTAAATTTCAAGTAACTAATACCATTTTTGGTGGATATTTTGGCAGCCGCTTAATGAAAAACATAAGGGAAGAAAAAGGCTTCACTTACGGTATTTCATCTGGCTTGATTCCTGTTGGAAACAGCGGGTATTTTATGATTGGCTCTGACGTAGTGAAAGAAAATACAATAGCAACCATAAAGGAAATAAAGAAAGAAATCGCAACTCTGCAAAACGACAAGGTAACAGAAAGCGAACTTGAAGTTGTAAAAAACTACATGATTGGTAGCTTCGCAAATGGAGTCAACAACAGTTTTGATATCATGGATAAAAACCAAAAAATTATCCTTGGTGACTTTCCAGAAGACTATTATACCAATTATATAAATAATATCAGATCCGTTACAGCGGAAGATGTATTAAAGATGAGCCAACAATACCTTAACTATAGTGACTTTTTTGAAGTCATTGTAGGAGAGAAACTATAAGTCCGACTCATTTCAAGCTTCTACAAAATGATCTTCTCCTATATCCATAGGAAGAACCTTGAGCACATTGGTAAGCGAAAGCAAAACGAGTGTTCGTGAAGCTTGCTTTTTCGTTATGCCTACTAAGTCAGCAAACTTACTTATGGTTATGAATTTGTTATCGTTCAAAAAGCGAAACAATACTTTCTCCTTTTCGCCATAAACAAAGCGTAGTTCTTTTCCCTTTCGCTGACCTTTGAGAATCTCCCTCACCTCCTTACTCGCCTGTATAGACTTATCCGCAACTCTTATATATGCCTTTCGGCTTTCGGCCAACCCATCTAAGTCAACAAAGTGTGGTTTCATTGGGCTCTCTGGAATTTCAAAAACTAAAACTTCCTTTTCATCATCCAGTATTACCTTCTCGATTTCATAGTCCACAACAGGATAAATGTATTTCTCAATAGCCTTCTTAAGTATAAACAAGTCTTCGTCGGCAAACTTCAATCCCTTAATTTGCTTATCATCACTGACACCAATAAGTAGCTTTCCGCCTCTAGTGTTGGCAAAAGCGACAATTTCCTTGACGATTTTATCTGGATGATTGGTTTTTAACTTGAATTCCAAATTTGCACCTTCTCCTTCTCTCACGAGGTGTTTGAGAGATTTTTGATCTATGGAGTGTTTTTCCAAAGGCTTATATTCCAACATAGTTGCACGGAAGAATTATTAGCTCAATTTACATAAGGCATTGTTTAAAACAAAATATGGCAACGCCATTCTTGGAGAACATTTTTATATATTTGATCTATGGCAACATCAAAACTTCAACTCTTAACTTTAATGACAATCATCACTCACTCTCTCGCTGCCCAACCAAAAACAACAGGAAGTCTAGTGGTTGAAAACCCCGCTTTTTACGAACTAGTAGACAAAAACGCTCAGATCGAAGTCCTTGCCGAAGGCTTCAAATGGTCAGAGGGTCCAGTGTGGGTAAAGGAGGGCTCCTATCTTCTTTTTTCAGATGTACCAGCCAATACCATATACAAGTGGGAAGAAAACAAACCATTGGAGGTTTTCTTAAAGCCATCAGGTTATACAGGTAAAATGCCATACAGCAACGAACCTGGAAGCAACGGACTTATTATAAATATTGAAGGCCAACTTGTAGCTTGTGAGCATGGAGATAGAAGGCTAACACAAATGCCTCTAAATGGAAAAGGTGGCAAGTTCCCAATTACCGACAACTGGAATGGCAAGAGGTATAACAGTCCAAATGATGTCGTTCAAAGCCAAAAAGGAACTTACTTTTTTACCGACCCTCCTTACGGTCTAGCCGATTATGAAAAAGATGCGAGTCGTGAAATTAATGAGTTTGGTATTTATAAAGTATCCATAAGTGGGCAAGTAACACAGGTCATAAGTGATCTTATCCGCCCAAATGGTGTCGCATTGTCACCAGATGAAAAAATTTTATATGTAGCCCAATCTGACCCAGATAAAGCATATATACTTGCCTATGACTTGGACAAAAATGAAAACCCTATAAATGGTAGAGTTCTTTTTGACGCAACTGAAATGGTAAAAAAAGGATTAAAGGGATTACCCGATGGACTCAAAACCGACAAGCAGGGAAACATTTTCACAACGGGTCCTGGAGGTGTACTTATTTTGAGCCCAAAGGGAGAACTCCTTGGTAGAATAGACACCGACCAACCTACCTCAAATTGTAACTGGGGAGACGATGGATCATACTTATATATGACAGCAAATAACTTTTTGTGTCGAATTAAAACAAAAACAATTGGTAAGGGCTTTTAAAGGCCGATTTTTAAACAAAAAAACCAATTCTAAGAAAACTTTGATTATCAATTGGAATCTACCTATTTTTGCGGTTCGTTTTTTGTAAAGAATTAGGAAGCAAATAAAATATATAGCATTTCAGCATGGCTTTAATTAACAAAATCAGAGAAAACTCAGGACTTACAATTGCAGTACTTGCAATAGCCTTAATGGCTTTCATTGTTGGTGATTATCTTTCAAGTGGATCTTTGGGGGGAGGCGGTCAAGAAAAAATTGGATCTATAAATGGTACCGACGTCGACTACACTCAATTTAACACATTAGTTGAGGCCCAAAGACAGCAATACGAAGCTCAGTACGGTAGATCAGCAGGTGAACAAGAACTAACACAAATCAGATCTCAAGTTTGGGAGCAATTAATTCAAGAAAATGCATTCCAACCAGAATTCAAATCTGCAGGAATTGATGTTTCTCCAGACGAGTTAAGAGAAATGATTCAAGGTGCAAAAAACATGCACCCATATACAAAACAGCAATTCACTGACCCTAACACAGGTTTGTTCAATGAAGAACAACACCGTCAGTTTATTACTGCTGCAGCTAACAAAACACTTCCATTAGCTCAACAAGCTATTTGGGACCAATTTAAGGCTAGCTTACTTAGCATTCGTAAGGCTGAGAAATATCAAAACCTACTTACTAAGACTACTTATTTCACAAAAGCAGATGCTAAGAAAGAGTACGAAGGGCAAAATACTAAACTAAGTGCTAATTACCTTTACGTTCCTTTCTACAGTGTTAATGACACTACAGTAAAAGTAAGCGATTCTCAAATTAGAGATTACTACAGCAATCATAGCGATGAGTTTAACCCTTACGATAGCAGAAACATAGATTACGTTGCGTTCCAAGTTGTACCTAGTAAAGAAGATAGTGCAGCCGTAAGACAAGACATCAATACATTTGCAAGAGGTCTTGCATCTGCAACAAATGCAGAAGCATACGCAAATGCAAATAGCGACATCAGAACTCCTTACTTACAATCAGCTGGCGATCTTAGCCCAGAGGTAAAAGAAGCCATTGCAGGTGGTCTTGTAGGAGCCGTTGCTGGTCCTTTCAAAATAGGAAACAACTACAGCATTTATAAATACGAAGGAACTGAGCGTGACTCACTTTATACAGCTGGTGCTAGCCATATCCTTATCAGATCATCATCTACAGATCCTGATAGCGTACAAGCTGCAGCAAGAGCTAAAGCTTTAGGTGTTTTGGCACAGCTTAAAACTGGTGCTGATTTTGCAACTTTAGCACGTATCAATAGTGAAGATGGTTCTGCACAAAATGGTGGAGATCTTGGTTTCTTCCAAAACAACGGTCAGATGGTGAAGCCATTTGAAGATGCAATATTCTCTTTCAATGGTACTGGACTAATTCCAAACCTTGTAAAAACTGATTTTGGATATCATATTATTAAAGTAACAGAAGCAAAAAACAATCTTCGTTATAAACTTGCTACAATAGTAAAAGTACTTGCACCTAGCGAGGCTACAAGAAACGAGTTCTACCAAAGAGCTGATGACCTTAGAGTATCTGCTCGTAGCCTTGAAGACCTAAAAGCAAAAGTAGCAGAGGATGAAAGCCTTACTCTACTAAGTGCTCAAAGAATTGTTCCAGGAGCAAAAAACTTGAACACACTTACAAATGCTAGCGAAGTTATTCGTTGGGCATATAATGAGAAAACAGATGTTGGAGATGTTTCTGAACTAGTGTTTGAAGTAGACGACAGCTACATTGTTGCTGGCCTATCTGCAGCAACTGACAAAGAAGACCCAAGTGCTTTAGATTTCAAAGATCAAATCGAAGGATTGGTTAGAAATGAATTAAAGGCTGAAACTATCTTGGCAAAACTTAAAGGAAAAACAGGAACACTTGAGCAAATCGCTTCTGCATACGGTGGAGGAGCTTTAGTAGAAAGTGTACAAGACATAAGCTTCCAAACAGGAATGTTGAATAGCCCAGGACTTGACCCAATCGCTTTGGGAACTGGTTTTGGATTAGGTGCTGGTAAAAAGAAAGGACCATTTGTAGGATCTACTGGAGTTTTCATCATGGAAACATCGGCGGTAACAAAACCTGCTGAAATAGCTGACTACAGCCAGTACAAAGAAGAGTTAAAGCAAAAAGTGGGACAATTTGCTTCCGCTTCCGCTGCAGATCAAGCAATCAGAGATGCTGCACAAATCAAAGATCGTAGAGCTAGAATGTTCTAAATAAGACTAGCGTCTATTAAATTAAAAGGAGTATCTTAGGGTACTCCTTTTTTTATGAGCCTATGAATAACCTATTCCCTATTTTTATAAAACTTGAGCAAATGCACATCCTCATTGTAGGAGGTGGAAATGTTGGCCTTGAGAAGCTAGAAGCAGTTTTAAAGAATTCACCAAAAACGCTAATCACCCTTGTTGCTCCACTGGTGAAAGATGAAATTTTTGAACTTGCAAAAACACACAATATTAGGATCATTCAAAGAGCATATCATCCAGATGATCTTCATAGTAAAGACTTAGTAATAGCAGGAACAGACGCTCCTGAAGTAAACGCTCAAGTACATTCAGATGGTAGAGCTAAAAAACTATTGGTCAATGTAGCAGACACACCGGACTTGTGCGATTTCTACCTTAGTTCGGTAGTAAAAAAAGGAGATCTCAAAATTGCCATCTCTACCAATGGCAAGTCTCCCACCTTTGCCAAACGATTTAGAGAGGTTCTAGAGGATATTTTACCCGAAAGCATACAAGAAACGCTAGATAACTTAAAAGTGCTTAGAGATAAGCTTAAAGGCGATTTTACTTACAAGGTAGACAAGCTTAACGAAATCACAAATGTGATGAAGAAAGAGGACTAAGCTTCGATCCCAAGTAGCTCACACGCTTTGCGTGCAGCATCTTGTTCAGCTTTCTTTTTATTCCATCCACCACCTTGGCTTATTGCCTCATCATCCACACTTACTTGAGCCGTAAACTCCTTGCTGTGGTTCTTTCCGTTTTCTTTGATGATATCGAAACTAACTTTTTTGCCTTCGGACTGAGACCAGCTGAGCAAAATACTTTTGAAGTTAGTGTTGTTTTGAATAACTGCATCCAAGTCAAAATAATTGGTCATCAACTTGGTACATATAAACTTACGAGTGAAGTTAAAACCTTTATCAAGGTAGATAGCACCAATAAGAGCCTCCATCGCATCTCCATACATGGAAGTTCTCATGTTACTCACTTTGTTACCATCAAAAGTGATCATTTTGTCCAAACCAAGTTTACGAGCGACTTGATTGAGAGATTCACGATTTACAATCCTTGACCTTATCTCAGTAAGAAAACCTTCGTCTTTGAAAGGGTATTTCTTAAAAAGGTATTCAGCCACGATCATTCCTAAAACAGAATCACCCAAATACTCTAATCGCTCGTTTGATTCTTTAAAACCATCAACTTTAGAAGATACAGATGCTGAAGTATGCCGAAAAGCCAATCGATACAAGGAGTCGTTTACCGGCTTACCTCCCATGATTTGCTCAACGGCTTTTCTAAACTCCTTGACCTTGGAGTCCGTTACAAATATGTCTTTAATTGCTTCCCTTACAGCCATTTTATAAAGCGAGATAATTCAATGATGAAGAATTTCGCAAGTGCTTAGATTTTTTTGAAAATTAAAGATGCATTGTGACCACCAAAACCGAAACAATTACTCAAAACCGCATTAATCTTACGCTCCTGAGGCTTATTTGGTGTTAAATTAATTCTCTTGTCAATCGTTTCATCAACATTGAAAAGATTGATTGTAGGAGGTACCAACTGGTGCTCCATCGCCAAGATACATGCAATAGCCTCTACAGCTCCTGCCCCACCAAGTAAATGGCCAGTCATGGATTTTGTAGAACTCACGTTCATCTCGTAGGTGTGATCTCCAAATAATTGCTCAATAGCCTTTATTTCTTGCGGATCACCTAAGGGAGTAGAAGTACCATGTGTATTGATATAATCAATTTCAGATGGGTCCATTTTTGCATCGTCCAAAGCATCTTTCATAGAAAGATAAGCACCGTATCCTTCTGGATGTGGGGCAGTAATGTGATATGCATCAGAAGAAAAACCTCCACCTACTAGTTCACAATATATTTTCGCTCCACGAGCTTTTGCGTGCTCGTATTCTTCGAGTATCAATGCAGCTCCGCCTTCTCCCAACACAAAACCATCTCTGTCTTGATCGTAAGGTCTTGATGCAGTTGCGTAATCATCGTTCCTTTGTGAAAGAGCTCTCAGTGCATTAAATCCACCAATTCCAGCTCTTGTTACAGCCGCTTCAGAACCACCAGAAACACAGGCCACCATGCGACCTAGTCTTATGTAGTTAAAAGCATCAATAACAGCATTATTGGTTGATGCACAAGCAGATACAGTAACAAAGTTAGGTCCTCTAAAACCATGTCTAATTGAAACCTGGCCAGATGCCGAGTCAGCAATCATCTTTGGAATAAAGAATGGGTTGAACTTTGGGTCCATGTCATTTGCAGCTAGATTTAAAACCTCTTCTTCAAAGGTTTTTAGTCCGCCAATTCCTGAGCCCCATATAACTCCTATTCTATCTTTGTCCACTTTCTCAAGATCCATAGCAGAATCCTTGACAGCCTGATCGGCTACCACAACTGCATATTGAGTAAAAAGATCCATCTTTCGGGCGTCCTGCCTTGGGATAAAATCTGTCACTTCAAAATTTTTGAGTTCACAGGCAAATTGCGTTTTGAATTTGCTCGCATCAAAATGAGTTATTGGATTTGCTCCACTAACTCCATTCTTTAAGCCTTCCCAGTACTTTTCAACAGTGTTTCCTATTGGGGTAAGTGCTCCTATTCCTGTAACAACAACTCTTTTCAATTCCATAAAAATCGCTTAAAAATGAAAAAGTTCAATATTCATCCTAAGATAAGGACGAACATTGAACTTTCTAAATAGTCAAGATAATTACTTAGTATTCTCTTGTAAGTAGCTAATTGCCTGTCCTACAGTCTGGATATTCTCTGCTTGATCATCAGGGATAGAAACGTTAAATTCCTTTTCAAATTCCATGATAAGCTCAACAGTGTCCAAAGAATCTGCTCCTAGGTCATTAGTAAATGAAGCCTCAGTAGTTACCTCTGACTCATCTACGCCAAGCTTTTCTACAATAATTTTCGTTACTTTCGATGCGATTTCTGACATTACAATAATGTAGTTTGGTGAAAAACAATGCAAAGAAAAAGCTTTTAACCCAAACCAACAAAATAGCCCGAGTATTTTTAATTAATACATTGTCTTTATTGGTATAATGATACCAAATAGTGTCTTTTGTAGTATGAATCCGATCCCAAAATTAAAAAAATACAATTCTGACCAGTTTTTCTTGCTTGCTGGCCCTTGTGCGATAGAAAGTCGCGACTTGGCAATGTCAATTGCAGAAAAGATTGTCAAAATTACCGACAAGCTCGAAATACCTTATATTTTTAAAGGTAGTTACCGCAAAGCAAACAGAACCAAGGCTGATAGCTTTACAGGAATAGGTGACGAAAAAGCCCTTAAAATACTGGAAGAAGTAAGCAAAACCTTTGGAATACCTACGGTTACAGACATTCATGAGACGCACGAGGCCGAAATGGCCGCCGCTTACGTAGATATGTTACAAATACCAGCATTTCTTTGTCGACAAACTGAACTCATCGCAGCCGCAGCACGTACTGGCAAAGCGGTTAATATAAAGAAAGGGCAATTCTTAAGTGGACAAAGCATGGGTTTCGCAGTTGAAAAAGTACAAACTGAAAACCCAAATGCACCCGTGATGCTAACAGAGCGAGGAAATAGCTTTGGCTACTCGGACTTGGTTGTGGATTACCGAAACCTTGTAGACATGAAAGCTTTTGGTGCTCCCGTAATCATGGATTGCACACACTCTCTTCAGCGACCAAATCAAGGTAGTGGCGTCACGGGCGGTAACCCAGCCATGATCAGTACCATTGCCAAAGCGGCCATCGCCGTAGGTGCAGATGGATTATTTATCGAAACCCACCCAGACCCTGCCAATGCCAAGAGTGATGGAGCAAATATGCTACACCTTGATAATTTGGAAAAATTGTTGCACGATTTGGTAAGGGTGAGAGAGGCTATACTACCACAATAAGTATTTTTGTTTCGCCAAAAGTATCCATTTTGTTGAGTTTTGGCGAAACAAAATCAAGAATTGAATGAGAACCTTTACTTCAAAAAAGTAGTTTTACGATAAATTCTGCAACTATTGCACCCTTATAAATTGAACCTGTTCATTTTTACCTAAAACAGCCCCATATCCATTTTTTACATTCGTAAGTGTTTTTTGTGTTGGCTCAAAAGCTTTAAAAATGCCATCTGGCTGTATATTTTTCTTATAAAAGTCGTAATAAAACGTACTTACTGTACTAAGTTTTATTCTAAACGAATCTACGTTTTGATTACCAAAGCCACTAACTTGAACGCTTCCATTCATTTCAACAATATAGGAAAGTTTGTTTACGCCTTTATTAAGGCACTTGACATCATAAAACTTAAGATAGGAGGCAAGGTTATACATACACGGATTAGTTAACTCTCCAGCATCTCTAACATCAATTACATTACTTGATGTCTCATGTCCTTTATACATTCCTCTAATTTCTGCAATTAAGTAACCTTCTTTCAAGCTATTCCCATCTAGCTCTATTTCTAACAACCTAGATGGTATAGATGGGTTTAATGGCGAAACCACATTTTCATTGCTAAATACGATACTATTTATTCTCACTGGATCAGGTATACTTTGAGTTTCGCTTTGGGCATCTTCAAAACCTTCTCCGCTAACAACAAAATAATATCCCTTTCCTACCGATGGCTTAAAACCAGTATTGCTTTTAAAGCTATTTGTATTACCAACTCGACTAAGAGAGTCTACAAAAACATTATTTTCATACAAATCAACTCTGGTAATATCTAGAAATTCACTATCAAAATCGAAACTTCCAGTAGGCGGATAGGTTCTTTCCACAACTACATCTACTACTTTATTTGGACTTAGTTCGGAATACAAAACAAACTTACTCCCCTCAAAAGGCAAAACCACTCCTAGCTTTTGCTCCTGACAAGCACTCGCCAAGAGAAATATGAACAATAAGGTTAGACAGTATTTCATTTAAATTTTAAAGAGTAATTAATAAAAGGCAAAAATGGAATTACAGAACGCTTCACAAGATTATTATTCCATCCTTCAACTTTTCTGGGGTCCGTAGATGTGTTATTAACACCCCACCTAACATCCAAATAAAAAGGATTTTGACGATTATAGGCATTGTAAACCCCAATCGTCCATGTTCTTAGGTTATTTCGATACGTCTCCTTTTTAAAATTTACACATAAGTCCATTCTATGATAAGCTGGTGTTCTAAAATTATTTCTATCTCCATAAATGAATGTGGGATAATCTGATCCTTGAACAACATTTTTCATTGATGCAATAGGTACACTTACTGGACTACCCGATTGAAAAATCCAATTACCAGATAGATCTATTCGTTCATTGAATTTGTAATTACCTACTAAAGAAACATTATGTTGACGGTCAAAATTTGCCGCAAACCACTCTCCATCATTGATATTATCAAATTGGCGGCGGTTTGTGGCTAGACTATAAGCTAACCAGCCAGTGAACTTGCCTTCATTCTTATCTAAAAAGAACTCTACCCCTTGTGCTTTGCCAATACCTCCTAGCTCAAGTTTGTCTTCGTAGAATTCTTCCGTGTCTACCAAGAAGTTTGTGCCATCTTTATAATCTATTAGATTGGCAAATGACTTAGAATAAGCCTCAATACTAAAGCTAAGCCCTTTGGCTATCTTTTGAGAAAAACCAACACTAAACTGCTCAGAGTCTTGCGGTTTCACAAAATCGGAAGAAGGAACCCAAAGATCATTAGGTAGTCCAACACTATTACTTGACAATAAATGAATGAATTGCTTCATTTTGGAATATCCAAAACGCAAAGAGCCAGTTTTTGAAATATTTATTGCAGTGGAAAGCCTAGGTTCCCACGAGGGGTAAGTCAACCCTTTTACCCCAAAAGTTGCATATCGCAAACCAGCCGTCAGTTCTGCAAATGACAAAAACTTAACTTTTGACTCGAAGTATGTTCCCGACTCTAAAGCATTAATAGAAGGAACATTGTTACTTTGGTCAAAACCATAGGTTGTAGTTAGATTTATTGGCTTGTAAGAGTGACTGATGAGGTCCGAGCCTAATTGAAATTCTAAATTATTGGAAGCATAAAACTCAAAGCCCACCTTTGCATAATAATCTTCAATTTTAGAAACTGACTTTAGAAAGTCAACCCTTTCTTTGTTTTCTAGGGCTTCAGTAAATATTCCGTATTTATAACTAGTGTATCCCAGAGCACTTTTCATAAATAGCTTTTGATTAAGTGGAGCAATATACCTTAGTGTACTTGTCACATTGCCCCAGTTTAGATTAAATCCACTTTCTACAGTCGGCCCATTCTTATCTTTTGCATTATAAAAATCATTTCCTACATACGTACTCCAAAAAAGCTGTGAGTTGTTTTTGAACTTTTGATTCAGCTTAATATTCAAGTCGAACATGCTGTAATTAAAATAATTTCCATGATCGCTAGTCTTATACCTTAAAAAGTTTGGAGATAAAATAAGCGAAAGGTTGGATACCCGAGCCCCAATAAAAAAAGTAGGGGAATTAGTCTTATTTTTCAGCAGCGGCCCCTCATAAATAAGCCTTGAATTGATCAAGCCAATTCCAAATTCTAGGTTTCTCTTTTTGGAATTCCCTTCTCTTGTTACTATATCAATAACTGATGACAGCCTACCTCCATACCTAGCAGGAAAGGAGGACTTATACAAAGTCACACTTTTTACAGCCTCAGGGTTAAATACAGAAACTAAACCAAAAAGGTGTGAGACATTATAAACTGGGGACTCATCCAATAACATAAGATTTTGATCAGGCGTACCTCCTCTTACCAAAATCCCTGCTGTACCCTCGTTGCCAATACTTACACCTGGTGTAAGACTTAGGGCTTTCAAAATATCTGCTTCTCCAAATAATACAGGAATTGCTTTTAATCTTTGGATTGGAATAGCAGTAACCCCCAGCGGAATTTTATCTAATGTTCTTTTTTCATCATTCGAAATGACAACAACTTCATTAAGGTTAGTTTCGATTATTTCTAATTCGAAGTTTTGACTTCCGCCTTGATTTACTTCAACTTCAAGAGTTTTGTAACCCACACTTGAAATCTTAAGTTTGGACACGGTTAGTGTGGTATTTAAACTGTAAAACCCATAATTATTGGAAATGGTACTTGACCCAGTGTTCAAATCAAGCACTGTTGCACCTATGATGCTTTCACCGCTCGATTTATCTTTGATAAAGCCTGAAACTGTATTCCCTTGAGCATTAGACCCAAAAGCATAAAGTAATATTATGAAGCATATTATATTTCGCAATAGTTTATATTTTAGCTCTATGGAAATAGTGTTTCTTGAGATAAAATTAATTTAAACAAATGTATATACATCACTGAAAATGTTAAAAAAACATAAGTTACTAATAAAGCTAAATTATGTTACATTACTCGCAGTCTATCAAGTTTAGGAACTCTATAATTTATCAACATTTATTCATCGGTATTTCACCTTCCATTTTCAGCCTAATATATAAAACACTACTTTTGTAAAAACTTACTTGCTTACACCTATAAATAATGTCCAACACATTCAGAAAAAAGAAAAAGTCTACTACCCGATCGAGGCAAACCGTTGCTCCACAGAAAAGCCAAGGCATTTCTAAAGAGCAAGTTAGCATGGTCATTGGCTTTTTGTTCTTAATCATTACCGCACTATTAGCCATCTCATTTGTCTCTTACCTTTTTACAGGCGAGGCAGATCAGGATATGGTTCAAAACAACTTCCGCTCAGCTGTCAGCAATGACGATAAAAAAGCTGCAAATTCACTAGGCGTTTTTGGTGCATTTATTTCGCATTGGTTCATTTTCAAGTGGTTCGGTGTGGCTGCACTTGGCTGGATTCCAATTTTGTTTTTTACAGCCTTTAGGCTTGTCACCAATTCTGACCTCCTTAAGATTGACCTAAATCGCTGGGCTAAAGGCACTTTGTTTTACGTGCTATTTATTTCGCTTTTTACTGGGTTCTTTGTTTATCAATTTGACCTTAATGCTGGCAAAATCTGTGGCGGAATAGGTTTTAGGCTGAATGAGCTTTTAGATCACGTACTTGGCTGGGGTAGTTTCTTGATCATTTTAGGTATTCTGTTTATATGGTTGGTATTTTTCCATGGTCTTACAGAGATAGATGATTATGTATTTGCAAGGTTCTTCAAAGAAAAATCTAACCAAGATGATATTTCGACAGCAAAAATAAAGGAAGAAATACGAAGTGAACGACAAGTTGAAGCTGAACCTACTAGCCTTCCCAAAGAGCCGTTTAAAGGTGGCGTAGAATTTTCTATTGATCAACCAGTTGCTAATGAATCAAAGCCTAAAATAGAAATGCCATCGCTAGAGATAGATGAAGCATCTGTTTCCAAAACTGTGGAAAGTGAGGTAAAGCTGGAGATTGAAGAAGAAGCCACAAGTTTTTTACCCGATGAAGACGAGACCGATCAATTATTGGAGGAGTTTGGCCCATACGACCCAAAACTAGACCTTTCAGGTTATCAATATCCGCCAATCAGTATCATGCAGGAGCATAGAGGTGGCGGGAGCAAAGTAACAGCTGACGAACTAGAGGCCAATAAAATCAATATCGTAGAAACAATGCGAAACTTTAGCATTGGGATCACGAGTATCAAAGCCACTATTGGACCTACAGTTACGCTGTATGAGATTGTACCGGAAGCAGGTGTACGTATTTCTAAAATCAAAAACCTAGAAGATGATATTGCTCTCAACTTGGCGGCTCTTGGTATTCGTATCATTGCCCCTATGCCAGGTAAGGGAACCATCGGTATAGAAGTACCAAATAAAAACCGTGAAATGGTATCCATGAAAACGGTACTCGAAAGTGACAGTTTCCAAAATAGCAAATATGAATTACCAATCATTTTGGGTAAAACTATTGCCAATGAGATTTTCGTAGCTGACTTGGCAAAAATGCCTCACTTGCTCATGGCAGGAGCTACAGGTCAAGGAAAATCGGTGGGTATCAATGTGATCCTTGCATCGCTTTTGTACAAGAAACACCCTGCCGAAGTAAAATTTGTAATGGTAGATCCAAAAAAAGTAGAGCTTTCACTTTTCAATAAGATTGAAAGACACTTCTTAGCGACACTGCCTAATGCCGAAGATGCCATCATAACGGATACTAAAAAGGTAATATACACGCTTAACTCTCTTTGCATTGAGATGGATGCCCGCTACGACTTACTTAAAGATGCAGGCGTAAGAAATATTCGTGAGTATAATGCGAAGTTCACCAAACGTAAACTAAGCCCAGAGAAAGGAAATCGCTATTTACCTTATATCGTATTGGTAATAGATGAGCTTGCCGACCTCATGATGACAGCGGGTAAAGAAGTAGAACAACCTATTGCTCGTCTTGCTCAGCTTGCTCGTGCCATTGGCATTCATTTGATCGTGGCTACACAGCGTCCATCGGTTAATGTAATTACGGGTATCATCAAAGCCAACTTCCCTGCCAGACTTTCTTTTAAAGTGACTGCTAAAGTTGACTCTCGCACCATCTTGGATACTGGTGGTGCAGAACAGCTAGTAGGAAATGGAGACATGCTTTTGGCTGTAGGGTCAGACATGGTTCGTTTGCAATGTCCATTTGTGGATACACCAGAGGTAGAGGGCGTATGCGACTTTATTGGCAGCCAGCGTGGTTACGACTCCGCATACATGCTTCCCGAGTTTTATGGTGACGACGAGCCAGACTCTTTAGACTTTGACCCTAGCGACCTCGACGTGAAATTTGAAGAAGCAGCAAGACTACTTGTTACTTTCCAACAAGGAAGTACTTCACTTATACAACGTAAAATGAAACTTGGCTACAATAGAGCGGGTAGAATCATTGATCAGCTAGAAGGTGCGGGCATAGTAGGTCCTTTTGAAGGAAGTAAAGCTCGTGAGGTTCTTATTCAAGACCTAGACCATCTAAACGAAATCTTAGAAAACATTAGAAAGTAAGATTAGTAAATTGTTAACAGCCCTTTTTGAAACTTTATGGGTAATTTTGCGTCTAATTAGTAGAGTTTATCAATTAGATCAGGTGAAACAATCGCCAAAACCCTTAAAAACAATTTAAATGACACGAGTTCTTAGTATTGTATTTCTTTCGCTTTTTACGATTAGCTCTTGGGCTCAAGATGCCAAAGCAAGAGTTATTTTGGACAAAATGAGTGCAAAATACAAAGCAATGAGCAGTTTCTCAGCAAACTTCGCATATGGTAGCATGAGTCCATCAGGAAAGAAAGGCCGCATGAGCACAGGTAGTATCTTGACAAAAGGTGTCAAGTTTAAGCTAAACATGGCTGGTCAAGAAATATACAACAATGGAAAGGAATTGTATACCTACGTGAAAGAAACCAATGAGGTTAATATCACTGAATATGACTCAAGTGAGGATTCACCTTTCTCGCCATCAAATATTTATACGATTTACAAAAAAGGCTACGACTACAAGTTTATCAAAGAAGAAACAGTAGGTGGGAAGGTTTTGGAAATCATAGAACTCAAACCACAAAAGAAAGGTGACAATGTGAGTAAGATTCAAATTGGAGTCAACAAATCAGACAAAAGCATAGCTAACTGGAAAATAACAGACACAGGTGGCAAAATTACAGTGTTTGAATTGAGTGCATTCAAGCCAAATGTAGCTGCAAATGATGCTACTTTTAACTTCAACACAGCCAAATATCCCGGTGTTGAGGTAATTGACTTAAGGTAACAGAACACTAAACATTATTCGAAAGCTCAAAATAATCCTATTTTTGAGCTTTCTTTTTATCATGTCATCACATCACATTGTACGAGAAAAACAAGAGCCCGCATTACTCATTGCTAACGGCGAAGCATGCAGTACCGAGCTACTAGAAGAATTGCTTGAGTGGTCACCCACTGTACTTGTTTTAGATGGAGCTATTGAGCGAGTTTTGGACAAAGGCATCAAGGTTGACATTCTGCTTGGTGACTTCGACAGCAACCCAATGGACCTGGAGTTGCTAAGGGAAAGCCAGTACCCTATTAAAATTATCCACACACCTGACCAAGATAAAACCGACCTAGAGAAAGGCATAGAGCACCTCATTCAGTTGGGGTACCCTGCAGTAAATATAGTATGGGCAACTGGTAAAAGGATGGATCACACTTTTGCAAACATCACCAACATTGTCAAGTACAAAGAGCGTATAAAAATTGTCATGATAGACAACCACTCAAAGATAACACCCCTACTACCAATGCCTTCCTACTTCGAAAAATGGCATACCGCTCACTCAAATTTGTCTCTTATCCCACTTCCGCATGCTGAGGGCATAAAAACTACTAATTTAAAGTATCAACTTCAGGACGAATCTCTCCAGCTTTTAGGGCGAATGGGAAACAGCAATTCGGTGCTTCAAGACGGTATCGTCCGTATAGAGTTTGTGAGCGGGAATTTGCTTTTGATGGAATGCGTAGATTAATCCACTTATCCACATTCCCAATTTCAAATATTTTCAGAATTTTCTTTTATTATTGAAAGTTGTGAACTAAATTGTCTCAACATAAGGGTTTTATAGGCTCAATTGCATACTTCGAGGTTCTCCACTGTTCTTATATACATGTGTGTATAAAGTCGTTTTTGGCACCTTAAAATGTGGATAACTTTTGTAGCTAGTATTATTCCAATGTTACCGAATTGTTAAATCGTTGATACTAAGTCAATAATTACAACTAATGATAGTGAGATTTTTCGCTCCTCTAATTACCAAACAAAACACCGTTTTTTTAGAGCGAAAATCTTGCTTACTTTTGATACCTCCATTACACCAAGCTTAGCTCGGCAAAGGGAATTTTAACCACACAAGAAACTATACTAATTCAATAACCCATAATTTCAATATCCGCCCATGTACGTATTAAAAAGAGACGGACGCCGCGAGTCGGTCAAGTTCGACAAAATCACATCAAGAATAGAGCGTTTGTGCTACGGACTTGACCCTGCTTTTGTACAACCCGTCGAAGTTGCGATGAAAGTTGTTTCAGGAATCTATGATGGTGTTACCACATACGAACTTGATAATCTTGCTGCCGAAACTGCAGCATCAATGACTACCAAGCATCCTGATTATGCAACACTAGCAGCGAGAATTGCTATTTCGAATCTTCACAAAAATTCATTGAAGTCTTTTTCAGGTACAATGAAAATGCTTTATCAATACATCGATCCTAAGACAGGAGAAAATGCTTCATTGATTGGCAAAGAAACTTGGAAAGTAATTCAAAAGAATGCGGCACTTTTGGATTCTACTATCATTTACGATAGAGATTACGGATATGATTATTTTGGGTATAAAACATTAGAAAAATCCTATTTGCTAAAACTTAACGGTAAGATCGTTGAGCGACCACAGCACATGCTGATGAGAGTAGCTGTAGGAATACATGGCGAAGCAATAGATAAGGTTATAGAAACATATGACCTACTTTCTGAAAGATGGTTTACTCATGCTACTCCAACCCTTTTCAACGCTGGTACACCAAAGCCTCAACTTTCTTCTTGTTTCTTATTAACAATGAAAGATGACAGTATTGATGGAATTTATGACACACTTAAGCAGTGTGCTAAAATCTCACAGTCTGCAGGTGGGATTGGGCTATCAATTCATAATGTAAGAGCAACAGGATCATACATCAAGGGTACTAATGGCACTTCTAATGGAATTATCCCTATGCTACGTGTATTTAACGACACAGCAAGATATGTAGACCAAGGTGGAGGAAAGAGAAAAGGTTCTTTTGCTATTTACCTAGAGCCATGGCATGCAGATATTTTTGCATTCCTTGACCTTCGTAAAAACCACGGTAAAGAAGAAATGAGAGCTCGTGACTTGTTCTTTGCTCTTTGGATATCTGATTTGTTCATGAAAAGAGTAGAAGCCGACGGTGAGTGGTCTCTTTTCTGTCCAAACCAATGCCCAGGTCTTGCAGATGCCTATGGCGATGAGTTCGAAAAACTTTACGAAAAGTACGAGTCTGAAGGAAAAGCAATAAAGACTATCAAAGCACACGATCTTTGGTTCCAAATTCTAGAATCACAAGTAGAGACTGGAAACCCATATATACTTTACAAAGACGCAGCCAACAAGAAGTCAAACCAAAAGAACTTAGGAACCATAAAGTCCTCTAACCTTTGCACAGAAATCATGGAGTATACATCTCCTGACGAAGTAGCGGTTTGTAACTTGGCATCTATCGCTCTTCCTAAATACATGATTGAGGACGAAAGCGGAAGAGTAACAGGTTTTGATCACAAAAGACTGTACGAAGTAACTAAAATTGTTACTCGTAACCTGAACAAGATCATAGATGTAAACTACTATCCTGTAAAAGAAGCAGAATACAGCAATAAACGTCACAGACCTATTGGAATTGGTATCCAAGGCCTTGCAGATACGTTTATACTATTGCGTATGCCTTTTGAGTCGGACGAAGCAAAGCAATTGAACAAAGAGATTTTCGAAACCATCTACTATGGTGCCATGGAAACCTCAATGGAACTTGCGATTGAGGAAGGTACATACGAGACTTACGAAGGTTCTCCTATCTCACAAGGTCAATTCCAATTTGATATGTGGGGAGTAACTCCAGATTCTGGAAGATACGACTGGGATGCAATGAGAGAGAAAGTAATGAAAAACGGGGTTAGAAACTCGCTTTTACTTGCTCCTATGCCAACAGCTTCTACAAGTCAGATTCTTGGAAACAATGAGTGTTTTGAGCCTTATACATCTAATATTTATTCACGTCGTGTATTATCGGGTGAATTTGTAGTTGTGAACAAGCACCTATTGAGAGATTTGGTAAAAATCAATCTTTGGAATGATACAATGAAAAACAAGCTGATCGCTGCTAATGGATCAGTTCAATTAATACCAGAGATTCCACAGAACCTCAAAGACCTTTACAAAACTTCATGGGAGATCAAGCAAAAGGCATTGATCGACATGTCGGCGGACAGAGGAGCATACATTTGCCAGAGCCAGTCACTAAATATTTTCATGACTGACCCTAATTTTGGTAAGTTAACTTCTATGCATTTCTACGCCTGGAAAGCAGGATTGAAAACAGGAATGTACTACCTACGTACTAAAGCAGCTGCCGACGCCGTTAAGTTTACAGTGGATCGTCAAGCAATACGTGAAACTGAACCAGCAACAGAAAACGTGCAAGAGAAAGAGTTGGATTACAAAGGCTATGCTACTGAAAATGAAGCAAAAGCTAAGGCTGCCCAATCATTTACCGTTTCGGAAGAAGAGCAGAAGTTTGCAGCAATGCAATGTTCACTCGACGACCCAGAGGGTTGTGAAATGTGCGGTTCTTAAGGATTCCGACTAAACGTGTAACCCATAAATAGAAATTTGGCTGCCTCTTTTGAGGTAGCCTTTTTTTATGTCGCAAAACCGAATTGAGGCATTTGAATTTTCCTTAATTTTTTAGGCATTTTTCTCTCCTGCAAGACCTTGGCTCCATACACCTGTATATTTCAGAAAATTGTACTCAGTAAGCAAAAATATCATCATTATTTTTTTGATATTAGCACCCTAAATCCGCTAAAAACTAGCTCAAAAAGGAAAGGTGCTTATTATAAAGAGATTGTATTCCTCGTAGGCCTTTTGGTCTTATTATATTAGCTCAAATACTTTCCAGATAATTGATATTTGAAAATGTTGAAAAGCTTAAAGGTTATCGTAGCCAATGTCATAATTTTTGGCGTTTTGCTTGAACTAGTCTCATTCGTTCTTATTCACTTTTTTGAAAAAGCACCCTATCCATACGCGTATGTAAAAACATATCCATTCACAGTGGCGGACATGAATCCCACCTTTGGAGTATGGCACCCTAGCAATACTCAAACAAAGTCTTTTGGACCGTGCTGGAGAGTAAACATGAACTTTAATAATGTAGGGGCTCGAGACATAGATAGAGGCCTAAATAGCACTAAAAAAAGGTTTTTACTAATTGGTGATTCTTTTTTCGAAGGGTACGGAGTACAAGAAAATGAAAGGTTTCAAAATAGGCTTGAAACGAGAACAGGGAATGAATTTATGAGCTTCGGTACCTCTGGTATTTTTGGATTAACTCAAATGAGCTTATTGTACGACACCTTGGCGTCAAAATATGATCATGACTACCTAATAATAAGCTTCTTTCCGAAGAATGACTTTGATGATGATGATTGGAACATTGCTAAGAACTTAGATCAATACAATAAAAGGTATAGGCCATATTACTTAAAAGACAGCTCTGGATCCTACCAACTAGAATATCATGTTGACAAACTGGAAGATTCAGAGTGGTATTATAAAAACATCCAATTAAACCAATCTCTACTTTCTCAATTACGCGAAACAATAACTTTCAAAACCGACATTAAAACAAAACTTAACTCAATACATAAGTCATATTTCTTTAGCCGAGCATTACTCAGACATATAGTAAGAACCAATGCCCTGAAGAACTCTCAAAATTTTCAGACACTTGAAAGTAAAGTCTTTCAGGAAGTTGACGAAAGCCAGTTTGATAGATTTAAGTACTTAATGAACCGAATTCAAGCAAAAGCGAAGGGTAAAAAACTCATATTACTTACCATTGCCCACCCACTTGATTATATCAGTTACGAACAAAACGGGAATAATCTCCTAGGAGAAAAACTCGATCAATTTTGTTCTCAAAACAATATCCATCATATCGACTTACTCGAGTCCTTAAAAGACTACCCAAACAAAGCAGAGCTTTCGCTCCCATGCGATGGGCATTGGTCATCAAAAGGAAATGAGGTCGTAAGTGATATACTCTACGACGAAATTAAGAAGTTCGGCTATTTAGACTAATGCCCTTACCAGATATTGGTCATATCCTTGGCGGTGTAGGTGTGGTTTCGATCTACGAAAACACTATCACTTTGCTTTTTAAGTTTCAGTTGGTCGCCACCTTTGATAATTTTCATCAAAAGAGCAATAGGCGTTAGAAAAATAAAGAAAATGAGAGACAGCAAAATGGTTGCATTTATTCTGCCCATTACCTCCGCTATCTTAAGCCAACCTATTTCAATATATTTTGCAAAGGTTGTAGATAAAAGTCCTAAAACCCCGACGACCGACGCAATATAAAACAACCACTCTTTATCAAAGATCCAATAAAGTACTATGAAACCAACGACAATAGAGAGGATGGTCTGTGAATAGTTTTCTTTTTTCATACTTAAAATAAAGTGTAAATAAATGGAGCAATAGCTGATCCACCGCCAACAACGATCAACACACCTATTAGTAACAAAATAAGAATAACGGGTGTCAACCACCACTTTTTACGCTCTTTTATAAAATTCCACAAGTCTGATAAAAAATCCATCCTTTAGTATATTTAATTTCTATTTAGTCTAAAACAAATTCTTCCTGCCAATTATCTTTTTCCTCCCAATTGGGTTGATCTTTTTTCGAAAACAAGAAATTCCCTATTACAAGAAAGTCCATTTCCGTACGCATCAAACAACGGTATGCATCCTCTGGTGTACAAACGATAGGCTCACCACGAACATTGAAGCTTGTGTTGATTACAACGCCCACACCTGTCTTTTTCTTGAACTGGCTTATCAATTCATAATACCTAGGATTCGTTTCGGCATGAACTGTTTGAATTCTAGCAGAATAATCAATGTGTGTAATAGAAGGCAAATCCGACCTTAAGAAATATAACTTATCCTTGATAGACAAAGATTCGTAATCATCTGGTACTGCATTCCTTCTTTTCTCTTGAACACCATGAACTAATAGCATATACGGAGATGGAGTATCACACTCAAAGTACTCTTCCACGTCTTCTGCCAATACAGATGGGGCAAAAGGTCTAAAACCTTCACGGTACTTTATTTTCAGGTTTAACGTTTTCTGCATATCTGGGTTTCTTGGGTCACCCAAGATACTCCTTGCTCCCAAAGCACGCGGACCAAACTCCATCCTTCCCTGAAACCAACCTACCACATTGGCATCTGCCAATAATCCAGCGGTATGAGCTGCTAAATCTTCAAATTTTTCAAATTCGGAATAAACAGCCTTAAACTTCTTCGACATTAATTTGACTTCCAAGTCGGAATACTCAGGCCCTAAATAAGAACCCAACATTGCATCCATTTTAAGACTATCAACCTTTCTTTCTTGGTCAAAAACAATGTAGTGAGCAGCCAAAGCCGCACCTAATGCTCCACCAGCATCACCAGCTGCCGGCTGAATATATATCTCTTTGAAAACTCCACTATTTTGTAGTTTCCCATTGGCTACACAATTCAATGCAACACCTCCAGCAAGTACCAAATAGTCAGAATTAGTAAGCTTTTTGGCTTCTTTTGCCATCAAAATCACAACTTCTTCCGTGATCTCTTGAATAGCTAATCCTAAATCACAGTGATGCTGCTCTAGCTCCGATTCAGAACTACGGACAGGAAAGCCAAATAAGTCATTCCACTTATCATCGTAAACCATTCTCAGGCCAGTGGCATAATTAAAGTAATCCTGGTTAAGCCAGATACTCCCATCATCTTTAATCTCTACTAGAACGTCTCTAATAATTTTCTTGAAACGCTCCACCTGCTCAGAACCATGTGCTCCATAGGGTGCCAACCCCATTAGCTTATACTCACCAGAGTTTACTTTGAAGCCCAAAAAGTAGGTAAAAGCAGAATATAGTAACCCAAGAGAATGAGGAAACTGAAGTTCTTTAAGTATCGTAATTTCTTTTCCTTTTCCATGACCAATAGAAGCAGTTGCCCATTCTCCTACGCCATCTACGGTAAGAATAGCCGCATCGTCGAAAGGTGAAGGATAAAATGCACTTGCAGCATGAGACAAATGGTGCTCAGGAAACAGAAGTTTTACTTTCTTTTTATCAAAATCTTCAATTGCGAAAAGCTCCTCATAAAGCATACGCTTAAGAAACATTTTCTCTTTGAGCCAAACCGGGATAGCTGTTAAAAAAGACCTTAAACCCCTTGGAGAAAAAGCATAATAGGTCTCTAGCAATCGCTCCATTTTCAGAAGTGGCTTGTCATAAAATACGATTGCGTCCAAATCAGCTAGCTTCAAACCGCTGTATTCGAGACAAAACTTTACAGCATTTGTAGGAAACGAAGAATCCTGTTTCTTTCGAGTAAATCTTTCTTCCTGTGCCGCAGCTATGATTTCGCCATTTTCGATTATTGCAGCGGCAGAATCGTGGTAAAAGGCAGATATTCCTAAAATTTTCAAGTTTGTACTTTTCTGTGATCTAAATAAAAGAAAGCAAAGATATGCAAATTGTTTTATTGACTGAATTCCAATGCTATTAAGCTTTTGATATTATTCAGCTAAACCCTTTCTTAATTTCATGAGGTCGCTTACGAATGCACTTCCTCCCTCCTGCGTAAAATGACACATATCAAAAAAGGTTTCTTTTTCAACGGCACTTAGAGCACCCTTCATATCGTGAAATGTTAATTTCTTTTCCTCTGTTGCTAAATTTTGCAAGATTCCATTGTGAACCTCTAATGCTTTTACGGCATTCCAAGGATACCCCCAAGCTCCTGAAGTTGTTCTAGGGCCTTGTGCATTGAAATATTTTTCTTCATTCCAAAAACCAAGATTTTCTTTTTTCATCATTGGCTCAGGCACAAAAACATGATACCCTAGCAAATACACCTTAGTTTTATTTAGGTCAAATAGGGCAAGAATCTCACTTACATTTTTCTCGAAAGTTTTAGATGTAAGAATATTAGCTCCAAAATCCATAAACTCTGGCTTTACATCTAACTCGTCATTTAGCATTTCAACTGACCCAGTCCTTTCTTTCAGTCTTTGCATAAATAGGTCTGCAACAAACGGGATGATGGTAATATTCATTTCGGGATGCTTTTGCATTAGTGCCAGCTCCTGATACCAATGTGCATGCGAATAATCCTCCTTAAACGACTCGGCAGGAATACAATTATAACGAGAGTCATTTAACGACTCATAATAATACACTTCATTAACTAGGGCTAACTTTTCGGGCTTAGCTAGCTGCAAACATACGAGGTTATCCTTTGAGGTTCTTGCCGGCATTCCTATATCAACTACGGTGACTTTTTCATACGTTTTTGAAAGTGAATCCTGCAACTGCTCCCCTATTTTTGCTGGCAAAGCATTGCTTACAGCAGAACCACCAAGAACAAGTACATTAAAACTATCTGGATTTAGATTATTTATTGCTTCCAAGTCCTTCTCAAAAGTGGTAAACCTTGGCTTCCAAAAAGAATAATCCTTGGCAACCTTAAGTCCAAATCGAAGAAAAACTTCAATAATGACAACATAAAACAACAACCGTAGTAGGGTCTTCATTTTTACTATTTAAAAATTAAGGAACAAAAGTAACTATAATAATTAGCTGATTCTAGCCCAACTTAGTTTCTCCTGTCTGTTTTGGGACACAAAGTTTTTGATCGGTAAATTTTCTTGCTTTTCGAGATTGGGGTCCTCTTCCAGAACTTCTTGAGCAGTTATTCTTGCATATTTTAATATCTCCGAGTCTGTTGCAAGGTTGGCAATTTTGAGGTCGACCAATCCACTTTGTTGCGTTCCACTGAGATCACCCGGCCCACGTAATTCTAAGTCTACCTCAGAAATTTCAAAACCATTATTGGTGCGAACCATAGTTTCTATACGTTTTTTGGAGTCGCTACTTAGTTTCACGCTTGACATAAGCACACAAGCAGATTGCTCTGCACCTCTACCTACCCTACCACGCAACTGATGCAACTGAGCAAGTCCAAATCGCTCAGCGTTTTCTATCACCATAACTGAGGCGTTAGGCACATCTACACCCACTTCTATAACGGTGGTTGCAACCATTATTTTGGTTTCCCCTTTTACAAAACGTTGCATTTCCCACTCTTTGTCAGCAGGTTTCAATTTACCATGTACAATACTAATGGGGTATTGCGGAAATGCTCTTGTAACACTTTCGTAGCCATCCATTAAGTTTTTGTAATCCATTGTCTCCGACTCTTCAATAAGCGGATAAACAACATAAACTTGTCGGCCTTTCTCTATCTCATCTCGCATAAATTGAAAAACCTCCAATCTACGGGAATCATATCTATGAACAGTGTTTATAGGCTTGCGACCAGCAGGAAGTTCATCTATTACCGAAATATCCAAGTCGCCATATAGTGTCATTGCCAATGTCCTAGGAATAGGTGTGGCGGTCATTACCAAAATATGCGGATGTACTGCTTTATTTTTGTTCCAAAGCTTCGCTCGCTGAGCAACTCCAAATCGGTGTTGTTCGTCAATAACACAAAACCCAAGGTTTTTAAAAGCAACATTGTCTTCTAACAAAGCATGCGTACCTACTATTATCTTAAGATCACCGCTTGCAAGGTCTTCAAAAATAGGTCTCCTATCTTTTTTCTTCACCGAACCCGTAAGTAACTCAATAGTTATGCCCATGAGGTCGGCAAACTTCTTAAGATTCTTGAAATGCTGGTTTGCCAAAATCTCCGTGGGAGCCATTAGGCATGTTTGTGCCCCACTGTCAATTGCCATTAACATACATATAAACCCTACGATTGTCTTTCCCGAACCCACATCGCCTTGTAGCAAGCGATTCATTTGCTTCCCAGATTTAAAGTCAAAGAAAACCTCCTTGATCACTCGTTTTTGAGCATTGGTCAGATCAAAAGGTAAATGCTCGTTGTAGAAAGTGGTAAGTAACTCTGTTTTGGTAAATAGTTGCCCTTCAAACTCATGCTTACGAAGAAGCTTCTGCTTGATTAGTCTTAATTGATTATAAAACAGTTCCTCAAATTTCAGCCTGCGAATGGCATGCTGTAAGTACTTTTCATTAATTGGAAGGTGTATGTTTTTTATCGCAAGATTTTTTTCGAGCAATTTATATTTCTCCAAATACCGTTGTGGCAAAGTTTCTTCCACATAGAATCCATTTAGCTCAAATACATTTTGAACTAAAGCTCCCAATGCCTTACTATCCACAAACTTCTTCCTAAGTTTTTCTGTCAGTGGGTAAATAGGCTGAAAATATCCTTCCTTTTCATTTTTGGGAGTAAGCAACTCAATCTCAGGGTGCATGAAATTAAACGAACTCCCGTACCTCGTTGGTTTACCATAAATGACATAATGCCCATCTACAACAACCTTCTTTTGCATCCACTTCACACCCTGAAACCAAACAAGCTCCACGATTCCGGTTTCGTCAGCGAACTCAGCGACAAACCTTTGCTTACGCTTATCACCAATAGTCCCTGTAGAAATAATTTTACCCTTGATTTGAAAAGCCGTTTCATCACTTCGTACTGCAGATATCTTATGAAAAACAGACCTATCCTCATAGCGGAACGGATAGTGCCCTAGCAAGTCGCCATAAGTAAAAATAGCAAGCTCGGTATTTAGTAGTTCCGCTCGGGTGCTCCCCACTCCTCTTAAATAGTCTATTTTTTGATCTAAAAAACTAGGCATCGTACAAATCTAATGAAGTTCGCTCTTTTCTATTTACTTTTGAATTCAAATATGACACGGCTATCAAAAAGTATTACGAACAAAAAATCCAAGAAATAGAGGAATCTATCAAAGATTCCCTAAAAAAAGAGTCCACTTTTAGCAATTACAGGCTCTTAGGCATCTTACTCTTCATCGGAAGTTTCTACCTAGCCGTTGCTTTTCACCCATTATGGCTTATTTCCAGTCTACTCATTTTTGTTGGTTTCTATTTTTTGGTTCAAAAACACGAAATCATAAGGAACAATACAGCCCAATTAGGTTTTCACAGAGCCTTTTACAAGAATGAGCTTGGTATTTTGGGAGGCTCAAAAAGTGCCTATTATGATGGCGAAGGGTATATTCAAAATTCCCACCCTTACACAGAAGACTTAGATGTATTTGGATCTTTTTCTCTTTTTAGCCTACTCAATAGAGCGGCAACTTCATTGGGAATAAATGCCCTAAAAGAATCCTTTCTTCTCCAGAGAGAAACCGAAGCCAGCGAAATACAAGAAGCCAGCAAAGAAATTGCTGGCAAAAAGGCGTGGCACGAGGATTTCCTTAGCACGCTCTTTCCTCTAATTGAATTTGACAAATCTAAAACTCAAGCTGTATTTGATTTCAGCTTTGATGATAAAATAAAAAATGAAAAACTGATTTTGCTCTATAGCAAACTGATTCCATTTATCTGGATATCAATTATTGCCATCGGCTATTTTTTAAACTTAAATTGGGCGATAGGCATGGGTGTTGTGCTTCTTTTGCTCAATTTTAGAATTGTAGGTATGTACAAAGACCTTAGTGAGGCTTACTTCACTCGTATTGAAGGTATATATCGCACACTCCAGCCGATCGAAGAATCTGTAGAATTAATTGTTTCTGAAAACTGGAGCAGCAAAAAGAACAGTGAGCTGCAAGCTTTAATCCCAACAAAAGAAAAAGGCAAAAACCCAATCAAAGAATTTGGCTTCTTAGTTAAGAAACTAGAATCCAGAAGAAACCAATTTGCCACCATTTTCTTGTATTTGTATTCTCCATTCGATGTAATCCAATTGGTAAAGCTCAAACAATGGAATGAAGCAAACAGTGGTTTTTTTAAAGATATTTTAACAGTGATTGGCGAGTTTGAAGTGTTGGCGAGTTTTGCCATGTGTGCTAGTAATCACCAAGACTGGACATTCCCAACGCTGACGAACAAATCCCCTTTTGAACTTAAAGGAACTCAACTCGGCCACCCATTACTACTAGAAGGTAATGTTCGCAACGATTTTGACTTCACGGCTAGTAATAGGCTGAGCTTGGTAACCGGTTCCAATATGTCGGGCAAGAGTACTTTCCTACGATCGGTTGGCACCAATGTGTTACTAGCATACATGGGAGCACCAGTATGTGCCCAAAGTATGAGCATCAGCCAAGGAATTGAGATGATCACCTACATGCGAATTAAAGATGATCTTAATTTGAATGTCTCTACTTTCAAAGCCGAGATCAATCGTGTAAAAATGATCGTTGAAGCAATTGAAAACGGAGGAAATTATCTGTTTTTGATAGACGAAATGCTCAGAGGAACAAACTCAGAAGACAAGCTAAAAGGTGCAATTGCCTTGCTTCGTAAAATCGCCAAGTCTAAAACTTACTCCATCGTGGCCACTCACGACTTACGTGCAACAGAGGTATCCGATGAATACCCGGAAGTTATCAAAAACTACTTTTTTGAATTCAAAAATGTAGACGACGACTTAGAGTTTGATTACAAAATCAAAGCTGGTGTATGCCAAAGCTTCAACGCCTCACAACTTTTACGAAAAGCTGGGCTTGAGATTTAACGACCTAAATCAAGATTTACAGAAGTTCATTAAAAGCTTAGTCCTTCCCTTCTTCATTGTTAATTATTAACCCCTACTTTCATTCATATGGAGATGGGCCCATTTTACTATATCTTATTAGTAAAAAGCAACTAATTAATAAGGAATTAAGCAATTACAGTCAACACTAAGCACTCCCCATTCATAAAGATTGAATTCCATCAAACTTGTAACTTCACGATTATCTTCAAAAAATTATCGTTTTCAAACGATAACAGAACTCCCCATTTGACATCATTTTTCAATCAATTCCTATAAGTTTTTTATAGCCTTCTCCCTAATATTAGGGATAGCGGTGAATGCTTATTCTAGTGATATTTGACACAATTATTGGACTAGAAAACACACTAGCCCACTTAAATAAAACATGTTCTCTATACATTTTGGTGGTTCCAATCAACGGTTTGAAACGACAAAAATTAATTAATAACTCAAATTTAATAATCATGAAAAAAATTCTTCTTTTGACATTTTGTACCATGTGTATAAGCATAGGTTTTGCTCAAAACCATACGATACATAACAATACCTCTACCATTCTTATTACTCCTGGAGCCATAACATCGAATCATCCCAGCGAACTATCTGGAACCAATCAAAACCTTTCAATTGGAAAAGATGCCCTTCCAAATGCACCTTCGGCAGCTGGGCTGAGCCAAGGAAATTTGGCTGTTGGAGAAAATGCACTTTTCACCAATGCTTCTGCTTCCAAAAACATTGCTGTTGGCTTAAATGCTCTTAAACTTAACAATGATGGGGGCAACAATTTGGCTATTGGTGTAGATGCTCTCTCTTCAAACAACACCGGAACAACCAATATTGCCATTGGTAACAACGCCTTAAAAACCTCCAACAATGCAAACCAAAACATTGCAATTGGAATGAATTCATTACAAAGTGCAACTACTGGTTATAAAAATATAAGTATAGGAGAAAATTCAGGCTCGGCTACTTTAACCGGGTTTTCCAATATTGGAATAGGAGTAAACTCTATGAAAACTATTAACGGCTCTAACAATATCGCTTTGGGAGAAATGAGTTTGGGTACGGCAGATGTTGGAATCTACAACCCTAAAGCCAGAATTGTTGCAATAGGAAATGAAACTTTTAGCCAGACGACAAATGGATCTAATAGCTCTGTGGCCATAGGTCATATGGCTGGCAGATTGCAAGGTTATGCTATTCAGGATGTTTACATTGGAGCTTATGCAGGTGGAACTGGAACAAGTGTAAGTTCAAACAACACAGCAGTGGGATTTGAAGCCTTACAAAAAAGTACATTTAATAACATTGCTGTTGGCTATCAAGCTGGAAAAAACGCTAGTGGAGGCCAAAATACGTTTATTGGAATAGGGTCTGGTCAATATTCCCCATCCAATTTTAATACTTTAGTTGGTTATCAATCAGGTTTATCTCTTTCGGGAGAATACAATGCTGCATTTGGTTACCACTCTCTTCGAAATCTAAACAGTGGTGTACACAATGCGTCTATTGGAGGATTCATTCTTAGAAATACAACTTCCGCATCAAGAAATTCAATTGTAGGGTCCTATGCTCTTGCTTCTAATACGTCTACAAATGTTACAAAGGCAGACAGTAATGTTGTTCTGGGCTACGCATCACTCTACGTTGACACAAATCCCAGTAGCTCCCTTTTACGAAATGTTGCAATTGGCCACGAAGCAGGTAGGTGGAATACCTCTTTAAGCGATAAACTGATTATTGATAATAGCAAAACAACCACACCTCTTGTAGGAGGAGACTTCGCAGCAAATAAGGTGGGGATTAATAGACTTTACACCGATGTCCCCACAGACCCTAGCACACTTCAAGTGGGAGGAGGAATAGGTATCCCTGCGAATGCACAAATGTCTTTTGGCTTAGATGCAGATGCTGGTTATGCTTCTATTTCAAACACTAGTAGTGGCATAATAAGTAATCTAGTTTTTAAAACAGGAAATCAACAACGCATGGAAATCAATGCAGGCGGGTTGTTAAAAATTAGCACTGTCCCTATTTACGCTGATAATGCAGCGGCAATTGCAGGAGGGTTACAAGTAGGACATGTATATAGAACCGCTACAGGTGTAATGATGATTAGGTATTAAAGATTGATTTTTGAGCAAATAAAACATCATGCAAATATTTCAAAAAACTATAATAGGGGCTTGTATCAGCATTCCCCTATTGTATTTTTCAAGTCTACACGCCGGCTTTAACGCTCCTAAAATTATGCTGTTGGGTGTTTTCGTGTTTTTGCTTGTTATAATTCATGTGTTTTATTCAAAATCAAGCAGAAAACCCTCAATCGAATTTTCCTTACTTTTTGTCGCTTTAATACTTGTCAGTTTTCTTGGTTTAAATCCTGTCCAAAGTTTCTTTTCTTATCCTGAACGAGGAACGGGTGTGGTTACTTTTAGTGTTTTATCTATTTTAACCATACTACTTTCACAGCTACTTAATAGTGCAAAACTAAGGCTACAATTGCTCGTGGGAATGCTCGTTGTAGGCTTTTGCATTATTACTTTTGGCTTATTACAAAAAGATAGTCGCATTTATAGCACTATAGGCAACCCTGTGGAAGCGGCAGGGTATATTATGCTCCTTTTTTGGTTAGTCATTTACTTTTTTAGTTCGCCTCATCTTACAATTAATAAAGCTATAAAAATTGCTGCAACATTAATCCTGTTAAGTATATCTGCCTATTTTATTTATAGGACTAAGTCCCGTTCGGCGGTTTTTGCCATTCCATTGTCCGGAATTCTTGCTGTTAGTGTTCTACTATACCAAAGAAGAAAGCACACCTTACTTTTAATTGGTTTTGCATTGAGTATTATCCTAGGCTTAATATTGATCCAAAACTACGAATGGTTATTGCTGAATAGAAAAGATGACTCTCACATGCAGCGATTAGGTTTTTATCAGTTAAGTTGGAAAGCTTTTTTACAATCCCCAATTTGGGGCTACGGACCAGAGAATTTCCTTGAGATTTCGTACCAAAACTACACTGCCTCCCTCTCTATTATAAATACAAAACTAGACAGGGCACACTCTATCTTTAGTGAGTGGTTGATGTCAGGAGGTATTTTAGTAATGAGCATTTTGGCTTACTTCGTTTACCGTTGGATTAAAGTTATAAGTCAGTTACCATCTCTTCAAAAGATGGCGATGTTTGGATTTACGTTTTCCTATTTTATTTGGGGCATGGTTTCTATAGACAACATTTCCATGTATATTTTAATATTTCCAGTTGTTGGGATTGTGCTTTCTCAGGCTGAGTTTAAAAGTAAATTCCTTCTTCCATTTTCTCAAAATTGGCTTTTCGTTCCTATCGCTTTACTTGGCATTTTTCAATCCATCTCACTTTTCGAAAATACGAGTAAAATCACAACTCTTCGTCAAGAAACGGACATTCAAAAAGCTTTTGAAATATTACAGAACACCATATCCATTTCCATTTTTCCTGAAAGCACCTTAGAGTCTTTTACAGAAAAAATAAACATAATTGACGACATTACTATCAAAAAGAAATATGGCGATACCCTTGTAGATTTATTTGCCAAATATGAACTCACAAGCACCCATTCTAAAAACTTACTAGCCAAAATCTATAGCGATATTGGAGAAGTTTCTTTGGCAAAAAAGGAGATAGAACAATCACTCCTTCAATCTCCAAACCAACCTATGGCACTTAAGCAAATGGCCGTTTTGCAACTTAATGCTGGCGATCCAACACAAGCTAAAGCATTTTTCTCGAAAGCTTATAAACTAAATCCAAAAGATCAGCTGCCTCTAATTCAAAACCTTGCTATCGATTTATTTTATTTAAATGGAAAAAACGAAGCAGAACAACTTTATGCTAACCTTTTAAACAAGTTGGATAATGAAAATTATCACACTCATTTCATTCAAGTTATAGAAATAGGTTTAGCAGCAGGAATCCCAACAGAGACCTTTGATTTTATCATGAATTTTATAGATACCCACGACAATGCCACAATTTTGAATAAAGATCAATATGCCCATCTAGCCGAACTTGCAAAATCAACAAGTGATCCCATAAAGTTAAAACACGTGATTTTTTTAAAAAGTACTTATGGTCCTTTTGCAGACAACCAAACAATGCCCCTTTTAGAAAAATCTACAATATTAGATAACATAGCTTACAGAATTCTATATCGCGGCGAACCTAGTTCCATCATTAATGAACTGGACGACATCTAATCCAAAAGACAACTCGGAAGTACTTTTGAAGCAAAAAGTGAGATAATTAGTCATAAGGAGCTTCCAGAAGAAATTGATAATGTGATACCCTACCCTTATTCTCAAGTGTCAAGGCAAAAACTGCTTGATGTAGTTTCTTGAAGTTAAGATTGCTTTATGAACATCTTCTTCTGAACCTTCGAAGGCCTTGTCTTCTACTTCTATGACAACTGGTCCACGGTAACGAATATCAGTAAGTGCGGCAAAAAATTGCCCCCATCTTACATCACCAAAACCCGGTAGCTTGGGGGAATGAAACTCTAGGGGATGAGCGAATACGCCAACCTTGTCTAACTTTTCTTTATATATTTTCACATCCTTTAGGTGAATGTGATGCAAGCGTTCTTTGTAATTATAAATTGGAGAAATCTCATCCATGTGTTGCAAAATCATGTGTGATGGATCATAATTTAAACCAAACAAAGGTGTAGAAAATGTCTCAAACATATAATCCCAAATTTTGGGTGAGATCGCTAAGTTTTTACCTCCCGGCCATTCATCTTGCGTAAAATACATCGGACAATTTTCAATCCCAATCTTGACCCCTTCTTGTTCAGCTACAGCTATTATTGGCTTCCAAAGCTCTTTGAAAAGCAGGAGATTTTCCTCCATACTTAAGTGTTGATTTCTCCCAATGAAAGTATTCATAACTGGAACACTTAATCGATTGCAAGCCTTTATAATCTTCTTGATATGCTCTATATAATACTCAGATTTCACCTTGTCTGCATCCAATGGATTAGGATAGTAACCTAAGCCCGAAATAGCTACCCCTTTCTGTTGACAATTGGTTTTAACAAAATCAACATCTAGTTTATCCACATCAATATGGGTCACCCCCGCATATCTACGAGCATCGCCACTACCTCCAGGCCAACACATTATTTCAACTGACTCAAAACCATTATCAGCTACGAAGTCTATAACCTCTGTAAAAGATTTTTCTGCAAGAATAGCGGACACAAAACCGAGTTGGAACATTTTAGTGAGCGTTTAGATGGAGAAGGTCGAAGTTAAAGCAAAATTAGCCTTTGTCAAAACAGACCTGATTTAAAAACCTACTCATTCATCACTTGCAAAACAGCACCTAGCCCAACATCCAAAATGGAGCCAGGCTGAGCCTCAAGTTTATGAGCAATTCCGTAATGGTTAGGAGGGAAAATAGCAATTTTAGTGTTTGGAATAATGGTATTTGTACAAGCATTGGGGTTACTTCCTGTATTCCAATTTGCTCTATTATTCCATTGAATATCCACTGTTTGGCTAAAAGTGGAAATAGCATTTTCATTACAAATAGGTTGACCTGTGATAATTGGCAGTAGAACTTTCATAGGACATGTATATGAAGGATTGTTGACTTCAAACCAAAGTTGTGATGGATTTAGGCTTGTTGGTTGCAAAGTACCATTTGCTTGATTAAAAGTGCCAACAGCATTGCTAAGGTTTTCATCCGAATACCAAGTAGTTCCAATCGTATGGTTTGCATTATTTTGTTGAAAAGAAACTCCGTAGGTAAATAGTTTATCAATGGGACCAGAGAGAGAGTTTATGTGTATCCCATTTTGTTGATTAAAGAGGTTCATTTCGAAAACTCGTTCATCGCAGACAAAAACACCATCGTTTAAAAAGTTCACGCCAGATTTATTAATAGCTGCTTTCCCAGAATGGTGAAAAACTCCGTAATTATTAAAAAAAGTATTCGATAATGAACTCATGTTAAATACAGCATCATTATACCAAGTTCCACAATAATCATTATCTATGATGTTTTCATTTAGCATAACTCCATTTGAAAGATCAGCTACTTGATTTTTCCAAGTCCCATAATTCTTAATGATACCTCCTGATGGGAGGTATATGGATGAAAGCGTATTGAGCAAGACATTCCCTTGAGGAGGAGAACTTAGCACCAAATCTCCATAATTGTTAAAATTTTGCTCGTTTTTTAATTGATATCCTAGGTTGTCTTTAATTGTAATTTGGCCGCTTGCAAGATTTGTAAATGTACCTTCTCGGTTATACAACCCTTGATCTCCACTTCCATTTTTAATACTAATTAAACCCTGATTATTAAAAGAACCGTAGTTCTCAATACCGCTTATACCAGCCACAAGAATCTCAATCTCTCCAGTTGGGTGATTTTCAAAGTACTGCTTGGAGACCATCCCATAATGAAGACTGCTATCCATTTTCATAATACCCTGATTCACATATTTATACCCTCCAAAAGACGTACTATTTATTTGTAAACCAATTTGGTTTTTGGTCAATTTTATCGTCCCAAAAGCTTCATTTTGACTACCGACTGAATATACAAGCATTCCGGTGTTAGAAGTTCTTATATCCAGTACCCCTTGACTTTTATTTATGAAGGTTCCACTCATGACCAAACCTAAATTCGCCTCTTCTATTTTAATACTCCCTTGGTTAAAACCACTGGCAGAAATCCCTGTAGACATCTTTAAAATTTCAATATTCCCATTTGCTAAGTTTTCGAGATAGCCATCAATGCCTGTGCCTGAATTACTATTGTTCCCTTTTATTGTGATTAAACCAGAATTGGTTAAAGTTGTGCAATCAATGCAGTCAGTTGCTGAAGAAGTACAATTCATGGTCCCGTTATTAGTAAAGGAAAATGAGGTTGCACCCAAGAGTTTTCCTTCATTTGCTTTAACGGTGCCATTGTTAATAAAATAAGCATCGAAATTTAAGAATGCTTTTGTTAAATAGAGACAAGTTCCTGAGCCAAAACATTCTATTAGACCATTATTTATAATTTCCGTGTCATTCGTGTAAATACCGTAATTTTCGGCAGCCATGTTGATCGTCCCATTATTTACTATTCTACAATCATCACAATTTATTCCATAGATTACAGTTGAATTGGGAAGGTTTAAAATTGCATTAGCCTGAACGGTTAATTTTCCATCGGTTTTAATGGTTTTAGCTATAGCAGTATATCCCGAAAGAATGGTAACGCTATCTGTTGGATAGTAAAATGCAACATTATCCGTGGCATTTGGAACCACCCCCTTACTCCATTTTGCAACTTGATTCCAATTTCCTATACCGCCGATCCAATAATTAACGGCTGGTATGGCATTCACTACATTAAAACGTAAGGTATCGGAGCAGCCACCAATATTATCAGTGATTTTAATATAAAAAGATTGATCACCAACTGAATTGTTATTAGGTATCCAAATATTTGTGCTTTGCGTGTAAGTTCCCGCAAGAGATGTAAGGTTTTTATCATTGTACACATTGCCAACTGTCAGGTGTGTGGGAAAGGCAGAATAAATAATAGAAGTAGGTTCGCCCTCTTGCGTGGTAAACTCATAAAGCCTAAGAAGCATACCATTATTTGTATAAGGCTCACCATTGAAACTAGCTAAAAGATCTTCTATAACACTGTTGTTAATCAATCCGCCAGAGATTAAATCATTATCATCATCATAATTTTGTTTTAGAAAACCATCATTAGTGAAAAGACCTAATGTTATTTTTATGCCATCGAGGATGATTATCTTTCCACACTCATGATTGTAAAGCGTATCAGTAGTGGCACTGAGATTAATTCCAGCTGTTGCATCTGAATTATCTAATTTTAAGATGCCATAGTTATGAAACCTATCACTATCTATCCCATATAATTGTGAGCCAGTGACTTGTAGCAGTGCTCCAGAATGATTATTGAAAATGTGTTTTTGCAAAAGATTCAGCCCAGAGAACTGACTATTGTTAATGTAAACTTTGCCATAATTCTGAAAAGTATAAGTAATGGTGGTAGCAGAGGAACAGAAAATGCCATCTTTAGGAGAATCGTTAACCGTTAAAGTGCCATAATTATAGAAATTCCCTCGATCATCAAGTTGACCGTTAGTAATGGTTAGGCTTCCACCTAAAGTGATGGTTATATTCCCTAAATTATACACTCTTTTCACTTCAGCATGATAGCCAGAAGGTACGGTGACGTTGTCTCCATAAAAGAAAGTAACTGAATCCAAAGCCGAAGGAATGGACACTGGGCTCCAATTCCCTGGGTTGTTCCATTCATTATTACCAACATTATTAGTCCATACTTTTACTGCCGCAGTAGATGAAAAAGCAAGAAAGAAAAATAACGAAAGAATGAAAACCTTTAATGATGTCATAGTCTTTTGAAATTGGAGAATTTAAACAATATATGTATAAGTTAATTCAAGCAAATCACCCTCTGTCGGGATCTATTCATATTTACTGAGTGATATCATTGAACTCCAGGAATAACATTACCTCTTGTGGAATTAGAACAATATGTGTCTAGGTTATTAGCTACACCATCACTAAAACCCTTTCAAATGAAAGTAGCGGCTAAAGGTGAAACTCCTACAAAATGCCAATTAAAAACCTAGTAATTCTCATTAGAATAGTTTAATTAAAGAGTTGTAATTTAGCATTAAATTAAAAGCAAAAACATCGTGTAAATGGGGAATTGTCATATACTAGATCTTATAGTGAAGTGCTTATTAATGGTTAATAAATTGAACATTTAACCCCTCTTTGTTTGATGATTTTATCGAAAAAGTAGAACTTTCCGTATAAGCAGAATACAACACCCTTTCAATAAAAAAAATGGCACTATCATTATCACAAATAAAAGCCGCTTTAGAGGATGGCCTTTTATCTTTTCCTATAACCGATATGGATGAAAAGGGAAATCTCAACTTAGATACCTTTTCTGAAAGAGTGGAGTCCTTCGTGCAACACGATGTTTCTTCAGTGTTTGTTGCTGGTGGCACAGGGGAGTTTTTCTCCCTATCTCAGTCCGAGTACGAAGAAATCGTCTCAGTTTCTACAAACGTAGTTAATAGCAGAGTGCCAGTTATTTCCAGTGTAGGAAGGAGCATTCCGGAAGCTATTTCTTTTGCCAAAATCGCAAAAAAAGCAGGAATAGACGCTTTATTGTTAATGCCCCCGTATCTAACAGAATGCCCACAAGATGGTACTTATGCCTATGCCAAAACCATCATTGACAATACAAGCTTGCCAGTAATATATTATAATAGAGCCAACGGTATTTTATCAAGTGAATATATTCAAAAGTTAGCAGATAATTGCCCAAACTTCATTGGTTTAAAAGATGGAACAGGGAACATACAAGAACTAAATGACACAATCAAAACCGTAGGAAGTAGGCTTTCTTACATTGGTGGAGTTCCAACTGCAGAAATTATTTCTGAAGCTTATTTGTCCATTGGGGTAAATACTTACTCTTCGGCGGCTTTCAATTTCGTACCTGAGCTCGCTAACCTCTTTTACAAAAGCCTGAGAGCAGGAAAGAAAGAGGTCGTGAATGAAATTCTTAAAACCTTCTACATTCCTTTCGTACGCCTAAGGGGCAGAAAAAAAGGCTATGCCGTAAGTCTAATTAAAGCTGGAGCAACATTAATTGGCCAAAGTGCAGGAAATGTAAGAGCTCCATTGGTTATGCCAACCGACAAAGAGATTGCAGAATTAGCTGAAATTATTACCAAAGGAAATGCCTTATTAGCCAAAGTGTAAATCCTATAATGAGCTAAAAACCACTACCATCTAATCGCTTTAAACTCCCAGCCTGGATGTATTTTTTGCATTTCAGTTTGGTCATCACGTTTTGTAAGCCCGCATTTGAGGTAGTTGTCATGTAATTGGGCTAAAGCCGTTCTGTCCAATTCTACTCCGAGACCTGGCTCTGATGGCACAGCTACCGAGCCTTCTTCAAATTTCATTCTTCCACCTACAATGATTTCGTCCGATTGCCATGGGTAATGTGTATCAAGGGCATAAGGCATTTTGGGTAAAGCCGCACCCAAATGCACCATTGCAGCTAAGGAAATCCCTAAATGACTATTAGAATGCATTGATAAATCACGCCCAAAAGTATCACAGATACCCGATAAGGTCATGGAAGAACGCAGCCCACCCCAGAAATGGTGATCGCTGAGTATGATATCCTCTGAACCTATTTTTATGCTATTGGGAATATCTTCGAAAGAGGTGGTACACATATTTGTAGCCAAAGGAGTTTTTAGCTTTTTCTTCAAAGCTGCCATATTCTCCTGTCCTCGTACTGGATCTTCCAAATATTCCAAAACTCCTTCCATTTCTAACCCGTACTTAATGCCTGTCTCTAGCTCCCAAACAGCATTTGGGTCGAACCGGAGAGGCATATCAGGCCCAAATTCACGATGCAATGCGTGAATAGCGTCAACTTCTTGCCTAGGCTCAAATGCTCCTCCTTTTAACTTAATGGATTGAAAGCCAAAAGCTGCACACATAGCTTTTGCTTGAGCTACAATTTCGGTTGGATTTACTGCACTTTTTTGTCTGGCTGCTGCCCAGCCCGCGGCCTTAGGATCTATGTTATAGCCGAACTCTCCACCAGCTCCTTCATATTTATAAAAGAGATAAGCAGCAAAGGGAACACTTTCTCTCATTTTACCGCCAAGTAAGTCTACTATTGGTCTACCAAGCACTTTACCTATGATATCCATACAAGCAACCTCAACAGCACTAAAAATATGAACTAGTTTTCGCTGATCCCACGGAGACTGTCCTCTCTCTTTTGTAGACTCAGTTCCAAATTTTTGTTCGATAGCCTGTCGAATAATATTGAGTTCAAATACGTCCTTTCCAATTAAAACCTCACGTGCCTCACCCAAGGCTAAATCTATGTCACTATTTCCTGGAATTTCGCTGATACCGATAATTCCGTCATTTGTTATGATTTCCATGACTGTGCGTAAAGCATAAGGTGCGTGAATTCCTGCTGCATTTAAAAGGGGAGGGTCCACAATAGCAATTGGCGTAATGACAATTTCTTTAATAGTAGGGCCGTATTTTCTTTTTGACATTCTGCTGTTTTTATAAGGTTGAATATGATATTTATAAGTAAGTCGCTTAATCCTAATTTTAAATCAGTGGAAATAATTTGGCCCCTATCATCACAACGATAAGCCCTGTAAGGCCCATCACTACGAATAAAGGTGAAATGGTTCTAAGTGCTTGTTTTTCTGTTAAGTTACTCAACTTACAAATGATCCAAAAACCAGAATCATTCATCCACGGAACTAGTTTGGAACCACAACCAATAGCCAATCCAAGATAAACAGGATGAAAACCTAGGTCCGTATTAAAAGCTAGTCCTGATAAAATTCCAGATGCAGTAATTAAAGCAACAGTTGCCGACCCTTGAGCGGATCGCACTACAGCTGCAATCAAAAAAGCCAATGGAATTAATGCCATTTGATAGCCTGTTGTTACTTCGGCAATTCGACTACTGATACCACTTTGTTGCAACATTCCACCAAAAGCACCACCAGCGGCAGTTATAAGAATGATACCACCTCCACTCAACAATGCAGTTTGAACAGATGCTTTTAAAGCTTCTTTTCCATCTTTTTTTTCTTTGGCCAAAACCAATAATGCCGCAATCGCCCCAATGGTAATAGCTGTGTTCTTGTTTCCAAAATAGGTAACAACTTCAACAAAGCGATTAAACGACTCAGACTGCAAACTCATATCCCAAGATTTAGTAACAGACCTCAAAATCGTATCGGCACATATAAAAACTAAAGGAATCAATATTGGTAATAGTGAAATCCCCAGACCTGGTAAAAGCTTTTCATCTCTCACAGATATCTCTCTAATATCATCCAACTTAGCGTCAACCGAATCACTTAACTCTGCTGGCCACTTCTTATTCGCCCATACTGCAAAAAAGTAACCTGACGTAATTGTAAACAATCCCACAATCACTCCTGCAATCATCATGGTGCCAATGGGAATTTGCATTTCACTTATTAGGAAAAGTGGCCCTGGAGCAGGTGGCACTAAGGAATTGGCCATAGCAGCTCCTGCCATGATACACAAGACAAGCAAAAGGTAGTTTTTGCCAAGCCGAAGTGTCATCGCCTTTACTAGTGGCATCATTAAAAAAATAACAGTATCGAAAAACACAGGTATTCCAATAAAGAAACTACTTACCAAAAATGCAATGGGAGCCTTTTCCATTCCAGTGAGTTGCAATATGGATCGAATGATTTTTTCTGCTGCTCCACTTTCTAAAAGGCACTTGCCGATAATGGCGGCCATCGCAATTAGGATACCTATTTTACCACAAGTATTGCCGAACTCTTGAGCGATTCTTTCACCAACACTTTTCTGAGACAGAGCCAAAGCATCTCCTGCCGACATTCCTTTTGCCAATGCAAAGCTCTCTACTTGAAAAGGTGAAGTAATGGACGAAACCACAAATGCCGCCAAGATTAGAGCTAAAAAAGGATGTAACTTAAGGCCTATTATACCACCAACCACTATGACCACGCCTACCAAAAGAATTAAAAAAGGATCTGCCATATTAAAAATAGGTAAGGGGTTTTTCAGTCTGGGCAATTATGCTAATCGAAAATTTCAAGCATTTAGCTCATTTCGAGATTGAATATAATTTATTTGAGTCTCATTCGCCCAATTTTGATGAAGATTTGTCTGTAACCCAACTTCGATGATAAGTCTGAATACACTTTCCTACTGTTTTCTAACGGCTCCAAGTTATTTCCTATAAACTACCAGTGATAGATGGGCAACGAGACTTAAATAGTTACACTGGTTAAACGTAGGCCTAAAAACGACGAAAGCAGCGAATCGATAAATTTAAAGTATTTAACCTAGAACGGACCAATTCCATTGCCGATCGAACCCGAAAAAACCTTGCAACCCAACAATATTAAATCCTGAAAACGACAAAAGCCGCAAATCTTGCGATTTGCGGCTTAGTACCGGGGACGGGAATCGAACCCGTACGGGCGTTTCGGCCCACAGGATTTTAAGTCCTGCGTGTCTACCAGTTCCACCACCCCGGCGGCTTTTGGCCTTTCGAAAAAAAAAGCCCCCCGATAAAAGAGAGCACTTTTTCGAGCAGAAGACGGGTCTCGAACCCGCGACCTTAACCTTGGCAAGGTTACGCTCTACCAACTGAGCTACTTCTGCTTATTTTGACAACTTATGAAGGCGAATGTGCCTTGACTTGTTTCAAATGAGAGTGCAAAGATAGATGATGGATTTAATTTGTCAATATATTTCATGCAAAATTTCTTTCCTTTCCATCAAGCAATCTTACTTTTGTATTAAATCTTAAACAAAAAAAATGCGTAAACCAGATTTCTCCAAAAGCCCAGACGGCCTTTTACCCGCTATCATTCAGGATGTTAATACAAACAAAGTGTTGATGCAGGGCTACATGAACCACGATGCATGGGAGGAAACTCACTCGCAAAAAAAAGTTACATTTTTTAGCAGAAGTAAGGAGAGACTCTGGACAAAAGGTGAAGAATCAGGAAATTTTCTGGAATTTAAAGAAGCTTTGATTGACTGCGACCTCGATTCTATCCTAATAAAAGCCAGCCCAATTGGACCTACTTGTCACACTGGAGATGATACCTGCTGGCAAGAGACCAATGAAGAAAAAGTAATGTTCATCAAACAATTGGCTGGTATAATAAAAGAAAGAAAAAACAGCACCGCTGATAAATCTTATACCAAAAGCTTATTTGATAAAGGAATAAACAAAATTGCTCAGAAAGTAGGCGAAGAAGCGGTAGAAATCGTTATTGAAGCCAAGGATGATAACAAAGATCTTTTTCTTGGAGAAGCAGCGGATTTACTTTTTCACTACCTTGTATTGCTAGAAGCAAAAGAAATTGAACTTGACGAAGTCATTGATACACTAATAAAAAGACATAAGAAATGATAAATTATTTAATCAGGCTAGTTCTTGTAGGTATAACCGTTTACATGGTTCCTAATTTTCTAGGTGGCGTACAAATAGACACAATTCAAACTGCGATACTAGTTGCCTTTGTTATGAGTGTGCTCAATACATTTGTAAAGCCCATTCTAACCATTTTAACTATCCCAATAACAATTCTTACCCTTGGCTTGTTTTATCTCGTTGTAACCGCTGTAATCGTTTATTTATGCGACTACTTGATACAAGGATTTAGTATTGACGGATTTCTTACTGCTATCATTTTTAGTTTTATACTTTCTATTGTTAACAGTATTGTAGGTTCTTTTCAAAAGAAAAAATGGGATTGATAAATAAAGTCAGTTTAGGGCTAATCATAATTTGTAGTGTAACGATATTTTCCTGTACTCAAGAACAGCATCTTGGTCAAGTTGACCTCGAGGCTTTTAAAAGTGATAGGGGTGGTTGCAAAAACCTTAGGGAAAAAGACATTGCCAATATAGAGGATGCAAAGGATTCACTTTTGGGCAAATCAGAAAATGATATTATTGCTATCCTTGGTAGATACGATGTTCAAGCTTTAGACAGTAGGCAAAAGAAAATTTTTATTTACTATCTCGAGAAAAGCAATCAATGTGAAGGCTTGCCAGCACCAGAAAAAGCCAGAACAATGATTCTCCGTTTCAATGCAGTAAGTTTAGTAAATGAGGTTAATTTTCAGATAGGCCTGCCTTAAACCTTAGCTTTTTGCGTGGCGAATAGTAAAAAAGGCAACTAGCCCATAGCCCAACAAACACATGGAATGGAAAAATACCATCCCCCAATAGCCTTTGTACAAATCTATGGCGAGACACACCCCAAAAAGGATAGTTAGAGCTAGCTCTAAATAGGTTATAAATCCAAGCTTATTCACTCTGTAAATATTGGTATTCCAAGTATCGTTATCCAGATTGATATTGAATTTGGGAGTTCTTACAAAAGGAGTTTTTCTTCCAAAATAACCCTCCAATACAGCAATAGCATTGTGCAAGGACAAACCCATCATGTAAGTTAGGAAAAGAAAAAATCTACCTACAAAAACAGCAATTGATTTGCCGTTTTTTCGAAAAGCTAGCCAATAAAAAGCTCCTAAGATTAGCCAGTTTATCTGAAAAAAGACCGTCAACCTGAGCCAATCTCCATGTTCCGATAAAAAAGTGGGATGAACGGTTAGTACAATACTCGCAATACTTATCAAAAACACAAACAAGAAGACTGAGCTATTCATTAAATGAAAAAGCCCATGAAGTTTCGTAGAAAATGATGCTATAGGAGATTTTATTACCCGCTTTGCATTTTTCATAAAACACTCTGCCCCACCCTTCATCCAGCGATATTGCTGTGAACGAATAGCAGGCATAGTCACTGGCAACTCTGCAGGAGAAACCAAATCTTCCAAATAAACGAATTTCCAGCCTTTGAGCTGTGCCCTATAGCTAAGATCTAAGTCCTCTGTAATTGTATCCGCAGACCAGCCACCAGCATCACTAATAGTGCTTTTTCGCCATATCCCTGCCGTTCCATTAAAGTTTATGTAATGCCCTCCAGCCGAGCGGCCAGTTTGTTCTATAAAAAAATGAGCATTAAGTCCAAAAGCTTGCAGTCTGGTAAGCATGGAGTACTGTTCATTGATATGCCCCCACCTCGTTTGTACGACACCAACCTTTTCATTCAAAAAGTAAGGAATAGCTTTCTTCAAAAAGCGTGACCCTGGCAAAAAATCTGCATCAAAAATTGCGATGAACTCACCTTTAGCTTTTTCAAGACCATATTTTAGTGCTCCCGCTTTGTAGCCATCCCTGTTATTTCGTCTAATCAATTTTATATCAAAGCCTTGATCTTGATAAGGTTTTATAAACTCGCATATAAGCTCGGTAGTTTCATCCGTAGAGTCATCAAGAATCTGAATTTCTAACTTTTCTTTAGGATAAATAATTCTACATACCGAATTTATCAATCGCTCAATAACATACTTTTCGTTATAGATGGGTAATTGGATAGTTACCGTAGGCAAGAAGCTTTCACTAAGAGTTTCATCGAAAACGGGTTTTTCATACTTCCTTTGATTTAAAATTAAGCTCAGTTGCACCAATGAATACACGAAAATCATGATCATGGGAATCAAATAAGCCAAGAAAAGAAAAACCGCCATTTATTTCAAAGTGTATTTAAAAATCCAAAGTAGAATTTTGTACCCAGCAAGAACAGTCCCTTTTACAGTGCCAGATACCTTGGAAACCCCTATTCTCTTTTTATAATCTACTGCTACTTCAGTAGTTTTCAATCCCATTTTTGCTGCTTTCAGTTGCATTTCAACTGTCCAACCGTATGTCGTATCTTCCATTTGCATGGCAATCAGCTTCTCATACCTTATTGCTCTAAAGGGCCCTAAATCAGTATAAGTTACTCCAAAAAATAACTTTATTAATCTTGTAGCAAGCCAGTTACCAAATACTTGTTGTGGAGTCATTGAACCATTCTCTTTTTTCCCCAATGCCCTAGAGCCTATGACAAAATCATATCCCTTATGAACAATAGGGGCAATTACTTCGGGAAGTTGTTCCGGATAATCAGAATAATCTGCATCTAAAAATACAACGATGTCAACGGCCTTTCCCTCTAAGTATTCAATTCCTTTGAGGCAAGCATAACCATACCCTTGCCTAGGTTCACTTAGCACAACTGCACCATTTTCTAATGCTACTACGGAAGTTTGGTCGTTTGAGTTGTTATTTACAACGATAATATCCTTGACCTGCTCTTTTGGAATGGCTTGAATAACTTTTCCAACGCTATTGGCTTCGTTGAATGCAGGAATGATGACGTAGCAGTTCAAAAAAATAGTTTGAATGATGATTGCTTCAAATAAACCAAAAGTCTGGCTAAATCATTCAGATTTTTTTGGCTCGAAGGTATCACAATATTTATCGAAGAGTTCTTGGGCTTTTACTTGATTCAAAATTCCAAGCTGTTGATAGTCTCCGCATGCACTTTGAATATCCTTTCTGAATACATAACAAGCGGCTCTTTTGTAATATGAATCAATGTTATAAGGATTGCTTTCTATACTTTTGGAGTAATAATAAATTGCCGATTTATAATTTTTAAGGTCAAAATAGTAATCACCATAATCTTTGCTTTGCTCCGACTCGTATCGTTTGTTAGCTTCAGAGTTTTCACTTCCTGATTCACTCCACCCCAAATCAAAGTTATATTCTACTTCACAATTTATATTCTGTCCATTGTATTGAGCTGGTAGCCACTTTTTCTTGGTTTTCTCCAGTGCTTGAATCATTCTTTGGTCATATTTGGGATGGCTACTCGCTATCATTCGAGCCCCAGTAACCTTTCCATCATCTGTAACGACAAATCGGAGAACAAAGCCACCCTTTTTATATTCTGGGAATCGAAACTCATTGTAAATGAAGTCCATGGCTGTGAACCTAGGGTCAATAAACTTGGGCTCAATTAAACCAGGTATTCTTTCAAATACTACTTCACCGTTTTTGGCTTGATACTGGTTAGGAATAATACTGAGATCATAAGTAGGTTTGTACAAAAGCTTAAACTTAAGCGGCTTGTAACCATCCTCAGAGTTGGTTTCAATCACTTCTAAAATTGGTTTTTCTAACCTTACAATTTTAAAAGTTGTACCACGATATTTAATGGTACTATCAGACAAATCAAAACGATGATAGTTGCTTCGCCCATTATAGGTTACTACCAAACTATCATCGTTTATAAAAGACAATATATACTGACTCTCCACAATCTCAGGATTGAATAAGGTGCTCCCGTCCTCAAGAGCAATTTCTTCCTTAATCCATTCTCCTTTTAGTTGCGAGAGCAGGGATTTCTGAGCTAGTAGAGCATTACTTATTAAAAGGAAAGATATTAGGTGTAATGCTTTTCTAGTGGTCAGTTTCATTTTTTTTATTTATTCAGGTAATTGCTGGCATACTGTACCCAGTCCGCCTCTTTTCTCGGTACTTTAACGTCTGGAGAGATACCCTTATTATCTATTGGCTTCTTTGGCATCCATGAGCTCTTAGCTAAACCAAATGCTAATCTCCAACCGTACTTTGGTAATCCCCAATCTCTTACTTCAATATAATCAGCAAGGCCTTTGGTTCTCTCTCCTATAACTATGGTTTTTGTACTTTGTTTTGCCTCTAAAGTAACAATTTCGGCTGAACTTGCTGTATTTTCATTCACTAAAATAGCCACTTTTTGAGGATTCTGCATTGACGAAACATATTGGAACACTTTATCTGGACCTTTGATCTCTTGACCAGGGTTGTTTTTCATGTCGGCAATAACTTTTTTCAGCTTTGGCTCTAATATTCTTCTATACTTAGGAAAACTCTTGATAGACTCTAGCTCATGTTCAAGTAAGTATATATTTTCTTCAGTTGCTCTAAAAATACCGCCTTCTCTTAAGATTGGGCCTGTTGAGATATAAGGGTAAAGAGGAACAAATGCATCAGCATCGCCACCTGGATTATCTCTAAGATCTACTATTAAGTTTTCGCAAGAAGTAATTATCCCACGGTTTTTGCTAACCAACTCTGTTACTAGATCTGCTGCATTAGGCAATGTGAAAGGAGGCAAAACTAATAAAGCAGTATTCTCATTAATCTTTTCGACTCTGTATTGTGGTAGCTTATGAAGTATTTCATCGTTCGACACAACCTCGTTTACTGGATAAGTTTTTTTGTATTTATATACTTTATCTATCACCAAGTAATTCATAAGTTGACGAGAAAAAGTTTTCATTTCAGTAAAATCTGCATAAAGGTAATTTGTAGCAAACCTTCCGTCAGTAGTTTCTTCTAATTCAAACTTAACTTTTCCAGGAACCCATAGATCGTCTTTCTTCTCAAGCAAAAACGCATTAAACTTATTCTTTTTCTTAACATGAGGAATAATACCAATCTTATACATTCCATCTTCACTTTCCCACATACCTGTTACAGCGTGCAGATTTTTCTCTGAATCTAGATATGCTTTGAAGGTATCTTCACTTTTAAAACGCTCACTTCCAATTTTATCAGCACGCTTTACAACATCTTCCGGAGCTTCTCCTTTTTGATAAGGGCTTGAAATATTTATAAATAAGTGACCATCTTCAAAAAATGCCAACCAATCGTTTGTTGCGAAATAGCATTCCTCAGCATCAGTAATTTTTGCGACTTTCTTTAGAGTCGCTTCAGTGAGGGCATCAAATTTCTTTTGATTACTTGGAGTTACTTTATCATTCCAGCCAGCGTAGTTATCTTTTATCTTTTGATAGGAGACTTCAAAGTTTTGAAGACAAGGGCTTTTATCATCTTGGCTAAAAGCAAATTGACTTAATAGTAATAGGGCAACTGTTGTAATTTTTAGCATGGTTAACACGTTTTGATTTTATTGAATTACATACGTGATAACTAAAACCATGCCAAAGTCACTTATGCATCGTCATCCTCCCCGTCAGATAGCTCCAAATACTTAATTGTTGCTATAGAATTTCCTGCAATTCCTTTAATACTTCCATACATATCGATAGTATTTCCTATTACTTTTTCTATTTGCATTTCACGTTCTTTCCAGATCCTCGCCATTGCTCTTTTCTCTCGGTCTAGTTCAGATTTCAAGTTTCCAAAACCTTCTACTATTGCCTCCATTTGTTGTTTGAACTGGCTACTTGTCAAAAAAGTATAGAGTAAACTCATTTTGTCCGCTTTGTTATCATTTACAGATTTCGCCATTTGGGTTCGAATCAAAATCTCTCTCAACACGAAAACCAAACTTTTAACTTCATGAAAACCACAGATCCAAACGCCGTCTTTTTCTCCAAAACGTTCCATATCTTTCGGCATTACTTGAGTTACCAAAACGGCAATTTCTGCCCCTACTTCACGTTGATCATTCTTTAGCTTTTCGATCCAATCTCCTCCAAAATTTTGCGTTCTTTTGCTTTCAAAAATCAGCTTTCCACAATCTTGACCGAATTCATTTTTTACTGTTTGAATGGCGTCAGCACCTCTTATTCCTTTTTTTATTTCTTCTATTTCATCATATGGAAAAGCCTGAGAAAGTAAAGATTCTATTGCTAACTCTTGCACCTCTCCTTGCAACTGCATAGACCCCTGTTCAGCTTTTCGTTGCATTTCTTTCACGAGGTTCATTTGGTTTTCGAGCTTCTTCTCATATTCTTTTTTCACCAAATCAAACTCCTCATCTTTCTGCTTTTTAGCCTTCTCTTCTATTCCTCTGCTTCTCTCTAAAAGGTCTTTTTCTAATTTGAGTTTTAATTGCTCTTGCTGAAGCTTTAGCTCATTTTCCTTCCTCATTAACTCAAGTTCTTTCTTTTGAGCTTCCAAAATCATCGTTTGCTTGAGCTTATTATCTTCTTTGAGTGCCTGAATCTCAACGGACTTTTTTTCTTCGGCCCGTTTTTGAGCCTCAGCTTGAGCTATGGCCCACATTTTCTTTTTCTCTTCTTGCTCAAACTTATCCTTCTCAGCCCTTAAGTTCTTCTTAAAGGCCTCAATTTCTTCGGCATTACTTTTTTGCTGCTCCAAAAGCTTTTTTTGGAGTTCAATTTCCATGTGTTTTTGAAAAGCTTCGCCAGCATCAAAGCCATGGCCACAGTTTGGGCAAGTAATTTTATTGGCAGTCATAAGATAATTTACAGGCCGTTTTCGACCTTTTCAAAGATAGCAGATATTAAATTAGCTGTAAGCTTCTGCGGTTTGCTTTTGTACTCCAAGCCCTTCAATTCCAAGCTCCACTTTGTCACCCGCTTTTAGGTACGTAGGCGGCTTAAGTCCTAGGCCCACACCTGCTGGTGTTCCTGTACTTATAACATCGCCAGGAAGTAAAGTCATAAAATTGCTCAGGTAAGCGATGGTCTCAGCAATGCCAAATATCATGTCATTTGTATTGCTGTCTTGAAGTTTATTTCCATTTAAATTCAACCAAAGGCGAAGGTTTTGCGGTTCTTTTATTTCATCTGCAGTTGCCATGAAAGGTCCAAGTGGAGCGAAAGTGTCATTTGACTTACCTTTAACCCATTGACCTCCACGCTCTAGTTGGAAAGCTCTTTCGCTATAATCATTATGAATACAGTATCCTGCTACATAGTTCATAGCATCCTCTTGAGTAACGTAAGATACTTTTTTGCCAATAACAACTGCCAACTCTACCTCCCAGTCCGTTTTTTCGGAATCCCTAGGAATGATAATATTATCGTTTGGACCACATAGAGCAGATGTTGATTTAAAGAAAACTACAGGCTCTTTTGGTGGCTCCATGCCAGATTCGGCAGCATGTTTGGCGTAGTTAAGGCCGATACAAACGATTTTTGAGGGTCTTGCAATACAACTATCTAACTCCACATCATCAGAAACTTGAGGGCAGTTGGATTGGTTTTCTTTCCACCATTTTGCAAGTCTGTTAATTCCATCTGTCTCAAAGAAAGTTTCGTTGTAATCTTCTCCAAATGCCGAAGCATCTACTTTCGAACCGTCTTCTTTTTGAATTCCTATTTTAACTATTCCGTTTTCTCTAAATCTTATAAGCTTCATTTTTTCTATTTTTTTACGTTTTAAGGGGTATTTAATCTAACAAATCCACCATCTATTGGAAAGTCTGTACCTGTTACAAATGCAGCTTCGTCGGAAGCCAAATATACTGCCATTGCTCCTATCTCTTGAGGCTTAGCCATTCTGCCGATAGGTTGTGTACGTGAAAGCTTTTGGAACATTTCTTCTTGCTGCTCGGGGTAAGTTTTCTTTAAAAAACCGTCCACAAAAGGCGTATGAACTCTTGCCGGAGAGATACTATTACACCTAATCCCGTATTCAATATAGTCTTTGGCAAGTTGGTAGGTCATTGACAATACTGCTCCTTTTGTAGTAGAATATGCGAATCGATCTTTAAGACCAACCGACGCTGCCACAGAGCACATATTGATAATTACACCACTTTTCTTTTGCTTCATTCCGGGTATTACACTCTGAACGCAATTATAAACTCCCTTTATATTTACACTGTAGAGCCTGTCCATGTCATCGACACTTGTGTTTTCTATATTGCCAATATGTGCAATACCAGCATTATTGACCAAAATATCTATTGGGCCATCTTTTTCAATTTTGGCAATGATATTTTTTACTTCGGATTGCTTTGAAACATCTACTTTGTGAAAATACGCCTGTCCACCATTTGCAATTATCAGGTCAGCTTCTCGTTCTGCGAGGTCCATATTAAGTTCAAAAATATGCACTACAGCCCCCTGCAATGCAAATTTCCTTGAAATCTCTAGCCCTATACCACTAGCACCGCCAGTTACAATTGCTACTTTTTTATCTAATCGAAACATTATTAAGAGTATTGAATAATTATGTGCCGTAAAAATACTTCTATTTAAGTAAAAAGGAGGAAAAGCTTAAAAAAGGTACGCAAAACAAAAAAATCTCATTTTTTCTTTTGGTCTATAATACATAAGCAACTACATTTGCACTCCCAAATAAACGGAGGTTGTAGCTCAGTTGGTTAGAGCACTGGTTTGTGGTGCCGGGGGTCGTGGGTTCGAGCCCCATCATCCTCCCTCGTTTTTAAGGCGATTCGCAAGAGTCGCCTTTTTTTGTACTCTGTAGATTAATTTTTAACCACAAAGCCTCCAAGGCACGAAGTTTTTTTAGTCAAGTTCTATCAATTTTCCCTTTTAAAAAGACTAACATTTCTAATCAGCAATTTCGTCTACTAACACCACCCCTCCAAAACGATGGTTGAAGCGACTTCTTTTGTTTAAAAAAAAAATTGAATCGTGAGTTCAAGTCGGAGTGCCGCACCACCTATCATCCTCCCTCGTTTTTAAGGCGATTCGCAAGAGTCGCCTTTTTTTGTACTCTGTAGATTAATTTTTAAACACAAAGCCTCCAAGGCACGAAGTTTTTTTAGTCAAGTTCTATCAATTTTCCCTTTTAAAAAGACTAGCATTTCTAATCAGTAATCTCGTCTACTAACACCACCCCTCCCAAACGATGGTTGAAGCGACTTCCTTTGAACAAAAAAAACTTTTTGAGTCGTGAGTTCGAGTCGGAGTGCCGCACCACCCTTCATCCCCCTCATTTTAGGGAGATTCGCAAGAGTCGCCTTTTTTTGTACTCTGTAGATTAATTTTTAACCACAAAGCCTCCAAGGCACGAAGCTTTTCTGTCGAATTCTTTCGATATTACCTTTTTCCACTATGCCAAAATCAAATAAACATGGTGACTCTAGGCTAACCTTTCCAGGCAAAAACTCAGAACTCCCTTTTATTTTTCTCTTCTTCTAAATAAATCTTTCCTCCTCATCTCCTAAGCCATTCCATGAATATTTCAGAACTTCGTTTCCCATTTCATCTTTACTATGACTAATACACCAAAACTAGAAGGAATATATACTGCAGCCGAAAGACTGAAGGGTATCATTTCTCATACGCCATTAGACAAAAACAGATCATTATCTGAAAAGTACGGAGCAAATGTTTTCTTAAAAAGAGAAGACTTACAAGTTGTGAGGTCTTATAAAATTCGCGGTGCATATAACCGAATGGCAAGCCTCTCCCAAGAATCTCTGGCACAAGGTGTTGTGTGTGCAAGTGCGGGAAATCATGCACAAGGAGTAGCTTATGCATGCCAAATTTTAGCCTCAAAGGGTATCATCTTTATGCCAACTACTACACCAGCCCAAAAGGTAAAACAAGTAAAGATGTTTGGAAAAGAGTTTGTGGAAGTTAGGCTGGCCGGTGATACTTTCGACGATGCCTATGCCGAAGCAATGGAATATGTAAATAACCATGATGCTGTTTTTATTCATCCTTTTGAAGATACATTCGTAATGGAAGGGCAAGGAACAGTTGGTCTAGAAATAATTAAAGATTCAGAATTTAAAATAGACTACCTCCTATTTGCGATTGGTGGTGGTGGCTTAGCAAGTGGCGTGAGTACTGTTTTTAAGCAACTCAGCCCACTTACACACTTGATTGGAATAGAACCAGTAGGAGCTGCAAACATGTCAGCTTCATTTGAAGCTAATGAGCTTGTTAAGCTTGAACACATCGACAAGTTCGTTGATGGAGCAGCTGTAAAAAAGGCAGGAGAAACCACTTTCAAAGTGTGTAAACAAAACCTTGAAAAAATTATTACTGTGCCAGAGGGGAAAGTATGTTCTACTATTCTTTCACTTTATAACGAAGAGGCCATTGTTGCTGAGCCCGCAGGAGCTTTAAGTATTGCCGCATTGGATTTCATGAAGGAAGAAATAAAAGGCAAAAACGTGGTTTGCATCCTTGGAGGAGGCAATAATGACATCACAAGAACAGAAGAAATAAAAGAACGTTCTTTACTCTATGAAGGGCTAAAGCACTATTTTATCATTAGATTCCTACAAAGAAGCGGAGCAATGAAAGAGTTTCTTGAAGATGTACTTGGCCCAACAGACGACATCGTATATTTTGAATATTCTAAGAAGACAGCACGAGAAAGAGGTCCGGCATTAGTAGGTTTAGAAATAGCAAAGAAAGAAGATTTTCAAGCCCTAATAGACAGGCTAAATGAAGCAAAGATTCAGTTTACATATATTAACGATAAACCCGAATTGTTCGAATTTTTAATTTGATGCTCAAAAGTTTCGAAATATCGAATGGATCAATTGAAGAAGTGGTACAGGTAATGGAAATGCTACCTGAATTTAACTTTCCTCTCAAAACAAAGCAGGAAATAAACGAAAAGCTTTTTGGAAGAAAACATCAAATCTTAATTGCCAAAAGTGAAACCGATTTTGTTGGCTTCAAACTAAGCTATGATTTAGGTGATAATGTTTTATACAGCTGGCTTGGAGGAGTTCTTCCCTCTTTCCGGGAAAAAGGTATTGCAAAAGCACTAGCAAAACATCAGGAAAACTGGGCTATAACTAACGGTTTTACTAAAGTAAGATTCAAAACTCTAAATAAACATAAGGCTATGTTGTGTTTTGCTCTAAAAAATGGATTTGATATAACTGATGTAGATAAAAGTCAACAACCTGCAAAGATTATCCTTGAAAAGGAGCTTCTTTAAGCAATATGAATATTTTCTTCTTTTAGCTCAGGAAGGGACTTTAGTTTGAGAAAAAGCCGAGCCAAAACCACTACGTCTCTCACACAGTATTCAGCAATTCTTTTCACATTCCCTTCTTCGTGATAAACCCTATTTACATCTGCCCCTGTTATATCTGATTTACTGCCAGGGATGTCAAAGAGTGTAGCTAAAAGATCCAGAGAAGTAAAGTGTTTATAGTCGCCAAATTTCCAGAATTGTAAAGTATCTATATGACTAACCTCCCATGGTTTTTTGCCACTTAAATTGAGTGCATATGGCAATTCAATATCGTTTATTAACATTCTACGGCATAAGTAAGGGAAATCAAATTCTCTACCGTTATGGGCACAGAGTTGTAAGTCTTCAAGTGCTTTATGTCGGCTTAATACTGCCGCTAGCTCTGTCAAAGTTTCCTTTTCTGTATCTCGCACAATACTTTGAGCTTTAAAGGATAGTTCTCCAGATTTGTTTAAGTAAAAACCACCCACTCCAACACAGATAACTTTTCCATATTCGGCATATATGGCAGCCTTATCATTATACACTTCAGAAGCATTAAAGTCTTCATTTTTATTCAAAAGACTTGCCTTTCTTTCCCAGTGTGGTTTTAGTCGCTCTGGGACTTCTTCAAAACTTGCAAATTGAGCAGCAGTTTCAATATCAATAAAAAGTACATTGAATAACCTAGGGTCCATTTTTGTGTGATTTAGTACTTCCAAATTGCCACTTTCTCATCGTTTTATCAAAATAAGAGACAAAAAAGTATTTTCAATCATCATGAAAAAAATTTGCGTTCTACATCATTTCGCTAAAATCGCTTTAATAATTTGCTCTGCATGAACTCTGGAATTTTCAATAAACAAGCTATGCGTATTCATTCCACCACAAACAACACCTGCCAAGTATACATTGGGTAGGTTCGTCTCCATGCTTTCATCATCAAACTTTGGTTTCATAACCTCATCTGCTGAGAGCGTGATACCAATGCTTTTGAGCCAAGGCAGGTTTGGCTGATATCCTGTCATGGCAATTACCCAATCATTTTCAATTTCTATATCACCTTTGGGAGTTGACAAAAGAACAGTTTTTTCAGTTATTTCTTTTATACTTGAGCTAAAGTATGCCTTAATTGACCCTTCCTTTATTCTATTTTCAATATCTGGCTTTACCCAATACTTCACTCTCGACCCTATTTCACCTTCGCGTACAACCATGGTTACATCCGCTCCCTTTCTCCAAGTTTCCATTGCTGCGTCTACTGCTGAGTTGTTTGCTCCTACAACCAACACTTTTTGAAAAGCATAAAAATTAGGGTCTTTGTAATAATGTGTAACTTTTGGTAGATCCTCCCCAGGTACATTCATCAGGTGTGGAATGTCATAAAATCCTGTTGAAATAATCACATGTGTCGCTTCATAATCTCCTTTACTTGTTGTTATCGTGTTAACCTCTCCAATGCGTGAAACGGACTTTACTTCTTCAAATAGTTTAACATTTAGCTCCCATTTCGTGGCAACTCTTCTATAATACTCAAGTGCTTCTGTCCTTGTTGGTTTAGAGTTTATCGACATAAATGGCACATCACCGATCTCCAACCTATCAGATGTACTAAAAAAAGTCATATTCAAGGGATAGTTATACAGTGAGTTCACCAGTGCACCTTTTTCCAAAATCAAATATGACAATCCTGCCTTTTTTGCTTCGATCCCACACGCCAATCCAATTGGGCCTGCTCCTACTATGATGATGTCGTATTTTGTCATATAAAGTTCCTTTCTATCTATTTCTCTTACTTTTAGCTCACCCAAATCAAGCCCCAAAATGCTGTCTCCAATTGATAACTTTTAATAAATTGCGAAGCTTTTAACAACCACACCTAAACTTAAGATTATTCGTTAAAACCAGAAACGAATCCGCATTCCAAAATGAGATTACTTTTAATATTACTTCTAACAAGTGTTTTTGGCAATAAAGTTCTTGCACAAAACACCAATTACCTGCAGTCATATTTTCCCAATATTCATGATGCAGAAATGAATTTGATTGAAGATAACTACTATCAGGCACTTGTGAGCTATGCCAAAGCATTTGACCAAACGAGTGATGGTCACCTCAAAGACTATTTTAATGCAGCAGTGTGTGCTACTTACCTTGGAGATGCTACGACTGCTTATAAATACCTTGAAAAAACTGCCGAAAAAGGTTTAAGTCTAGATTTTGTCAAAAGTGAAGTTGCATTTCAGGCAATTCAAAAAGATCCAGAATGGCGTGATTTCGAATTGGTTTTTTTATCAAAAAGAAGAGGGGCAGAGCAGCAAATCAATAAGGATCTTAAAAACGTTCTTGACATCTTGGTGTCAAGAGGAAATTGGTTCAGAGAAAGAAATGCTGAAACTTTTGCAGATACGATAGCCATGATAGACGCCGACAATGCACTTATACTTGACTCGCTAATGAATGAATTTGGGTTTCCAGGCGAAAATGAGATTGGGATTGGTGAAGGCGGCTATCCCATCATACAATATCCCTTTTACGAAATCATTAAGCTACAAGTACCAAGTGTGCAAGTCGTAAACTTTTCGAACAAAATAATTTCGGGAATGAAAAATGGAAGAATCACTCCTCATATCGCAAGCTCTTTACTCAGAGTTGTGAATGATAGCGATGACTATTTCAGTAGATTCATTTATATGATTAAAATGGATGAAACGTTATCATCCAAGCCAGTAGAAAAAGTGAATCAATGGGTTCATGCAGAATTAACAGATGAAGACGAACGAAGATTTAATGAGCTACGTTTGAACTTTGGACTAGAAACTTTGGAGGATTATCAGAGAAAAATATTGTTTTCTCTTCAAGATCACCGATTTTTGCTGCCTTATAAAACATTTGCAAATATCTGGTATGCTCGCGATGCAGAAATTGCAGCTCAATATTTAGAAAATACCGTCATCGCAAAATAAAATTACCGGCTCTCTTGAGCCACAAAAACAACATATGGAAGGATTAGTAATGGCAGGTCAGTTGCTTCTTGGACTGACAATTTTAGTAGGTGTTCACGAGTTTGGTCATTTTATCGCCGCTCGTATGTTCGGTATCAGGGTAAATAAATTTTATATATTTTTTGATTTCCTTTTTCCATTACCAAATGTCCTAAACTTTGCTCTTTGGAAAAAGAAGAGTGGAGATACTGAATATGGACTTGGTTGGTTCCCAATGGGTGGCTATGTGGATATAGAAGGAATGATAGATGAGACAAAAGACGCATCTAAATTAGCGAGTGAGCCACAACCTTATGAATTTAGAGCAAAACCAGCTTGGCAAAGACTCATCGTTATGCTAGGTGGTGTAATTATCAACATCATTGTTGGTGTTTTCATTTTTTGGATGGTTACTTACGAAAAAGGTGACGAAAAGCTTTCAATTGATGAAGTAAACAAACTAGGAATAGTTGCACACCCATTGGCTGAAAAAATAGGTCTACAAACAGGAGATAAAATCATTAATATTTCGGGAAAGCCAGTAGAGGAATACTCGGATATTGTAAGTTCTGAAGTTTTACTAGGTGAAAACAACTATTACACTGTTTCACGTACTGAGGGCACGAAAGAAATTCCAATTCCTAATGACCTTTATAACCAAATTACGGAAAACGATGAGAGGACCGAATTCATAGAACCTATGACTACTTTCTCTGTTGGGGAAGTTAGCCCGGGAACTCCTGCAGAAGAAATAGGACTAAAAGAAGGCGATAAAATTGTTGGATTTAACGGAAGCCCTATTTCCTATTACCATGAGTTCAAAGCCCTGGCAAATGAAAACGGTTCTAAAAAAGTAGCATTGAATGTTTTGAGAGGTAGTGATACTCTGAAACTCTCACCAACTCTCACAGAGGATGGTTTGTTAGGATTTCAATCGAGTCCAGGACTTACATATGAGCACATTGACCTTAGCCTTGGTCAAGCGTTTGGAATTGGTGCCGGAAATGCATTCTCTGTAATCACGGACAATATTAAGGGATTCAAAAAGATTTTTTCTGGTCAAGTTCAAGCTAGTAAAGCATTAGCTGGCCCTGTAGGAATAGCACGTAAGTTTTATGGCGGAATTTGGGACTGGGGAAGATTCTGGTTTATTACAGGAATGCTTTCTATGGCTCTTGCTTTCATGAATTTATTGCCAATTCCAGCACTAGATGGTGGACATGCATTGATCTTACTTTATGAAATGGTCTCTGGCCGTAAGCCATCAGAAAAATTCATGGAACGTACACAACAAGTAGGAATGGTGATTTTACTAACCTTACTCGTTCTCATATTCGGTAACGACATCTTCCAAGCGATATTCTAATGATATGGGCTAAAGTCTTATTGGTTCTCTTGCCTTTTTTGCCCTCAGGTAAAAAGCATGAGTTCCATAGTTCTCTTGCTGAAATTCAATACAATAGACAGACAAAGTCTTTAGAGGTATCTCTTAGAGTTTTTACAGACGACTTCACGTTAGCAATTAACGAGGCCAATGGAAGCAAATTCACTGAAGAGTTTATTGTATCTGACAAGACCAAGCAACTAGTTCAAAACTATATCGTAAGGCACTTTTCCCTTGTATCACCCAATAAAGAAGTTAAAATTGGGAAGTATATTGGTGGAGAAAACGAACTGGACGCTACCTGGCTCTACATTGAATTCGAAAATTTTGAAATGGGAAAAAATTACTCTTTCCTGAATACAATTTTGTTGGAACAGTTTGATGATCAAACCAATGTGGCAAATATCATATTTCCTCAAGGGAAGAAATCACTAATTTTTACTAAAGACAAAAAGGTAATTCCTTTTCCTTTCTAACTGACGAAAATTAGAACAGACGAATTCTTGGTTAAAATTGCACAATTCTAATAGTATGCTTGCATCCTATTATCATTCGTCTATTTTTGTATCGTAAACTATACAAATGAAAAAAGAAAAAACCATAGACTTCCACATTAAATGGGCTTGGCATTCAATTTCAAGAATGTACAATGTGTACGCTGGTCAAAATGATATGACCATGTCTATTGGTTATGTTTTGATCAATATTGATTCTGAAAATGGTACCCCTGCAACTAAAATTGGCCCATCAATAGGAATGGAACCAAGAAGCCTAACCAGAATGCTTAAGGCTTTGGAAGAAAAAGGTTGGATCTACCGAGAAACTGACGAAAATGATAAAAGGTACGTTAAAGTTTTTCTTACAGAAGAAGGTAAAAGAAAAAGAAGTTTTGCTCGTAAAGGAGTAATTTCTTTCAATGAAAAGATTTACAATCAAATCCCAAAAGACAAGATTGATACTTTCGTAGAGGTTCTTGAAGAACTCAAGTCGATTGTTGAAGATGAAACTGCTAATACCCGAGCAAACCTTGCTACACTGAAAGAATTAGAGGAAATTGGTTATTAATCAATGAAAAAGTTTCTCATCGCTTCTATCCTATTTGTTACAGTTCCAATAATGAGTATTGGACAAAGTGTAACCTATTATCCTTTTAACTCGTTGTTATCGGTTAGTACCAACCCTTCAAGAATCGCTTGGCTTGACCTACGTGTTCAAACCAATAGCTTTTCAAGCTCTTTAGCTACAGAGATAGCTCCAGCTTTTAACCTCAACTCAAACCCGAAAGCAAGAGTGTATATAGGCGGAGGTGCCAGATTCAACTTTCTTGCAGCTGCTTTTGACAATAAAAATGCATTAGAAGGCTACCTCCTAAATGTAGGAATGCGATCTGCCCTTTTCGAAAAATATCCTGGCATTCAAATAGCTTTTGAACTATCTCCATATGCCAATTCAGACTTTGACCTGGGTACTTTTAGAGCAAATCTAGGTGTTGGGTATAATTTCTCTAAAAAGAATAAATAAACTTACAACTTCAAAAGCTCCTTGGCTTTATTCATTTGTTGTAATGCAACCTTAACTTCGGCATCGTTTTCGTTCAAGACCTGAAAGAGCTCATTATTAAGTCCCTCTTTGGCACTTTCTCTCCATACATGGCGAGCAATTAAAGCTTTGACTTGATTTTGGATAAATGGCTTCGATTTAGCAAGGTCTTTTTGTTTAGGTTGAATCTTCAGCTTCTGGCCATTTGACACAATCTCTGCAATCATTTTATCACTTACTGTAAAGTTCTTTATATAGCTATCAAAAGACTTTTTACGAAGCTCATCTTCATGACTTTTTGCATAAGTTAAAGCATATTCTCTAATCACATTTTGACCAAATAGCTCCATCAAATAGACACTGTAATAACTAGTATCTCTAGGTACAAAAATGTCTGGAGTAATACCTCCACCACCATAAACCGTTCTGCCACCTAAGGTCTTAAAACGCATTTTGGGGTTATTCTTAATACTGTCAGCAACAAAATATTCACCATGAGTACCTCTTTCACTCAACTCCGACATATAATCATCTATACCTCCTAGCTCATATGGCTTTTGGATACTTCTACCGCTCGGAATATAGTACCTTGAGATTGTAAGTCTGAGTTCCGAACCATCAGACAACTGGATAGGTGCTTGAACCAGTCCTTTTCCAAATGTTCTACGCCCTACAACCAATGCCCTGTCATAATCTTGCAATGCTCCCGAAACGATTTCACTTGCCGATGCACTTCCCTCATCGACCAAGACAACTACTGGTTCTTTTTCAAATATTCCCTTTGTTTGAGCATTAAGCCTCTGGTCATTTCTATCATCCTTCCCATCTGTATAAACTAGAACTCCATTTCCACCTATAAATTCATCTGCTATTTCTGTGGCTCTGTTTAAATATCCTCCTGGATTTCCTCTCAAATCAAGGATCATTTGCTTCATTCCCTGCTTTTTAAGTTTTTCTAGATTCGTATAAAACTCATCATAGGTCGTATTTGAAAAACGGCTAATCTTAATATATCCAGTTTTTTTGTCGCTCATTAAATATGCAGCATCAAGAGAGTAAGTTGGTATTTTATCTCTTTTGACTGTAAACTCAAGGATTTTGGGAAAACCTTTACGTTTGATTTTCATTTTAACCTCTGACCCTCTCTCTCCTCTTAGTGTTGAAAACACAACTTGGTTATTGAGCTTGGCACCCGTAAGGCTAGTTCCATTTGCACTAATAATAGCATCACCACTTTGGATGCCTACTGATTCGCTTGGCCCACCACTTAATGGAGTAACCACATAAACCGTATCATTGAAGATATTAAACTCCACTCCGATACCGTCAAAACCATTTTGAAGCTCACTCATTGCCAATTCGGCTTCTCTAGGGGGTAAATAAGCTGTATGAGGATCAAGCTTTTCGAGCATTTTAGTTATTCCGTAGTCAGCGAGGGAATCTGTATCTACTTCATCCACATACGAACGCTCTATATAGGTAAGAATCTCCTTGAACTTACTTGATGTTTTTATCACATCTCCAGTTACAGAGTTTGTTCCAAAAAAAGTAGCTCCTATTCCTATTCCAGCCGCTAGCGTAATTGCAATTATAATCGGTAACTTCACAGCAAAGCTACTGTTCTTGATTTTACCCTGCTGCTTCGAATCTCTATTTGTGTTATTCTCCATCTTGTATATTTCTCGTAATAGAACGAGCAAAAATAATTGTTCGTTTCTTTAAACCAATTTAATTCAACTTGGTTTAGAAGGATACATATATACGTAAGAAATTTAATGAAATATACTTTTGCACTTTTAATATTAGTTGGATACTCAGTTTTTGGACAAAATACTGGAACAATTCAAGGTACAGTGGTAGACAGAAAAACCCAAGAAGCCTTGATTGGCGTTACAGTTTCTATCGACGGAACTACCCAAGGCGTACAAACAGACATAGAAGGAAAATACTCCCTAACTGATATTAAAACAGGCAGTTACAACATAAAAGCTACCTCTATTGGTTACGAAACACTCATTAAGTTTAATGTAAACCTTACCTCTGGCAATGCTAGCATTATCAACTTTGAACTGGATGAATCATCTACTCAATTAGACGAAGTCACCATAACGGTGAATAGGTCCATTTCCGTTGCTCAAACAGAAACTCCCAACTCAATACAAAAACTTTCTGTAGAAGAAATAAAAAATAACCCTGGAGGAAATTTTGACATTTCTAGGGTAATATCTGTCCTACCAGGTGTTGGTGGAACTGCAGGTTCGGTTGGTGGGTTTAGAAATGACCTAGTAATTCGAGGTGGCGGACCAAACGAAAACGTTTACTATTTAGATGGAATCGAAATTCCGGTCATTAATCATTTTGCTACTCAAGGTAGTGCTGGCGGACCCACAGGAATTCTCAATGTTTCATTTATAGAAGATGCTACATTAAGTTCGAGTAGTTTCAATGCCCGATACGACAATGCTTTGTCATCTGTTCTTCAATTCAAACAGCGTGACGGTAACAGTGAAAGACTATCTGGTAATGTGAGATTGAGCTCTACGGAGCTTGCTACAACTTTTGAAGGACCAATTAATGAAAAAACAACCTTCTTGGTTTCCGCACGAAGGTCATATTTGCAACTCTTGTTCTCACTCATTGACTTGCCCATTCGCCCTAGTTACTGGGATTTCCAATACAAGGTTACACACAAAATAGATAAGAAAAACACTATTAATTTTATTGGTGTAGGAGCAATTGACGATTTCTTTTTTGGAGTTCCAAAGGAATCTTCTCCTGAGAAAGAATACATCCTGAGGTCAAATCCACTGATTAACCAGTGGAATTATACTACTGGCGTTACATGGAAAAGGTTACTCAGCAATGGCTATATGAATCTTGCTTTGAGCAGAAATATGTTTGACAATCAACTAGACAGGTTCGAAGATGCACGAAATGGTGATGAGTCTGCTAGGTTATTATTTAGCAAATCTCAGGAAATTGAAAACAAGCTTCGTCTCGATGTAAATAAGTTTGCCAACAAATGGGAATACAGTTACGGAGGTGTACTTCAGTATGTAAAGTACAATAACGACTTCTTCAATATTTTAAGAAGGGAAGTAAGAGATACAAATGGGGAATTGATCCAGCCAGAATTACGATTAGATTTCAACACAGATATAAATTTCTTTAAGTATGGTGCGTTTGGTCAAATAGCTAGAAAAATGGCAAATGACCGCCTGAACCTTTCCTTAGGAATAAGAACAGATATGAACACTTTTACCGAAAACGGAAACAATCCACTTGAAACACTTAGCCCAAGAATTGCAGCGAGTTACCAACTTACTAAAAAGTGGAGAGTGAATGCATCAGCGGGAAGGTATTATAAATTGCCAATCTACACTGTACTTGGTTTTCAACAAGATGGGCAGTTACTCAATAAGGGGAATGAATACATTCAGTCTGATCACTTAGTAGCTGGATTAGAATTTATTCCAGCACCTCAAACTCGTTTCACACTAGAGGCATTTAACAAAAAATATAGCAATTACCCAATTTCAAGCTTTACAGGTATATCACTTGCAAACCAAGGAGGAGATTTTGGTGCAATAGGCAACGAGCAAGTGCTTAGCACTGGAGAAGGTCGAAGCTATGGTCTTGAGTTTTTCTTCCAACAGAAATTGTCTAAGAACATTTTTGGAGTATTGTCTTACACACTTTTCAAAAGCGAATTTTCTGGATTAGATGGCGTATTCATTCCTTCTGCATGGGACACCAGACATATCGTTTCTGCACAACTCGGTCGCAAGTTTAAGAAAGGCTGGGAAATGGGCCTCAAATGGCTCTATCAAGGTGGTGCACCCCTTACTCCGTTTGACCTAGAGGCTTCGCAAAGAAATTATGGCGTACTTGGCGTAGGAACTTTGGACTATGACCGATTGAACAGTGAGAAATTACCAAGTTTTAGCAGATTCGATTTCCGACTAGATAAAAAATGGAATTATAAAAAGTGGACACTAGATGTATATATGGATGTTCAAAATGCATTTGTGCAATCTAATCCTGCATTTCCGCAATATACGTTTCAACGGAATGACAGCAATACTGGTTTTGCTACTAATAACGGCTTACCACTAGCTTTAGATGGCTCCAATGCCATTCCTTTGTTGTTAAATAATAGTGAGCCTCAGGTTACACCAAGCATTGGATTCGTAATAGAATTTTAGACCTCCACTTTATATTATAAGCTCAATGAGAGTTGGGTATTTATCAAAAAAAGAGGTCGATTAGATTCGACGTCTTTTTTATATTCATTCAATCAGTTTTGAAAAGTGAAAAAGTATGCTTTTTACAATCATTTATTCTTAACACTCAAGTAAATTCTCCAACCTGTAAACACAAAAATTGACACAATCAAAATGTCTACAATTATCATCGGATAATCTGGATTGATTGTTTTTTGATGCATGTACCTTACAATACTTAAGATAAGTAATGCAATCAAAACACCCATTCCTTGTAGGGTAATCTGATTATTCTTGAATTGAAACTCTTTGTTTTCTTTTGTAAGCTTAACGGGGTAGTTCATAGCCTCCGGGTCCATTTTTGAAACCAATTGAAATATACCTAGCACAAATAACTCGATTCCTAAAATCCCCCAAAAAGCACCTTTCCCATCATATCGATTGGGATTTCCTTGTAAGTCGAAATGAGCTGGAACTTTGTCTGGTAAACCGCCATATATGAAAACCACATATATAACAGTGATCAAAAAAATAGTCCAAGAAACGTAGTTAAGTTTCATATTCCGTAAAACTCTTACAAGCCAAATTTCGCTGAAATCTCAAGCATTTTATCGATCGGAGCTTTAGCTGCTTTTAAAATATCTTTGGAAAGAACAATCTCTGGACTCTCATCTTTAAGACAATTGTAAAGCTTCTCCATTGTATTAAGCTTCATGTGAGGGCAATCTCCACAAGCTTGACAAGCTTGTCCGTTTTTTACACTCGGAGCCACAACAAATTTCTTATCTGGCGAAGCTTTTCGCATTTGATGTAAAATCCCAGATTCTGTTGCTACAATAAATTCCTTAGCTGGATTACTCATCGTATGCTTAAGTAACCCTGTTGTGCTTCCAATAAACTCAGCTACTTCAAGTACAGCCTCTTCACTCTCTGGATGTGCAATAAACACCGCTTCTGGATGCTTTAACTTAAGTTCTTTCACCATTTTTGCCGAGAATGTCTCGTGAACCATACAAGCACCATCCCACAAAATCATGTCTCTACCTGTAACTCTATTGAGGTAAGCACCAAGGTTCTTATCAGGGGCAAATATGATCTGCTTATCCTTAGGCACACTTTCCACTATTTTCACTGCATTGGTACTAGTACATACAATGTCTGTAAGTGTTTTTAATTCAGCTGAACAATTAACATATGAAATCACAACTGCATCTGGATACTGAGCTTTAAAAGCGATGAATTTATCCGCTGGAGCACTCTCTTCAAGTGAACATCCGGCGTTAATATCTGGCAATACAACTTTTTTCTTTGGAGAAAGAATCTTTGCAGTTTCGGCCATAAAGCGAACTCCTGCAAATACTATTACATCCGCTTTGGTTTTGGCAGCTTGTTGAGATAAACCTAAGCTATCTCCAATGTAATCTGCGACATCCTGGATATCGGCTGTTTGATAATAATGGGCTAGTATAACCGCATTCTTTTCTTTTTTCAGTCTCTCAATTTCTTTTACGAAATCTATTTTTTCCTTGCTCATATCTCTTTTAGTTGCAATTGTACTCCCAAGTTCTTGTTCTTACTAGGTCTCCTTTGTTGTTATATTGTTCTTCTTTCGAAACTTGTTTTCCAAGATAAGTATAAACCTTTCTATTGAGAAGTTCCCCTTTATAAATGAAGCTTTCCTCTATGGTATTCCCTTCCGAATCTACTTTATAATCAATGACGTACTCCACAGCAGAATTTGCTCCAAGTAAAGATTTTTTTATCAAAAAACCTTTATTATCGTACTGATACAATGTTCTTTCATTTATCACTCCATTGATCGCCGTGCTATCTTTTACCAGCTTTTGGCCTGCATCAAATTGGTAATACTTTTCTTCAATTAGGTTTCCTACCACATCATTGCTTTTGCTATAGGTGACTTCTTTTTTTGAATTATATTTTGTGGAGACAGCACTGTAGAGTTCACCTTGTGGTCCTCTTATTTCCTTCAATATTACATTGCCATCAACATCTTTAACTTCTACTTCTCTGGCTCCTACTGTTCCGTTTTTCTCGTAAAACAGCTTTTCTCTACTATTGCCCAATATTGCAACTCTGTTTAGCGGTTCACTTACTTCAGTGGTACTTTCTACTTCACTGATCATGTTTCCTAACTTATCATACTCACGAAAAGTATTAGATCTAAAGTCCCCATTTTGGGTACTTGTGATTTTTGAAACAAAACCTTTTTCATTGTAAGTATAAGTTTTTCCCAATGTGAAACTACCCGGACCTTCCGTTCTGAATTCTTTTTCGGTCAATATCTTTCCTTGAGAATTATAGGTATAGGTAAATTCAAATTGTAAGGTTTCACCTACATAGGACGAAGTCTTTGTAAGTTTGCATTGCTCCTGCTGAGCGAAAACAAAAATCGGAAGTAATAGTAATAAGGTTAATGACCTCATGTGGATCTGTTATTTTTGAAGCAAATTACAAACAATTGAATCTAATTCATAAAATGAAGGCTTTCGTAGTTCATTTTATTATTTAACGACGAACAAATGCGTGTTAGTAAAATTTTATTCCTACTATTTTTTAGTACCATCATTATTTCTTGCGGTGATGCCGTAAGAACCAAAGACTACAAGTCTCCAGACGAGGAATATGGTGAACTTTTCGAAAAGGTACAATTATCAACAATATTTCCAGATTCTAAAACCTTTGTAGATTGTGTTCCAAAAACTAGCTCGAAAGAAATTATTGATACCTACGAAAAGCAAAAAGACACACCTGGCTTTGATTTAAAAGCATTTGTTTACGAAAAGTTTGAAGTGCCACAAACTAATTCTAAAGATTTTGAATCCAACCCCAATTTAACAATAGAGGAACATATCAAAGAACTTTGGCCTATTCTCACCAGAGAACCCAAAGCAGATGGAGGCTCACTCATTCCTCTCAGAAAACCTTATGTAGTCCCTGGAGGAAGATTTAGAGAAGTATATTATTGGGATAGTTACTTCACCATGCTCGGTCTTGCTCAGTCAGGGAAAGATACATTAATCGAAAACATGATTGTCAATTTCGCCCAACTGATCCAAGATTTTGGACATGTCCCCAACGGAAATAGAAGTTATTATCTTTCTCGATCACAACCACCATTTTTTGCTTCAATGGTAGAACTCCTTGCCAAAACAAGAAATGATGAGCAGGTTTTGGTCAAGTTCCTTCCTCAGTTACAAAAAGAATATCAATATTGGATGTCCGCCATAGACAGAGAAGAAGCTGCAAAACAAGAAGAGCTAAAAGCAAAAGGAGAGTTAGCATTCAAGAAAGTGGTATTTGTAGAAAAAGATAATTTATTAAACAGGTATTGCGACGAAAGCGATAAACCTAGACCTGAAGCTTACAAAGAGGACGTCGCTACTGCGAAACGATCTGGCAGGGAAATAAAAACAGTATATAATCACCTTAGATCAGGTGCTGAGTCGGGTTGGGACTATTCTAGCAGATGGCTTGCAGATGGAAAAACACTCGAGACGATTCACACTACAGATATTGTCCCTGTAGATTTAAATGCACTTTTATATCAATTGGAAAGTACACTAGAAAGAGCGTACCGATTAAAAGGAGAGTCATATTATGCTGACAATTTTAAAATATTGATGGAGAAACGAAAAGCAGCTTTAACCAAGTTTTGCTGGGATAGTGAAAGTGGCTTTTTTATGGATTATGACTTTGTGAAGAAAGAAAAAACAAAAATTCTCTCCTTGGCTGCAGTTTATCCGTTAGCTTTTAAAATGGCAAGTCAAGAACAAGCTGATGGTGTAGCGAAAGTATTAAAAGAGCAATTTTTAAGACCTGGTGGTTTACCTAGTACTTTGAACGACATAGGTCAGCAATGGGATGCTCCCAATGGATGGGCACCATTGCAATGGCTAGCTATAGAAGGATTGCGTAACTATGGACACAAAGAACTCGCAGAGGAAATCAAAACTCGATGGATATCTAATAACAAAAGAGTGTTTCAAAACACAAGAAAGCTAGTAGAAAAGTACAATGTGAATGACCTTAGCTTACTGGCAGGTGGTGGTGAATATCCTGTGCAAGATGGTTTTGGATGGACAAATGGAGTATTGCTACAATTACTTTCTGAAAAGTAATTGTAGCCTCAAATGCTATTTTCTAAAAGTAAACTCCGTTTAAGAGTTATCTTTTGGTGCAAAATGTAAACTAAGCCCTAGAGATTACTTTTTAGGTTCTTTTTTCGCAGCAGCTTTTTTAGCAGCTGGCTTTTTAGCTTCAGTTGATTTTTCTTTGGCAGGAGCTTTTTTCTCTTTCGCAGGAGCCTTTTCTTCTGGAGTTTCTTCCTTTACAAATAGCTCAGGCATTCTTTCAGAAAGGACGTTGTACCACTGAATGATCTTTTTCACATCTGAAGGATAAACTCTTTCTTTATCGAAATCAGGCATTATTTCTTCAAAAAAGGCGAAAAACTCTTCTTTGCTTAAGCTTTTAACGTCTAAGTCTATTTTTTCGCCATGCTTCTCACGACAAGTATTGAAGATATCTCCAAGCGGAGTCGACTTATTGAAATCAAGACTGTAGATTGAAATGTCTTTCAAAACGGAAACTTTCGCATTCACATTCACAATCTCCTTTTTCTTGACATCATCTAGTGATTCTACAATGACTCCTGACCTACCTGGCTTTACAATTTTGTACAAACCTGGTCTTCCTGCTATATGTGCTACGTCTTTTAAATTTTCCATTTTTTAATCATTTCTTAAATGCGGATGCAAAAATAGTTAATTGACTTTTGTCCATCCCAATAGGATTCAGTTTCTTTTTATATGTCGCCCAATATTGGTCTTAATACGATCTCTTCTACAACTGCAGAAGGGGATAATTGGAAAGCAGACCAAACGCTTTCTGCGACATCGCTTGCTTTCATAAACCTAGACTCTGGAATGTCTACCCCATCCCAACTACTAGTATACGTAGCACCTGGCATTATAGATGTAACTTTAATATTATCAGGCATAAGCTCCATTCTCAAGGATTTACTCAATCCTAGCATCGCAAATTTTGAAACCGTATAAGCTCCCGAGTTGGGATAAGCCGATAAACTAGCTATAGAGCAAATATTAAAAACATGGGCTTTCCCACTTGCTTTTAGCAAATCATAAAAACCTCTAGTTAACCAAAAAGCCGAATAAAGGTTGGTTTCGATGAGTTGCTCCAAATCATCATTTTCAACTCCCATTAATGGTCCCATTGCAAACTTTCCTGCATTGTTTACCAAAGCATCAAGGGGTAGATTCAGTGATTTCACGTAAGCAACTAGGGCATTACAATCTTTTTTTGAAGATAAGTCAGCGGCAAAAACATGACACTTAACGCCAAATTGTTTTTCAATTTCTGCTTTGGTATCATTAAGCTCTTGTTCATTTCTGGCATTGATTAAAACCTCATAACCTCCAGCTGCAAAAGCTTCTGCTATGGCTCTCCCTATTCCTTTTGACCCTCCTGTAATTACTGCTAAACCCATTTTTATTTTTTGATAATTACAAATAAACAAATTGCTAAGACCTAATAACAGGCTTTCGGCAAGAATGTTGTTATTCTTTTAATAGAATAAGTTTCTAGGCAATTACTAAAAACTTACCTTTGTTTTGCTAGTTTAAAAGCCGTTTATGCTAACAGTTGTAGGAAAATTCTTCTTGTTTTTAGGTAGCCTGGTGGTTCGTCGAGAGTCGTTGAAAGTATACTGGGAGCGATTTATGGATGAGTGCGTTAAGATAGGAACAAACTCAATACTCATTATTTCTATTGTAGCCCTCTTCATTGGTGCGGTTACTTGTGTTCAGATTTACGCCAACCTGGTAAGCCCTTTTGTCCCAACTTACATTGTGAGTAATGTGGTAAGAGACATGGTTTTGCTAGAACTTAGTTCTACTTTCATGTGTGTCGTTCTTGCAGGAAAAGTAGGATCTAATATAGCTGGCGAATTAGGCACCATGAGAATTACAGAGCAAATTGATGCTTTGGAGGTAATGGGAATCAATTCTTCAAGCTATTTGGTATTACCCAAGGTAATTGCAGCCATGGTTATGTTTCCTTTGCTTGCCATACTTAGTGATTTTTTAGGAATATTCGGTGGGTATTTGGCTGGAACCCTTTCTGGTATTATGACTCCAGAAGAATACATCTACGGTATCCGATACATGTTTGTACCATATAATGTTATCATTGCTATCGTAAAAGCTTTTGTTTTCGGCTTTTTGATTGCAACAATATCTTCATATAAAGGCTTCAACACACGTGGAGGAGCTTTAGAAGTAGGTCAATCGAGTACAGCTGCTGTTACTAATAGTTGTATTGCAATTTTGATTGCCGATTACCTCTTAGCCGAACTTTTGACTTAAGAATAAGTGATAGAAATTAAAAACATATCGAAGTCATTCAATGGCCGCCAAGTTTTATACGATATAAGTGGAACCTTTGAAAAAGGACAAACTACCCTTGTAATAGGCTCCAGTGGAACTGGAAAAAGTGTTTTGCTCAAGTGCATGCTAGACCTCATCCGACCAGAAGAAGGAGAAGTCTTATATGACGGGAGAAAGTTTCTTGGCGATGAAACAGATGCAAAAAAAGAAGTTCGTCGTGAAATGGGAGTGTTGTTTCAAGGCAATGCCCTTTTCGATTCCAAGACCGTCCATCAAAATGTTCGCTTTCCACTAGATATGCTCACTACGATGGCTGAAAGTGAGAAAGAAGATCGAGTACAATTTTGTCTTGATCGCGTCGGGCTTGGAGATACTGGAAAAAGAATGCCATCAGAGATTTCGGGTGGAATGAAAAAGCGTGTAGGTATTGCCCGAGCAATTGTAATGAATCCAAAATATCTTTTTTGTGATGAACCCAACTCAGGTTTAGATCCTCTTACTGCCATTAAAATTGATGAGCTCATCAAAGAAATTACCAATGAGTACGATATTACAACCGTGGTTATTACACACGATATGAACTCAGTACTCACTATAGGTCAGAAAATTATGTTTCTATACCAAGGAAAGAAAATATGGGAAGGAAACAGCGAAACTATCATGCAAGCCAAGCTGAAAGAAATCGATGAGTTCGTGTTTTCTAACGAAGCATTGAGACAACTAAGAGATAGAGGTTTATAAAGGTTTTTGGCAATTTATGGTGAGCTAATTTGAACCAAGTAATCAAATTCTTTTAGGTCAAAAAATCAAAATAGTTTTCTTTCGAAATTAAAGTTGTTGAGTTTTCTGGATAGTGTTGTAGAAAAGACTTTGGAAACCGTGCTTTTTGATCACTCCACTTTATTTCAAAAGCATTCATAAGGCCATTTGATTCTTCTATGTAATCAATTTCAGCTTGATCCTTTGTTCTCCAAAAAAACTTGTTTGCTGGTTCCCTTTTATAGGATAGTGTTTTAAAACGCTCAGCAATGAGATAATTTTCCCATAAGGCCCCTTTGTCTATTCTGAGGTTGATTTGATTGAAGTTACTGATCAGAACATTGCGAATACCGTTATCGTAGAAATAGTATTTTTTCCCTTTTTTGATCTCATTTCGCATATTTCTAGATAGAGCTGGTAGCTGAAATACTACAAATGCTTTCTCTAGTAGGTCAAGGTAACGCTCCACCGTAGCTGTGTTAATATTCCCAATTGTGTTGGCGAGCTCATTAAAACTTACTTCGCTCCCTAATTGTAATGCCAATGCTTGAAGAAGCTTTTGCAGCACAGCGGACTTTCTAATTCCGTCAAACTGTAAAATGTCTTTGTATAAGTAGCTGTTCGCAATCTCTATCAATGCTTCTTTTTCCTTTCCCGCATTGTTGATTACCTCTGGGTAAGAACCATAAATAAGCCTAGTTTCCAAAAGTCGCTTTTCTTCTATTAAGGAATTGTGTTTAACCAACTCACCAAAAGAAATAGGAAAGAGATGAAATTCTCTCTTTCGACCTGTTAAGGGCTCGTTCATTTCATTTTGAAGATCGAAAGCTGATGAACCTGTAGCTATAATCTGAATTTCTGGGTAGTTGTCGTATATCAGTTTGAGTTTTTTGCCAATACCCGGAATTTGTTGTGCCTCATCTATAATGACAAGTTTGGTATCTTCACCAATCAATTGCAATAGGGCTGTACTAGTCTTTGCATCTATAAATGATTGTAGAATATCCGCTTCATCTGCATTTAACCAAACGGAAGGCACGTCAAAACCACTTTTTAGTTTCTTCAGAAGTGTAGTTTTACCTACCTGTCTTGCACCCAAAAGCACTACTACTTTACCTTTGAAGCATTGTTCTTTAATACTTCCGTATATCGACCTTTCTAAATTCATACCTATACTGACTAGTCCTAATATCAAATATAGGCGATATTTTTCGATTATATTCTAAAAAATAGGCGATATTTTTCGATTACGTTCTAGAAAAGAGGCGATATTTTTCGATTAGCCTTTACTAATTTAGTCGGACTAAATCACAAAACCTTCTCCTTGTTGTGGAATTTCTACGCCAGTAAATCCTTCAGCAACTAACTTCGCTTTAAAGTCTGCTTGGACATCAAAATCACCGTGAACTAAGAAAACCTTCTTAACCTCCTTAGCATTTTGACACTTGAAATACTCAATCATTTCTTGATAATCAGCATGTGCCGAGAAAGAGTCCATTACTTCTACATCACAAAGCCTTCTGTAGTCATTTCCGAAAATCCTTACCTTGTCAGCTTTGATTTTAATTTGATATCCCAAAGAACTTGGAGAGCAGTACCCCACGATAAGGATCGTGTTATTTGGGTTTTCTACATTATTAGCGATATGATGTTTGATTCTCCCTGCTTCAGCCATTCCCGAAGAAGAAATTATGATACAAGGTTCCTTAGAGTCATTTAAGGCTTTTGAATCATCCACCTTTGTGATATAGTTCAGCGTTTCAAAACCAAATGCGTCACCATCTCTTTTGATGTAATCCAATATCTCGGCATTAAACTCTTCTTCATGCTTTCGCATTACAAAAGTGGCCTTAACAGAGAGTGGGCTATCAATATAAACTGGTATGGCAGGCAAATGTCCTTCATGCTCAAGTACATCCAATGCATAAATAAGTTCTTGCGTTCTATCCACAGAAAAGGCAGGAATAATCAACTTTCCTCGCTTTACCACACAAGTATCATGTACAATGCGAAGTAAATGTGCTCTCATATCTGGCTCACTCTCGTGTAACCTATTGCCATAAGTAGATTCAGAAATGATATAATCTGCTTGTGGAAAAGCCTCTGGGCTTCTTAAAATTTTATCATTTGGTCTACCGATGTCACCTGTAAAAAACAACCTCTTCGTTTGACCATTTTCTGTATATTCTACATTTACCCCAGCACTTCCTAAAATATGCCCCGATTCATAATAAGAGAAAGAAACCCCCTCTTCAATTTCCTTGAGCTCATGGTAGCCATGAGTTTGCATAAGGTCAATTGTCTTTTCTACGTCTTTATCATCATATAGGATTTCAAGCAATTCTTCACCACGTTTTTTACGACGCTGATTCACACGCTTTAGGTCTCGTTCTTGAATACCTGCTGAATCCATCAACATAATTTCACAAAGACTTTTCGTCGCTGGCGTACAAAAAACAGTACCTTCAAAACCCTGCTTGATCATTCTAGGCAAAAGACCCGTATGATCTATATGAGCATGTGAAAGTATTACAAAATCTACCTCTGCGGGGTTAAAACCAAAGGTAAGGTTGAGATCACTGGTATTGATCCCTTGAAACATCCCACAGTCTAAGAGAATTTTTGTGCCTTTTGCCGTTGTGAGTAAATGCTTGCTTCCTGTAACTCGTCTTGCTGCTCCGTAGAATTGTACTTTCATTAGGTTGAGGGTTTTATAAAATTGGTTTATGTCTTACTAAGATACCTATTCCTTGATAAGCTTCATGATAATTCGAATTCCTTATAAGATTTGAATAGATCAAACAATCTAGGGAAATACTTTATAAATATCGTTCCGTTTTACAAAACGCTTTAAAATCACTACTTGGTTTACAATAAAAAACCCCAAACGATAATCAGAAATCCTAATCCTATATGCATTGGGATAACCTTTGAGCTTTTTTGTTTCCTTTATTTCGAAAATATCACGGGTTGATTCTAAACTAAGAATTACTTCCTTAACCCTAATTTTAAGATTATGATCTCCAATTTTTTGAATGTCTTTTAAGAAAGATTTTGAAAAATGAACCGTCATGAATTCAAGACATTCATGACTTCCTCTCTACTAACCAGCTCATCCGAAGCTGACTGCATGAGCAATAGCAAGCCAAGGTCTTCTTTTTCTTCTTGACTCAAAGACGCCATTCTTTCCATTTCTTTTTGCTCAACATAATTCGAAATAGCTTTTTCCATTAGTTTTTTCACACTTAGGTCTTCAAATGCTGAAAGCACTTTAAGCTTAGTTAACGTTACTGAATCTATATCAATATTTTTTCTCATGATTCAAATATACATTATGTATATATTATATACAAAAATTGTAGTTTAGCATCTAATTAGTATTGATATGAACTTGGGTTTAAACAGTTACAATTTTAGGTGAAAGTCTTCCACCAAAGTAGAAGCACAGTCGCTGAAACAATCAGAATACTATAAACCCACTTATCATACATCGCAAAACATTTACAACCTAAATAAGAAATGCTTTCGGAAGAGTCATCTGGTTGAGGACTAGTATAGCTTATTGGGCCGACAATCCTTTCAGATTTATTCCCACTATAATCAATGAGTTCGAAATAAACCCTATACTTCCTTTCTTCATTCGTAGCGAAAAAAGCTTCATCCATACCAATTTTAACAGCACCTCTACTTATAAATTTAAAAAACTCTGTGACCTCATCACTACCTTCTTCGTAATGACGAACCCGAACAAAGCAAGTAGACTCATCATTGTAAGAAAAGACAAAATCTGTCCATATTGAAGGACCACAACCGTATTGAATAAAGCCCTTATTTGCTACGAAAGGTGTACAAATCCAAGTTGGTGGTTTGCTATCGAATTCATCATTTGTAGTAAATAAAAATCTCTCTTCCTCGGAACTCAAAAAAGAGGTTGTATCACTTTCAATAACCAACGTGTAGGTCGTATTCTTATTTAGACTACGTTCGGGTCTAATTAATAAATGAACTGAACCACCTCCTATTCTTTCTAATACCTGGATTCTAAGTTTCTTATCCCCTTCCAAAAAGTATATCCTATTCTCTCCCAAAAGGTTGTCAATTGGGCTAGCATTACCTTTAATCAAAAATACTGGATTACAGTTTCGTACACTATCCTTGGGAAAGCATTGCAAGTTATTATTTTCAAATGTAATTGCCTGGGTCTGATAGAAAGTGAACAAATAGAAGATACACCAATAAAAAAAATAACGGTTCCAAGTCATAAAATTGTGCGAAAAAGTACAGCTATTTCTGAAGAATCATCACCTTAAATTTAATTCATTAATTTAAGAAACAGAATAACATATTCTCAAATATAATTCTAAAAGGTTCCGAATATTGTTTCAATTATCATCCTCAGAGGTTTAGTAAACCTATGAGGTTGTTTAATGCTCCTAGTGCAAAAAGTGCCTCACGCCCGTCATTACCATCGCAACACAATTTTCGTTGCAATAATCGATTGACAGTTGATCTCTGATACTTCCACCTGGCTGCACAACGGCGGTAATTCCAGCATTATGTCCAATTTCTACACAGTCTGGAAATGGGAAAAATGCTTCGGAGGCCATCACGGCACCATTTAGGTCGAAACCAAATTCTTTCGCTTTATCAATTGCTTGCTTCAGAGCATCTACACGGGAGGTTTGTCCTACGCCGCAAGCTAGTAATTGGCCATCTTTTGCCAATACTACGTTGTTGGATTTCAGGTGCTTGCAAATTTTGAGTGCAAATTCTAAAGCTTTTGTTTCTTGGGCAGTTGGAGCTTTTTGGGTGGCAACTTTGAAGTCTGCACCTTTTTCAATTGCCAAATCTTTATCCTGTTCCAAAACACCGTTCAATAGTGTTCTGTATTGCTTGTTTGAAGTTTTCACTTCTTTTCTAATCAAAAGTCTACGATCTTTCTTTTTGGTCAAAATATCCAAAGCATCTTGATCGAAAGCAGGTGCAACCAAAATTTCGAAAAACAATGGATGCATGGCCTCAGCAGTTGCTTTGTCCACAGTGGTATTCGTAATGATTACACCACCAAAAGCAGAAACAGGATCACAAGAAAGTGCATTCTCATAGGCTTTTACTGCTGTTGCAGCACTTGCAACACCACAAGCATTATTATGTTTCATGATCACAAATGTAAGCTCTTCAAACTCATCTATTAAGCGAACAGCCGCATCAGTGTCTACCAAATTGTTATATGAAAGCTCCTTGCCGTGAATCTGGTTAAACATTGCATCCAAATCACCATAAAATGTAGCATTTTGGTGTGGATTTTCTCCATATCGAAGTCCTCTTGAAACTCCAGAATGGAAATTGCCAGCACCTTCAGCTCCTGAGAAGTAACCATGAATTGCAGCGTCGTAGTGAGAACTCACCCCGAAAGCTTCCATTGCATATCTCTTTCTATCTTCTAAGTCGGTACCACAATCTTTCTCACATAGGATATCATATACGTCATCGTATTGATTTCTAGAAGAAACGATCAAAACATCTTGGTAATTCTTAGCCGCTCCACGAATTAGGGCAATTCCTCCAATGTCAATTTTTTCAATTATATCATCTTCACTTGCACCAGAAGCAACTGTTTCTTCGAATGGATATAAATCAACAATTACTAAGTCAATAGCTGGAATTTCCATTTCAGCAGCAGTTTTCACATCATCGGCATTATCTCTACGATGTAGAATTCCTCCAAATACCTTTGGGTGGAGTGTTTTAACTCTTCCTCCAAAAATACTAGGGTAAGAAGTAAGGTCTTCAACTCTCACAACTGGGATTCCCAAGTCTTCAATAAATTTTTGAGTACCACCTGTAGAATAAATAGTTACTCCGTTTTGATGTAGCACCTTAGCGATTTTATCTAAGCCATCTTTATAAAAAACCGAGATCAGTGCAGATTGTATTTTCTTTGCCATTAAGTAGTATAGTGTTTGATGCAAAAGTAAGACTTTTCGACAAACTTAGGCCAAGCTAGCACCTAATGAAAAGGAAAGATTTTACTTCAAAAAAGATCAATAAATTATTCGGCGGGATTTTTGATTAACTTTACTACAAATTAACCGTGCTAATAAACACATACACTATTGACTTTTGACGAATTAAAATTAGACGAAAAACTCCTTGATGGCCTTTACGCCATCGGATTTGATAACGCCACCCCTATTCAAGAATTAGCCATTCCGATGATTATGGAAGGTAAGGACCTCATTGCATGTGCTCAAACAGGTACAGGAAAAACAGCGGCTTTCTTACTTCCTATCTTGCATAAAATTGTTCAACTACCTGAAGAAAAAAGACATTTAAATACGCTTATCATTGCTCCCACTAGAGAGTTGGCTATACAAATAGACCAGCAAGTAGAGGGACTCTCCTATTTCACGGGGGTAAGTTCTATCCCTGTATATGGTGGTGGAGACGGCGATGCTTTCATTACTCAGAAACGTGCCTTAGAAGCAGGAGCAGATATAGTTATCGCAACTCCAGGAAGAATGCTTTCCTTGCTAGCGGGCAACAAAATGGATTTTAGGCAATTGCAGCATTTAATCCTTGACGAGGCTGACCGAATGCTCGACATGGGCTTTTTGAGTGATATATTGAAAATTATCAGCTACATACCTGAAGAAAGGCAATCACTACTTTTTTCAGCAACAATGCCACCTAAGATCAGGCAACTTGCAAATAAGATTCTAAAAAATCCAGAGCAAATCAACATAGCAATCTCGAAGCCTGCCGAGAACATTGACCAGCAAGCTTACGTCGTATACGATACTCAGAAGATACCACTCGTAAAACATATACTTCAGAACGAAGACTACAAAAGCATCGTAGTTTTTGCATCTTCCAAAGACAGCGTAAAAGAGCTATACAAAGAGCTGAAAAAAATAGGCTTGAATGTAGTTGCGTTTCACTCCGACCTAGAACAATCGGATAGAGAAACCCAGATGAATCTCTTTAAAGCCAAGAAAATCAGAATCCTGGTTGCAACGGACATCATCTCAAGAGGTATTGATGTGGACGGAATAGATTTAGTAGTAAATTACGATTGCCCACCTGACCCCGAGGATTATATCCATCGTATTGGCCGTACAGCAAGAGCTGAAAAATCTGGTACAGGGATTACGCTTATTAACCCGAGAGATCAGCGAAGATTCTTTAGTATTGAAAGTTTAATTGGTGAAGACTTGCCTAAGAAACCGCTTCCAGACTTTATTGGAGAAGGACCTGCTTACGAGCCAGAGAAAAACCATGGAGGTGGAGGAAAGAAAAAAGGTGGCTTTAGCAAAGGGAAAAAGAACTTTAAAGGGAAAAAGAGCTTTAAGCCTAGACCCAAAAGGGATGGAAATTCATAAGGTTTCAAAAGAAGAAATACCTGAATTATCCAAAATCTGTAAGCAAACGTATATAGATCATTACAGTCATATACGCTCCCCAAAAGGCTTAGAAGAACATTTAACAAAGAACTTTAGTATAGAAAAACTATCCGCTTCATCTTCTGAGGCGGGTACTACTTTCTTTTTTGTCCAAAAAGAGAACACTGTTGTAGGCTATTTTAAACTCAACATAGCCTCTACGCTTCCCAATGGAGTGGAAACAGGTCTTGAATTAGAAAAAATCTACTTCCTTAAAGAATACACAGGCAAGGGCTTCGGTTCTAAAACTATTGATTTCATAAAAGCTTTTGCCAAAGAAAACCATCAAAACTTTATATGGTTGGATGTACTCATGAACAAACCAAACGCCATCAGATTTTACGAAAAAATGGGATTCCAAAAGTCTTTCGAAATCAAATTCTCTACCGATATTTTAGATATTGGAATGTGGGTGATGACGTTTCAAGAATAACTTATCTCTTACTTTATTCTTGGATGTAGCGGCCTATAGCTTAAGTATTTGCAAAATAACGCCCACTCAGTATCTTTTTCTGACGGGTTTTACCATTAAAAAGTACAAATCAAGCTCTATATTTATGCCTTGTTTTCAAGCTTAGCATTTATCCTCTTATAGTGACAAAAAATTATTTAGCCCTCTTTAGCCTTTTGGCTTTGTTCTCCTGTTCTAAAAATCAAACTGTTGATATAGAAGAATTAACAGCATATTTTACTCCTGCCAGTTTTGACGCCACTACTTTTGAGCCCGATAGCACGGCTTTAGTTATGGAAAATATAGCTGGTCCTGATGTGGTTCCTAGTCCTGCTTGTTTGGCTGTGTTGCCTACTGGTGAAGTTTTCGTGGGTGTAGATATGATGGGTTCTTTAGGAAAAGAGCCAGGGAAAGGAAGTATCGTAAAACTGATTGATGCCGACAATGACGGCACTTACGAGCAGCACATAGAATTTGCGAAAGCAGATAATCCAAGAGGTATTATGGCCGTGGGTGATGAGGTTTTTGTTTTACATACTGTGTTTGACGAAGCCACTGGAGAAGCAGCAAGAATGGACTTGGTGGTTTTTGAAGATAAAGATCAAGATGGTGTAGCCGATGGTGCTTCTAAGCCATTGATAAAAAATATTTGTTCTCCGGCTTCTTTAAGAAGTAGAGGAACAGACCACGCAACCAACGGTATCCGTATGGGGATTGACGGTTGGATTTATATTGCTGTAGGAGACTTTGGCTTCCATGAGGCAGAAGATGCTTCTGGTAAAAAAATGACCATGTTAGGTGGAGGAATCGTGCGTGTAAGACCTGACGGAACAGAAATGGAGGTTTATGCTCATGGAACGCGTAATATTTATGATGTGGCTATTGACCCGTTTATGAATATTTATACACGTGGAAACACAAATGATGGCGGAGGTTGGAACATCCGTTTTATTCATTATCAACAAAGTGCCGAATTGGGGTACCCAACTTTATTCAAAAACTTTACCGACGAGATTATTCCAGCCCTTAAAGATTTAGGTGGTGGGTCTGGTACGGGTAGCTATTTTATGGACGATGATAGATGGCCAGTAGCCTATAATCACGTGCCAATGATGGCAGACTGGGGTAAAAGCCAGCTTTACATTCATAGAGTCACTATGGATGGCCCAACTTTTACTCAGGCTGACGAAGAGTTTATAGAACTAGCTCAAATTTCTGATGTGGATGTGGATGGTTCTGGAAGAATGTTTTTAGCAGCATGGGACGGAGCTGGTTATAAAGGAAATCCTGATAAAGGATATGTGGTGAAAGTAGTTCCTAAAGATTGGACTTACGAAGCCTTCCCAGATTTAAAAGCAGCTTCAGTAGAGGCGTTAGGAGACTTATTAAAAGCAGGAAACTCAGTAACACGTTTTCATGCTCAGCAGGAATTATTAAAAAGACCAGCGGAAGAAGCTGCTGCTGCTGCCTTAAAAGTAGCTACGGATAATATATTGCCATTGCAAGTTCGCGTAGCGGGAGTGTATACCTATGCACAAATAGCTTGTGCTGATGGCGTAGCAGAGTTGCTTAAAATTAGCGAGGAGGATAAAATGCGTGAGTTTGCTCTACGTGCTTTGGCAGATAGAAAAACTTGCTTAGATGCTGTGCCAGTCAAACCGTTTATAGCTGCGGTGCAAGATGCAAATCCGCGTGTGCAGGCTACGGCTATTATTGCTTTAGGTAGACTAGGAAATAAAGAAGCTGCGGATGCTTTATTAGAAATTCAGGTACCAGCATCGGCCAAAATTCCTGAAACAGGAACAGAGGGCCCACATGCTACACCTAACGCTGCGATTGTGTTGCCACATTTGGCGGTACGCTCTTTAATAGCACTTAATGCTGTTGATGAAACTATTGATGCTATAGATGATAATCCTAAGTTAGCTCTTTGGACTTTAAGATATATGCATGATACTAAGGCAGTAGATGGGCTGATAGCTGCTTATGATGATGCGGAAGATAAAGATGAGGTACTTAGTACACTTGCTAGAATTTATACAAAAGAAGCTCCTTATGACGGAAGCTGGTGGTGGAGTACTAGACCAGATACGCACGGTCCATATTATAAAGGAATTACTTGGGAAGGTTCTGATGCCATTAAAGCTTTCTTACTGAAAGAAATGGAAGCTGCTGGTGCTGAAAAAGCTGATTACTTTGCTTGGTTAAACGACCGTAATAGAATGGGCATTGAGGAATTAGGAACTGCCGTGGTGGAAGAAGTAGAAGAGGTAGTGAATAAGGTAGATTTTAATGCCATTAAAAACAAGAAAGGTCAAGTAGGAGAGGCGTCTATAGAAGATGTTATACTTGCAATGGGAGAGGTAAAAGGCGACGCCTCAAAAGGGAAAGCTTTATTTACTAGCCAAGGATGTATAGCCTGCCATAGCATAGAAAAAGGACAAGTAATGAAAGGACCGTTTATGGGTCAAATTGGTTCTATTATGAATAGAGATCAAATTGTTGAGTCTATTCTAAAACCCAACGCCTCTATCTCTCAAGGTTTTGCTTCTTTCATGATTGAAACTAAAGATGGGGGCTCTTACATGGGTTTTATAACTGCAGAATCTGCCGACGAACTTACGATTAGAGATATTGCGGGTAACGCAACTAAGCTTGCCAAGAAGAATATCAAAAACCGTAAAGAAATGGAAAACTCAATGATGCCAGCAGGCTTGGCAAATTCACTTTCATATGAGGAGTTAGCTTCACTTGTGACTTTCTTGCAAGGGAAAAAATAGAAATAACTTCTTTCAGATTCTAAAGCCTCTAGTTGATTGATTCGACTAGAGGCTTTTCACTATGTTGAAATTGAGGATAAACAAGAATTCCTTACTCTCAAATTACTGTTTAAAACACCGTCAAAATTTCATCCCTACATTATCCTGAAAAAGAGAATATTATGGAAATTTTGATTGTGTGAGTTTATTTTGGCGATTGCTTTTTGGTGGAACGCCACTTCAAGACCTTTTGCCCAACAAAAAGTAGTCGGGGCTGCCTAAACCTGCCTGAAAAGACAATGGATTAAAAGTTTCGATACTGGAAGTATTCAATAGAAGTAAATTAATTCAGTAGATTCTAATTAAAACGTAACTTGCTTTTTTTAGAAAAAATATGAAACACCCGAAATACCCCCATCTTTTTGAGCCTTTAGACCTTGGTTTTACTTCGCTAAAGAATAGAGCGATCATGGGCTCCATGCATACGGGCCTAGAAGAACAAAAAAATGGTTATGAGCGGATGGCTGCGTTCTTTGGAGAGCGAGCCAAAGGTGGAGTAGGATTGATTGTTACAGGTGGAATTGCACCAAACAGAGCTGGGTGGACTGCACCATTTTCAAATAAACTAACATCAAGAAGGGAGGCTCAAAAACATAAAATAGTTACCCAAACTGTACACGAAAATGGCGGTAAAATATGTTTGCAAATTTTACACGCAGGTAGATATGGCTATCATCCTCTGGCAGTAGCACCAAGTGCCATAAAATCGCCAATCAGTCCATTTAAACCTTGGAAACTAACAGAAAGCGGCATCAAAAGAACGATTCGGCATTTTGTAAGAGCAGCTAAATTAGCACAAGAGGCCAACTATGACGGCGTAGAGATCATGGGGTCCGAAGGATATTTGATCAATGAATTCGTTTCCACAAGGACTAATAAACGAACCGACCAATGGGGTGGTTCATTTGAAAATAGAATAAGATTCGCAATAGAAATCATAAGACAAACAAGAGCCGCCGTAGGAGAAAACTTCATCTTGATCTATCGCCTTTCTATGCTTGACTTGGTTGAAGAGGGAAATAAGTGGGAGGAAACGGTTCATTTTGCCAAAGAAATTGAAAAAGCAGGAGCCACTATCATCAACACCGGTATTGGATGGCATGAAGCTCGCATACCCACCATTGGGACAATGGTACCTCGAGCTGCTTTTAGTTGGGTGACCAAAAAAATGATGGGCGAAGTTTCTATTCCTTTGATAACTTCCAATCGTATCAATGACCCCAAGGTTGCAGAACAAGTATTAGCAGATGGACATGCAGATATGGTTTCCATGGCAAGACCATTCTTAGCCGATTCTGAGATAATGAACAAGTCCAAAGAAGGAAAAGAAGACGAGATAAATACTTGCATTGCCTGTAATCAAGCTTGTCTAGACCATGTATTTCAGCAAAAAACTGCTAGTTGCCTAGTAAACCCAAGAGCTTGCCACGAAACTTTAATAAACTTAACCCCTGCTGATGATACTAAAAAAATAGCCGTTGTGGGTGCTGGACCAGCTGGACTTTCCGCTGCTGTAAGTGCTGCAACTAGAGGACATAAGGTGACGCTTTTTGAGGCTCAGTCAGAAATAGGTGGACAGTTTAACTTGGCAAAAGTGATTCCTGGCAAAGAGGAGTTCCATGAAACAATTCGCTATTACAAAAAGCAACTCGAACTTACAGGGGTAAGCTTAAAACTCAATACAAGAGTTGGAGTCAAACACTTAGAAGCTTTTGATGATATCATAATATCCACTGGAATTATCCCTCGTAAATTAAAACTAGATGGCATTGATAATCCCAAAGTCCTGAGCTATGAAGATGTACTGAAACACAAGAAACCAGTGGGCAAAAGTGTGGCAATCATAGGTGCTGGTGGCATTGGTTTTGATGTTGCGGAGTATTTAACGCACGAGGGCATATCTCCATCTTTAGAAGTTGCCAAGTTTTTAAAAGAATGGGGAATAGATGACCAAAACACCGTGAGAGGTGGCATAGCCGGAGTAGATGCCAAACCTGCACCCTCTCCTAGAAAAGTATACCTATTACAAAGAAAAGAAACCAAGCTTGGTGGCGACCTTGGCAAAACAACAGGTTGGATTCACAGATCATCACTAAAAATGAAAAAAGTAGAAATGATGAAAGGCGTTTCCTATGACTCCATCAATGACCAAGGGCTCGTCATCACCATAAAAGGCGAAAAACGCCTCTTAGAAGTTGACAACATCATCGTTTGTGCTGGGCAAGTAAGCGTTAACAGTTTGGTGGAAGAATTAAAGGCAACCAAAGCAAATGTCCACACCATTGGCGGTGCAAAGCTATCCAGTTCTATTGACGCTAAACGAGCGATTAAAGAAGGGCTTGAGGTGGCGGCGGGGATTTAAACTCGCCATATCCCCTACAATGGGAAAACGGATTTAACAGATGAAACAGATTTTCACGGGTTTTCTTTTACCGATATGTCATGGAGACGCAAAGTATTTGCTTTTCCCCACATGAAATCTAACAAGGTTAGCCGTCGAAGCAAATGGCCATCTCGGTTAAAGGAGTTAAAAGCCAAAAGCACGCACTTAAACAAATCCGAATGTTAACCAATTCTAGACATCCTGATCGCATTAGGAATTTCCATTTCATGCCAGCATTACCATTGACCTTTCAGCCTGTTGTATAGGAGAGCTTTCTGGAGTAGCCAAATTTGAATAATATTTCTGTAAATATTAATCTAAAACTACCTCGGCATTCATCTTTTCGTCATCTAATTCTCCTTCCCATCTTGCGATAACAGTTGTCGCTAAGCAATTTCCAAACACATTAACAGAGGTACGAGCCATGTCCATGAGTTCATCAATTCCGATGATTAGGAGTACTGGCCATTCGGGTAATCCGAACGAGGCTAAAGTTCCCAAAAGAATTACCAATGTTGCTCGAGGAACGCCAGCAACGCCTTTGCTTGTGAGCATTAATGTGAAAACCATTAGTAATTGTTGCTCAATAGGGAATGTTACATTAGCAGCTTGTGCCACAAAAATAGCTGCAAGCGAGAGGTAAAGAGTAGAACCATCGAGGTTAAAGCTGTAACCGGTGGGCATCACAAAAGAAACAATATGCCTGGGAACTCCAAATTTCACCATTTGTTCCATTGCCTTCGGTAAGGCCGATTCTGAGCTGGTTGTAGCAAAAGCAATAGATAGGGGCTCAGAAACTGTTTTTAAGAAATTTATAATAGGTACTTTTATCAAAAGCATAACAGGCACCAAAACGATCAAAACGAAAGCAATTAATGCCAAATAAAGGGACATCAAGAGCATCGCTAAGTTCTTTAAAACTTCAAAACCCATATGACCAACCGTAACAGCAATTGCCGCACCTACAGCAAAGGGTGCAAAATACATTACGATGTTAGTGAATTTAAACATTACCTCCGACAGTAATTCAATCCCAGCTACCATCTTCGCCCTTTTTTGCTGTTCTAGCATTGCTAAAGAAATACCAAATAGTATGGAGAATATCACTATTTGAAGTGTGGAGCCTTCGGCGATAGATTTCGCAATGTTTTCTGGAAATACATGCAGCAAAACCTCTTGCCATGTTTGTGCTTCGGCTTGTGGAATTTCTTCCGATGTGCCGGGCATTTGCATAATCCCTGCACCTGGTTGCAGCCAGTTGGCAAAAAACAAACCAATGAATAGGGCAAAAGTGGTAACCACTTCAAAGTAAAGAAGAGATTTCCAGCCCATTCTTCCTACCTGCTTTAAGTCAGAATGCCCAGCTATACCTGCTACAAGTGTGGCAAAAAGCAAAGGCCCGATAATTGTTTTGATGAGTTTGATAAAAATTTTACTCACAACTTTTAACTCAACTGCGAAAGCTGGAAAGTCGTTACCTATTTCAGCTCCAATGAGCATACTTATCAGAATCCAAGCAGTCAAAGACTTTTTTTGTAAACCATAAAAAATGACGGCAAGTAAAAATAACCATCGAGTTAATGTGGGAACAATCTCTGGGAATTCGATATAATTTAAACCTTGTAAAACATTAAATATAGAGGTGATTGTAAATGTAATTGCCACAAAAACAATGACATTCTTTTGGGATTGCAACATTACTCATGATTAAATTTGGCTGCGAAGTTGAATCTAAAATAGCATATTACAACACTCCGCCATCAAATTAATTTTAGCGTGATTTTTCCACTCTGAATTTAGTGTTGAGGAATTAACATAAGTGCTATAATATCAAATAGTTACATACCCTCCCAAGCTTTTAGCTTTGGTGGTGATATAAGGTCTCTGGCCCTTAAAATGCAATTCTATTAATTAACCGAATAGAAAAAATTACTGTATTGCACATTGTAAGATGACTCTTCGATTATCAGCCAGAGACTGATTAACACTCATGCGAAGGCACAGCCTTCGCAGAACTGGTTGGACTGATTTTACTGTTTTTTTTAACCAAAGCAACAAACGTATTAGATTTCTCTATGCCAGTTAATATATCATTTAAGCTCTTGCAAAATTTTACTAGCTATTTGTTTAAAAGCAACATTTGGCATTTCATAGTGGTTTCGTCCCCATTGCTCTAGCGATACAATTTCTTCTCTAGTTGCTTTGCCCTCACTGTTTTTATATTGATGATAGGGTAAGAACTGGAATGCACTTAAATTCATACTATCAGAAAATATCTCCTTATCGCCAGCAATTTCTTGATACTTCTTTTCTAAAGTGTCCCAAGCAGTCCACATACATTCCCTCACCAAAACACACATAATTTTCTTGTTTGGGTTTTCTTCGGCTAGCATAATACCCTTCTTTACTTCCTTTTCCATGATATACTCTGAAGACATGAAATTATGCGAAACCATGTAAACTATAATATCAGCCTCTTCAAGCTCTGTTTGTATTTGCTTGTCCCACTTTCCAGCACGGATTTCATCACAAGACCACGACTTAAGTAAATCATACCTTTCCAAAATAGACAAATGAGATTTTAATTCATCTTTAAACTCCAAATCTTTGCGTGAATAAGAAATAAATACTTTCGGTAACTTATGGTTAATCATGCCTAATAGAGTTATAGCTAAATAATCAAGTTTAACAGTTTTATTAGTCTGGATACAAATGCCGACATTTAAATTCTCAGTATTTTGCTTAATGGTTTTTTTAATATCAAAAAAATGTTTACCACCATTCGTTGAAAGCTGTACGCCTTCAATAATATTATCCAATTCAATCTCCTTCTTTTCTTTAGGAAATTGATCTCCTAAATTTCGTATAAAGTCTCTATAACCCTTATCGTATGTTGGAATAGAAAATACCGCATCTTTACTATTTTTGGTAACACTCCTATTAAAGGATAAATAAATTTCTTCTTCTAGTTCGATAGGAAACCGACTATTTAGATTGACCTTTTTCTTGTAGCCTGACTTAATCAAAAAATCGAAGATTTCCTTAATTGACAAGCCTAATTCCCGAGCAATTGATGAAATCCTTTTCCCTGAATCTTCATTCTTTTCTTCCTTAACTACAAAGAAGTCAAAAATCTCTTCTGCAATTTTATTCCTTCCTTTTTTCTCCTCAATATGGATAAAAATAGTTCTGGTCAATGAATCATAATGTACCAAAGATTTGATACCTGATTTAGTAAAAATAATGCCATACTTCCAATAAGAACTTTTATCCAAAGCATACTCACCGTATTCAGATATAAACTGGAAAATTCTTCCTTCACTTATAAAATCAGTAAACTTTAGAGAAAAAGAAGCAGGTAAGAGATCAAGAAGATAGTGCTTAAATGAATTATTATTCTCTGGTAAAAATTGAGGGACTACCAAGTTTCCTTCATCCCCCTTTTCTTCAAAAAGCAAATGAAAGCTTTCCACAATTTCTCTAAAAATGCTAGCCTTTTCTTCACCGATTTGGATTATTAATTTCTTGAAATTCAAAACTCCATTCGCAGTTTCCTTAAACTCTTTATCCAGTATTTCTTGATAAATCCAATCTGCAACTTTAGGCGGATTAATAAAAATATAATCTTTCAATGCCCAGTTGTCTTGAAAATAGAGAATACTACCTGTAAATTCGAGGTAGTATAGTAAGGTTTCAAAACTCGATTTATCTAACTTACTGGCATATTCATTCTTAAAGTCTTCTTTTTGTTTATAAACAAGGCCCTCTACTAATTCCGAATCTACTTTTTTCTTAATAGACAACCACTCTCTTGGGATACGATTAAAGGTTTCAACATTAGAAAGGTAGTTTAGAATTTCTTCATGAAACCTATCCAGAAAATAGTCATGTTTATGCTTCCAATTTAAGCTTTTTGAATGCAAAGCCTTGACATTAATGGAAAACGTCTCATCTAATCCGACGCCAAACTTTTCCAACTTTGTACTCTCTGGATATATAACTTTGTGAGGTGTAAAGTCGATATCTAAATCATCTGAGTCTGACCACACATTTTGAACTAATAACAAAGGCCCCTTTAAAGAAAAATTACGTCCAGCACCGAGCCAGTAAGCATAATCAGGTTCCTTTTCATCATTGTTACACCAGAGCACTACATTAAAGTTATTAGGTCTTATAAATACTTGATGGAAGCCATGGTGATAAGATTGCCCCCCAAAATCCCAAACTTGAGCATAGGAATCCTTCTTTGGGATTTTGTACATAGCCGTACTCGTTCCATGAGATTCAGAATCATTAGGCACATAATCTTTCTTATTTAGAAAATGAAAAAGCTGTGTTTTACCAATTCTCCCTTCTCCGATAATATTTACTTTTAAATACTTATTTGATACCAATTCACCTTTTTGACTTTTAAGGTATCCCTTTAAAGCCTCTAGGTTATTTAGGGCGTCTTTCGGTAACTCTTGGATTGGGTTATCTGATAAATAAATACGTCCCAATTTATCAAATGGTATCTCTTCAATCTTAGAAATTTGATTTCCCGAAAGATTGAGTTCCCCCAAATTAACCAAAGAATCCAAGCCTTCGATTTTCGTAAGCTGATTTCCCCAAAAATCAAGTTTACCCAAATTCACCAAAGAATCCAAGCCTTCGATTTTCGTAAGTTGATTCTCCCCAAGACTAAGTTCAACCAAGTTAACTAAAGACTCCAAGCCTTCGATTTTCGTAAGCTGATTTCTCCAAAGATAAAGTTCCCCCAAATTCACCAAAGATTCCAAGCCTTCGATTTTCGTAAGCTGATTTCCCCCTAAACTAAGTTCAACCAAATTAACCAAAGAATCCAAGCCTTCGATTTTCGTAAGCCGATTTCCCCCTAGACTAAGTTCAACCAAATTCACCAAAGAATCCAAGCCTTCGATTTTCGTAAGCTGATTTCCCCCTAGATGAAGTACAACCAAATTAACCAAAGAATCCAAGCTTTCGATTTTCTTAAGCTGATTTCCCCAAAGATTAAGTTCAACCAAATTCACCAAAGATTCCAAGCCTTCGATTTTCGTAAGCTGATTTCCCCAAAGATTAAGTTCAACCAAATTCACCAAAGACTCCAAGCCTTCGATTTTCGTAAGCAGATTTCCCCCTAAACTAAGTTCATCCAAATTCACCAAAGATTCCAAGCCTTCGATTTTCGTAAGCAGATTTCCCCCTAAACTAAGTTCAACCAAATTAACCAAAGAATCCAAGCCTTCGATTTTCTTAAGCCGATTTCCCCTTAGACTAAGTACAACCAAATTCACCAAAGACTCCAAGCCTTCAATTTTCGTAAGCTGATTTTCCCCTAGATTAAGTTCAACCAAATTAACCAAAGAATCCAAGCCTTCGATTTTCGTAAGCTGATTTCCCCCTAGATTAAGTTCAACCAAATTCACCAAAGACTCCAAGCCTTCAATTTTCGTAAGCTGATTTTCAGAGAAATCAAGTGAAACAATCCAATCAAACTCTCTTATCTCTTGAGGAATTGAAGATATTTCTAAACCAGAAAGGTTAAGTATATTTTCCTTTTTTTGTTTACAATCAGCTATTCTTTCTTTAACAGTATTTTGCAAGGAATTCATATCTATGTTTCAATTTGAATAAAAATCAAATTCTTCTACAAATTCCTTTTCTTAATCTCACTCACCGCAAATTCCACCGATCTAGCGGCAAAAGCCATGTAAGTAAGCGATGGGTTTTGTGTACTAGTTGATGTCATGCAAGCTCCGTCGGTTACGAATACGTTTTTACAAGCATGTAGCTGATTCCACTTATTGAGCATGGAAGTTTTAGGGTCATCGCCCATTCTTGCTCCGCCCATTTCGTGAATGTCAAGTCCTGGAGTTCTGCCCGTATCCACTGCTTTTATGTTGGAGAATCCTGCCATTTCAAACATTTCCGTTACTTGCTCCATGTAATCTTTGGTCATTTTACGGTCATTGTCATCGTAATCTACACTAATAGATAACTGCGGCATTCCGAAGGGGTCTTTCTTGTTTTCGTCCAGTCTCACATAATTTGTTTCCTTGGGAATTGTTTCGCCCATCATGTGAGAACCTACACTCCAAAGTGCAGGTTTGGGATTCAAGATGTTCTCTTTCAGTCCTTCTCCCAATCCCGACTGATCAGAATGATACTGGCGGTTGGCTCCAAAACCAGCTGCATAGCCTCGCAAGAAGTCTGTTTCTTGCTCGTATACATTTCTAAAACGAGGAATATACCCACTATTGGGTCTTCTTCCTGCTGTAGTTTTGTCTAAGAAACCTTCGTATTCTCCAGAAACTCTTGCGGTATAATTATGGAATGCAACGTATTTTCCTAGTGTACCGCTATCATTTCCAAGTCCATTTTGGAATCGGTTAGATTTAGAGTTTAATAGAACAAGATTTGAGTTCAAAGCTGCGGCATTCAAGAAGATCACTTTGGCATAAAACTCCATGGTCTCTTTTGTATTAGCATCTATCACTCTTACGCCTATGGCTTTTTGCTTTTTCTCATCGTAAATGATACTTTCTACCACAGAATCTGGACGAAGCGTCATGTTTCCTGTTTTCATTGCCCAAGGTAGCGTAGAAGAATTACTACTAAAATAACCTCCATAAGGACATCCACGCTCACAAATTGCCCTATGCTGGCATTGTACTCGACCTTGATCGTAGTGAATTTGCTTTGGAGTAGTTAGGTGTGCACAGCGACCTATAATCATGTGGCGACCACCTTTGTAATGATCTTTTACCTTGTCTTTGAAATATTGCTCTACACAATTCAGCTCATGAGGAGCAAGAAATTCTCCATCTGGAAGAGTATCTAACCCATCACTATTTCCAGAGATGCCCGCAAAAGTCTCTACTTTAGAATAATAGGGAGCGATATCGTCATAACTTATCGGCCATGGCACTGCAAATCCGTCACGAGCTGGCCCTTCAAAATCGTACTTACTCCATCGTTGTGTTTGACGAGCCCACATGAGCGACTTTCCGCCAGTTTGATATCCGCGTATCCAGTCAAATGGCTTTTCTTCTACATAGGGATGCTCTTTGTCTTTTACAAAAAAGTGCTCCGACCCTTCATAAAATGCATAGCACTTAGAAGCAATTGGATTGGCATCTCGCATTTCTTTCGAAATCTGACGATCATGGGCAAATTCCCAAGGCTGAGTCATTGTGGTAGGATAATCCACCACATGATCTACTTTGCGTCCACGCTCCAAAACCAAGGTTTTCATCCCAGCTTCGCAAAGGTCTTTTGCAGCCCAGCCACCACTCATTCCTGAACCTATCACAATTGCGTCGTAGGTTCTTTTTTTCTTACTATCTATATTGAAATTTGCCATTATTCTTGTCCTCCTTCGTTTAGTTCTACACAACCTACATACTTTCCTGGTGCGAATTCAAAACCAGTGGCGGTGTAATAATATTCTGAATGCTTAAAACCTCTGATTGTTAGATACTTTAATAGGCCGCCAAATTTCTTCAGCTCGCTGTCATCGTAAACTGCCAATCCTTCTATTAAATGTTGTTTTTGAGCCATACTGCAATTCGCAAATGGCTTGTCAAAGGTTTCTTTTGCAACGGACTCTATTTCAACCAAGCCTTTCTTAAACGCTGTTTGATCTTCTTGCGAATGGCAATCTTTCAGCATTAAGGCGATAAACTTATCAACTCCAAGGCTTGCGGCTCCAGGTGTATCTGTTTCTGGTATAATTGCTTCTACGAGCAGTTGGGTTAAACTTTGCTCATTGACTGAGAAAAAATTAGTGCTTGGGAGGCCTTCTTTGGTCCAGCCTTTTGCCCAAGTAGGCAATGCAACCGCAGCAATAGCAGTGGTACCTAATGTTTTTAAAATCGATCTTCTATTCATTTCTAATTGATTTAATATTGATGGAAAGCTTGAGAAACAAAGTCTAAAACCTCTGGCAATGTGTCTCTCCAATAAGTCCATGTATGCCCACCGTCCCTTACTCTATACTCGTGAGCTATTTTCCTCTTTTTCCAGTCGATGTGCATGAGTGAGTTACCTTCAAAAAGAAAATCATCATCTCCACAATCTATGTACCATCTCACTTTTTTGATTTCATCGTCTGCCATATTTTTGGCGACATTAAGGGCATTATAGTTTTCAAAATAAGATTGCACCTGAGCATCAGTAACATTTTCAACCCTTCTCTGAAGCATTGTTTTGGTATCCTCCACAGTAAGCGGACCAACCCAAGCACTCAGCGGACAAGCCGAAGAGAACATGTCAGGGTGGTGTAAAGCATATATGTATGAACCTCCACCACCCATCGATAACCCTGCAATAGCACGGAATCGCTTTTGAGCCTTGATCCTATATTTTTGCTCTACATGTGGTATAAACTCTTCAAACATGAATTTCTCGTAATCCCAATCTGGAACATTGTAATAGCCCATTACTTTGGTATCTGCATCAGGCATGATAATGATCATGGGAGTCGCTTTTCCTTCTCGTATAGCCTTATCGGTAATGTGTAAAACTTCACCAAATTGTACCCAGCCAGTATGATTATCTGTAGCACCATGCAGTAAATACAAAACAGGATAAGACCGCTCCGAAGTCTCATAACCTGGAGGCAAATAAACCGCGTAATTCCGCTCCATTTTCAAGATTTTACTTGTCATGGTCACGTTATCCATCACCTTCCCTTCCTGAGCAATAGCAACTAGGCAGAGCAAACTAAGAATTATAGTGAAGTACTTTTTCATATTATTTCAGGTTTAGGTTGATTTGCTAATTCCCAAAAATAACTATTTCTATCTAACATTTGACCCAAATTTCAAATACTGTTAAATTCGGTTTAAAGCTTAATTCTATTTAATTTGGCAATCTAATTTAAGCCCTAATACCAATGAAGTACCTTCTACTAATCCTTACTGGATTTCTATTTCAATCTTGTTCCCAAAAAGTAACTCAAAATTCAACTTCTGAAGAATGGCAGGAGCTTTTTAATGGTAAAAACCTAGATGGTTGGAATGTCAAAATCCGAGGAAATGAACTCAACGACAATTATAAAAATACTTTTAGAGTCGAAGACGGCTACCTCACTGTTTCTTATGATGGATACGATGATTTCGCAAGAAAATATGGTCACATTTTTTACGAAAAACCATATAGTTATTACAAGCTAAAAACTACGCATCGTTTCATAGGTGATCAAGCTCCCAAAGGAGAAGGCTGGGCTCTCCGTAACAGTGGAGTAATGATTCATGGACAAACTGCGGAGAGCATGGGTCTTAATCAAGATTTCCCTATTTCTATTGAAGTTCAGTTGCTGGGAGGAAATAGCGACGGCAAAGAAAGAAGCACATGTAACCTATGCACACCAGGTACAAATGTATGGTACAACGGAAAGCTCGACACGAGACACTGTATCAGTTCTACTTCTAAGACATACAATGGCGACCAATGGGTTACTGCCGAAATTGAGGTTTATGGAGATTCCCTAATCCGTCATTTTGTAAATGGAGAAAAGGTTTTGGAATATACAAAACCAAGCGTAGGTAGTGGAAATGTAAGTGGCCACGACCCAAAATTCAAAATTGATGGAAGTCTACTTGGAGGCGGTACTATTTCATTACAAAGCGAGAGCCATCCTGTACAATTCAAAAATGTAAGCATACTTAACCTTGTTGGTTGCATGGATCCAAAGGCTACAAATTATAAAGAATACTATGTAAAAGACGGTGGAAACTGCACATACAAATGAACAACATTTCAGAAAAAATAAAGTCAGGAGCAGTTTTAAGCAATGCTTGGATGACAAGTGGATCAGCATGGTCGGCTGAATTAGTTTCCAAAGTTGGATTCGATGTCATGACCATAGACGCACAGCATGGTCTAGCCACAGACTTGAGTGCTATATTATCAATGCTTCAAGCAATGCAAAGCGGAAAATCAGTTCCATTTGTAAGAATTCCATCTACTGATGCTGCTTTTGCAATGAGAATGTTAGATGCAGGAGCACTTGGTTTGATATGCCCATTGATAAAAACGGCTGCAGAAGTAAAAGAATTTGTTTCAGCCTCCTATTATCCACCACTTGGAGAGAGAAGTCTGGGTCCTTTTAGAGCAAGTCTTTATCAGGAAAACTACTTTACATCAGCTAACGAAAACATTGCTACTTTGGCGATGATTGAAACCAAAGAGTCTTTTGACAACCTATCAGAAATTGCGAGTATTGAAGGCCTAACTGGGCTTTATGTTGGTCCTTGGGATTTGAGTATTTCGCTGGGATTTTCAAATGTTGCAGACTTTGAAGACCCTAAGCAATTGAGCATATTTGAAAAGATTATAAACGAGGCAGAAAAGAATGGAAAATGGGCTGGAATTCAATGCCCCAATCCAGAGATTGGCTTAAAAATGTCAAAACTCGGCTTTAAGTTTATAACTATTTATGAAGACACAGTAGGAATAAAGCTTTCGGCAAAAGCAGACTTAAAAACATTTAAATTAGATTAAGAATGAGAAAGCTTGTTTACTTTTTAACCCTAATTCCATTTATAGGATTTGCTCAAATTCAACTTCCTGCTGCAAGCCCAAGTGCTGTCATTACACAAGGTGTAGGATTAGGAACCGTAACAATAGACTATAGCCGCCCATCGGCAAAAGGCCGTAAGGTATTTGGTAATCTTGTACCGTATGGGAAGGTGTGGCGTACGGGTGCCAACAAGATCACAAGCATTTCTTTTAGCGAAAAAATGAAAATTAATGGTACCGAAATGGATGCCAAAAAGTATGGCCTTTACACCATTCCAGGAGTGAAGTCATGGAAAATCATTTTGAATAATGACTCCGAACAATGGGGTGCGTACGAGTATAATAGTGTGCAGGATGCTTTAAGTTTTGAGGTTCAGCCAATAGAACTAGATCACAATGTCAATGAAATGACCATCGCTTTTGAGGAATTTACACCCACTTCTACGTACGTTGTTATTTCGTGGGAAACTACAGCAGTAAAATTCAAAATTGAACATGATGTCAAAAAAGACATCTTGGCAGCAATAGAAACAGAAATGTCGAAAGAAAAACCATTGGTAGCAAGTTATTTTACATCCGCTGATTATTACTTTCAAAACGATTATAAATTACCGCAAGCACTTGATTGGGCAAAAAGGGCCTTAGCTGCTGATGAACAATATTGGACATATCAGTTGGTAGCACGAATCGCTGCAAAAATGGGAAAATGCGACCAGGCAGTTCCGGCAGCCAAAGCATCTATGAAACTTGCAAAAGAAGCAGGTGATGATGCATATATCTTACTTAACCAGCACTCATTGATGATGTGTGGGGTGAGTGAATAAGTATTTGTTAGTTTGATTTGAACTCAGATCATTTATTAGAATAAACGATCTGAATTCAGACCGTTTTAAAGCATCACTTTCTTTCCTCCATTCTCAGCAGATTCCAAAATCGCCATTAAGATTTTCATATCTTTCAAACCTTCTTCTCCAGAACAATGTGACGGAATTGGTTTATCACTCATAAAAAGAGGCCCCATTCCTTCCATTTGAGCATGTTGATGCTGAACAATAGGCAAATCCATTTCACCTTTACTAGTTTTTCCTTTAAGAGGTCCATATCCAAAGGCTGGTGATAACTCAAACCAACCATCGTTACATGCGACATTAAATCGCTGCACATTGGTTTTGTAACTTGTAAAACCGCTCATGGTCACACCACTTGGGAAATCTAACTGATAATGTACCGATTCCTCCACTTCGCTAAACCTTGATGGATCAGTTACAGGACCAAATTGAGCAGAAACCGAAACTGGTTCTTCCCCTGTCGTATATCTAGTTGCTTGAATGGAGTAAATACCAACATCCATTAAAGGACCACCGCCCGCCAATTTCTTATTTAGTCTCCACTGCGTTGGATCCCCAATTTTGAAACCAAAATCAGAATTGATGAACGTTATATCTCCGAAAGTTTTCTCTCTCCCAAATTTCATTATTTCTAGATTGAAAGGCTCAAAATGCAACCTATAGCCTATTGCTAGCTTAACATTATTCTCTTCGCAAGCCTTGATCATTGCTCTGGCGTCTTCCACACTTGTAGCCATTGGCTTTTCGCATATCACATGCTTACCTGCTTTAGCTGCCCTTTCAGTAAATTCTCTGTGCATACTATTGGGTAAGCAAATGTACACTACATCGATATCTTTAGATTTCGAGATTTTGTCAAAATTTTCATAATTGAAAACATTTTTGTCTTCAATACCCCATTTCTTTTTCCAATCAGGAATTTTAGAAGGTGTACCTGTCACTATACCCTTTACTTCCCAAAAATTCGATTGTTCCAAACCAACCCCTACCCTATTGGTGGCATAATTTCCTAGACCAACTAGTGCTATTCCAAGCTTTTTGGCATTTTTGTTAGAGGGTTTTATGTTTTGAAACTGGCTAACCATTGGCATTGCAAATCCTGCAAGTCCCATTTTTTTGAGAAAATCACGACGTGAATCTTTTTCCATAATTCAGAATAGGGTTTTGTTTACATTCCGAAAGTATAAAGAATAAACCTTAATTTTGAGCGAAAATTGAAATCAATGAAATCCATACTCGTCTACTGCGGAGCAAATCCAGGTCTGAAACCAATTTATAGAGAAACGGCAATTGCCCTTGGCAAAGAAATAGCCAAGCGAAACCAAACCCTTATATATGGAGCTGGCAGTGTTGGTCTCATGGGAATTATAGCAGATGCAGTCCTTGAAGAAGGCGGAAAAGTAGTAGGAATAATTCCAAATTTCTTGGATGACCTAGAGGTTGGACATAAAAGTCTAACAGAACTTCATAAAGTAGAAACTATGCATGAGCGAAAAGCCCTCATGGAAAAACTTTGTGATGGCATTATTACACTTCCTGGCGGATTTGGAAGTATGGATGAGTTATTCGAAATATTGTCTTGGTCTCAACTGGGATTACATCAAAAACCCGTCGGACTTTTAAATCTCAACGGGTTTTATGATCATATCCTTGCTCAGCTAGACCATATGGTGGCCGAAGGCTTTTTAAAGCAAGTCAATAGAGATATTCTTCAAGTGTCGGACACTATAGAAGGTCTATATGCCAAAATGGAAAGTTACGTCCCCGAGCCAGCTTTTAAATGGCTAGAAAGAGATCAAACTTAATTATAGTCATTACAATTAAGGTCTGCTTCAGCTTCTTCGTATGCTTTTCGGTCTAAGCCAGTTAAAGTCGTACAGCTTGAATAAATATCTTTTATAGATTTAACAACACGCTCGCAATTTGCTTTCGATTGGTTATTTACAAATTCAGTGATGTCTTCAGAGTATTGTACCGTAGAAGAAGCACAAGCTAGTGGCCCAGCTTTCTTTTTACATCCTGCAAATACAGTTACTATTGAGACTACTATTAGCGTTAAAATAATCTTGTTTTTCATATGTTCGATGTTTTAGAACTCAAAACTAAATAAACTCCAATCGCACAAAAAGAATTATTTGAGTGTTTTATTTTATGGCTTTTAAGCTCTAAACTTTTAACCCAGTGTGATAAATCGCCTGTAGAAATATCATCGACGCCGCACTCCACATAATCACAAACTGTCTCGGACGTTATACCACTAACGATTCAAAAGAAATTTTCCCAACAATACCCACCAAAACCCCATTGGTATGGGCAAAGTCAAAATTGACCGACATGTTTCTAGCAAGCTCGCGAAACATTAATTGCTTGTATGCAGCGATTTAAAAAAATATTAGCACTAAAATCGATGTGATGCTGATATTAACTTTTAATTTTATTTACACGAAAGAAAGTTCGTAACATTATTTTTATCACTTATGGGAAAGGTCGTACTTTTTGCTCTATTCATATTATTATCATGCCAACAAGAATCGAAGAAGGGTTATACTTTGGGGTCCGAAGTTGTGCCAAAGGCTGAGGCGACAATATCTAGTTCTGAAAAAGCCAAAATTGATAAGCTTTTTGCCGAAATGGGAATAATGGATATCACTCGAAATAGAAATTTTACAGATTCTATCGGACATGATTTAGACATGAGGGCCCGAACTTTCATCGAAAATCACAAAAATGATAATAGTAATCCAAAAAGGACTGCAATAGACCGAGTTACTAGGTTGCTACTATTTGACTTTGGACTTTTGAAGTCAGATAAATTTGAGGATAAAATCACTAGAGATTTTTACGTTTTAGAGTTTTTAAAGAATGGAAGCCCTGAGCCCTTACATTTATTCGAAATCCTTAAGTATGCGAAAAAAGAAAACCTTGTATCCGAAGACAAGATTAAACGTATAACATGGTATCTAGATCATAATATTGAAACAATTAAAAGTCAATATTTAAAAACCATTGAATTTCATAAACTAGAAATAAAGAAAAATCAAATGTTTAATGAGATGTTTTCTGCTGAAAATGAAATATTGACAGCAAAAATAAAAGCCTTTGAACAAATAGCCAATGACATAAAAGATTGGCCAAAAACTCCTTCTAATACGGTAGAAGATTACTTGTCAGAAATGAAATAACCTTTTATGATTACTTTATCGCTTTCAAGCTCAAATCCAAACTCTTTACTGAGTGTGTTAAATAGCCCATAGAAACGTAATCAACGCCGCACTCCGCATAAGCACGAACTGTTTCTGGCGTGATACCTCCTGATGACTCAACGGGAAATTTTCCATCAATAATGGCCAAAGCTTCTCTTGTAAGGGCGTAGTCAAAATTGTCTAGCATGATTCTAACTACTCCACCTATTGCCAATACTTTATTTAGTTCGTCAAGATTTCTTACTTCTATTTCTATTGGCAAATCTCTTCCTGTGTCTTTCAAGTATTTTTGAGCAGAATCTAAAGCTTCTTTTATCCCACCAGCATAATCAACATGGTTGTCTTTGATCAAAATCATGTCGTAAAGTCCAGTTCTATGATTCACTCCACCACCAATTTTTACAGCCCACTTCTCAGGCAATCTAAAGTTGGGAGTTGTCTTGCGAGTATCTAGTACTTTACATTTTGTACCTTTTAGCTTTTCCACTATTTCGTTGGTAACAGTTGCAATTCCACTCATTCGTTGCATACAGTTGAGTACCAAACGCTCTGCTGTTAGAATTGAACGATCACAACCCGACACATGAAATGCAATATCTCCATACTTTATCGCATCTCCATCAGCCATAAAAACCTCCATTTCTAGCTCAGGATCAACTGCTTTAAAGATATGCCTAGCCAGGTCCACACCCGCCAGTATTCCTTCATCCTTTACAATTAATCTTGCTTTACCTTCGGCATTAGCCGGAATGGTAGACAATGAGGTATGATCGCCATCGCCAACATCTTCTTTCAGGGCCGCATTAATAAAAGTGTCAATTGCTTCTTGTGTGATTTTCATTGCAGTTTCTCTAGTGAACACAAATTTGTCATTACTTTTGGACAATCTAAAATTGAAATACAAAATGCCACTCCTTTCTGATGAATTTTATATGCAAAAAGCTCTTCAACTGGCAAACCAAGCTTTTGAAGAAGATGAAGTTCCTGTAGGTGCATTGGTAGTTACCGACGATGGAACAATTATAGGAAAAGGCTATAACCAAACCGAAAAGCTTACTGACGTCACTGCCCATGCCGAAATGCTCGCAATAACAGCAGCTGCCAACTATTTGGGAGGAAAATACCTGCGAGAATGTACTCTTTTTGTTACGTTGGAGCCCTGTGTAATGTGTGCTGGAGCCATTGCTTGGTCGCAAGTAGATCGAATTGTGTACGGAGCTCCTGATGAAAAAAGAGGATATAGAGTTCATAGCGAAGCAATTATAAATTCCAAAAAAGAGGTGTACGGAGGAGTATTGGCAGACGAATCTAGAGAACTAATACTTGAATTTTTCAAAAAAAAGCGAACATAAAATCAAGAACTCATGTTTGACAACTATATACGTTAAACTTCAAAATTAATTACAAATATGGCTTTTGAACTACCAGCTTTAGGCTTTGATTATGCAGCATTGGAACCTAATATCGATGCAAAAACAATGGAAATCCACCATGGAAAACACCATGCAGGATATACTAACAATTTAAATAATGCAATTGCAGGTACAGAATTAGAAGGAAAATCTATCGAAGATATCCTTAGCAACCTTGACATGAGCAACAAAGCCGTTAGAAACAACGGTGGTGGATTCTTTAATCACTCTTTATTTTGGTCAGTAATCAATCCTGAAGGCAAAGGACGCCTTTCTGGTGAATTGAAAGATGCTATTGAAGCAGCATTCGGCTCTTTTGACGATTTCAAAACTGCTTTTTCAAAAGCAGCCGCTACTCAGTTTGGTTCTGGTTGGGCATGGTTATGTGTTCACCCAGGTGGTAAAGTAGAAGTATGTTCTACTGCCAACCAAGATAACTCACTAATGCCAGGTATTGGTTGTGGAGGAACTCCAATATTGGGTCTTGATGTGTGGGAGCACGCATATTACCTAAACTACCAAAACCGTAGACCAGATTATATCGAAGCATTCTTCAATGTAATCAACTGGAACGAAGTAGAAAAAAGATACGCAGCAGCTAAGTGAGTAGCCGCTTTTTCAGATAGCAAAAAAACCTCAATTGTTGATTCAGTTGAGGTTTTTTGCTTGATACTACTTAAAATAAGCCTTATTCTAATTTAGAATTTCTTCTAATCACAAAGGAATCGCCCTATCATAATCGCCATTATCGTATGTTATGGTGTGGGTTGGGACAAAAGTTCTTTTATGTATCATTGTCTCCCCTTCCGCTGCAAACAAGTAGGTTTTTTTTAACCTTCAAAAAACTTAAGACACTTAAGATCAAGAGAGGTAAAAACTAAATCCTCAGGACAATAGAATAGTAGTGCCCTTTGATCCTCAAAGTTCACAACAATAGAACCTATTTCAAACTCTCCTGATGGGTTATTAAATGGAGCCTCTCTACCTAGGGTTCTACTAAAGGTTTCTTTTGATGCAGTAGTAAAACTATCAAGCTCATTATGGTCGAGAAAATATGATATTGTAATGTCATAATCTCTATTATTAACTATCTCATATACCACATCATCTTTCTTGAAGTAATCTACACAGCTTATACTAAGAAATAATATGCTTATTAAAGTGACCAGCTTAGTGATAGTCATTGAATAGTTGTATTGCTGCATTTTGCACTGAAACGGAGAAGTAATTTATGGATTAAAATCAGTCTCATTTATATCATAAAAACATTCTTCGATAATTCTATCTCCTTTTTCAAACTTATCTACAATTGTACAATTTTGGGAAAATGCCAGATTAGGTAAAGTTTCATTTGACAAGCATCTTGCGGGGTAAAGAGATTCGCCATCGCAATAATATTGGAAATATTTACCATCATTTTCTCGCGAGACTACAACCGAGTCGGCTCTGTCGCCATTAATTATGGATTTAATATTATCTCTAGTAGGGAAAAGTCTTTTATATGTTGACTTTGAAGAAATATCAAAACTTCCAATAGATTTCCCATCTTTGAATGATTCAATTTTTATAGTACTTGAAGTGTTGTTATTTACCCCTAACTTATGCGAACCATCATCAAAGACTCTTCTTATGTCACAAGAATTTAAAGCGAAAAATAGAAATATAAGGACAAAACAAATTGATTTTTTCATTTTTAATCATAGTTATTAAACAACCATGGGTATTAATATCATTTCTATTTCCATTGTTGTAAAGCGGCCATTTACAGAGCTTCTATTGCCTGTATAAAGTGGTGGTTGCCAGCTTTTTATAGTTCAATCTAACTAAAAAACATATAGAAAAACTATAATCAGAGACTTTTTTTGATTCTAATCAATTATTGAAAATCGGACTCATTGATTTCATATTTACATTCTCGTGTTATTCTTTTCCCTTTAACGAAGATGTCAATATTTTCACAACTTTTAGAAAAATATAATTGAGGTAACTTATCTAATAACTCCGGACACGGTATAGTGCTTCCAAGCAAACTTACACCGTTGCAAGAAAATTGAATGTATTTTCCATCAGTTTCTCTTTAGATTACCAAAGAATCTGTTTGTTCATTTGGCATAATTGAATAGCGGTTGTCCCTAGCATGTATTAATTTGGAATAATTTGTCAAAGGAGCAATTTCATAATTTCCTACGGCTCTTCCTCTTATAAATGAAATTACCTTTATGAGGCTGTTTGTGTTATTATTAATAATAAGCCGGGTTGAACCTTCGTCAAAAATCCTTCTTAAGCCACAAGATGATGTATAAATAGTTATAATAAGGCAATAGAGGAAATACTTTAATTTCATTACTATTGAAAGTTATAATTGTCAAATAACCAAGATGCAACGGTTTGTTGTTTAATGTCAGTGTTAAATTAATAGCCTCGCCCAATACTAAAATTTTATCTGATACTTAATAAAAGGAATTATTGGTAAAATGGCTTTAGGCACAATCCGATAAGATGAGCCTTGTTCCGATTCATTTAATTCCACATCAAGGTATGCTGGATTTTTGCGGTTGTATAGGTTATATACACCGAAAGACCATTTTGACTCATTTCCTCTTTTCGTAATTTTAGTTTTTGAGAAACCAATATCAAGACGATTATAAAGAGGGAAGCGATCGTTATTTATAGAAGTATAGTAAAACTGAGGTAACTGGTTCTCATCCACCCTAACACCGAGTGGTGAGGTAAATGCTTGGCCAGTTTGGAGCAAGAAAGCAGCGTTCATTTCCCACTTTTTATTTATATCGTAGAAACCCGTCAATGACAAATAGTGACGGCGGTCAAACCTGAAAGGAAACCATTGGTTATTATTTACTCCCGCAAACATAAACTCAGTCTTAGACCATGTATAAGCGGCATTTATATCATACTTAGAACCAGATATATGGATAGCATTCTCAATGCCCCAGCTTCTTCCACGTCCATTTAGGTTTACTTTTTCAAACCAATCTTGAGATTGAAAAATAGATAGGTTTTCACCTTCTCTATACATGATAGAATTGGTAAAGTTTTTAAAATATACTTCTTGGTTCCAGCTAATACTTTTATCGACACTTCCTTGATAACCTAGGCTCATACTTTCTACGTTTAAAGGAGGCACCTGAGCATTTGCAGGCACCCACACTTCCACATTAAAGCCAGTTCCCGTATTTGAAAGAGAATGCATGTATTGATTCATTTGTGTGTAAGACAAGTTCCATTTATAACTACTTGAAGGGTTGAATTCTATACTTACGCGGGGTTCCCAATTGTTAAAGTCTCTCCCTTCTGTCCCTAGTCGAGACCTTCTGACACCTATCTCTAGGTTAAGCTTTTTAGTAGGTCTTAAGTTTGTACCGATATAAAAGGCTCCTTCAGTAGTACTGACTCCTTCATTTCTAAATTCGCTCTCAGCTATCAAAGAGTTTTGATAACTAGGCTGGAAATTATGTCTTATTAACTCCGCTCCAAAACTAAGGTCTAAAGAAGGCAAAGCAGCATATTGACCCTTAAATTTACCCGCCCAATCCATAATTTGATTGGATAAAGCTTGTGTAGAGCCTTCCTTTGTTTCTATAAACTCCTCTTCAAAAGCAATTGAACTTTTATAGGTTGTTTGACTTACAGATGAATTGAAAAAAAACTTCGGATTAATGTACTTAGTATATTTTAAAGATTGTACCGTATTAGACCAGTTTAGCCTATTTGTAATCAACCTTTTATTAAAGTTTTCAATATTTTCATACATATCCTTTCCATGAAATACGCTGTACACCAGTTGGCCATTTTTACCTAAATCAGTATTGACTCTGGCTGATAAATCATAAAATGAGATTTTGTTTTCATCAGATAGTGAACTGGCTAAAACGTTTCTAAGTGAGGTAAACACACCTAAGTTTGAATTTCTTGCTGAAATTATAAAAGAACTTTTCCCTTTTTTTATAGGACCTTCAAAAGTCAAGTTTTGATTTAGAACACCTATGTCTAGAGTTGTTTCATATTTTTCTTTGCTCCCTTCTCTAGTAGAAATTTTTATAACCGAAGAGCCCCTACCACCGTATTCTACAGGGATATACGATTTATACAGCTGTACATTTTTCACCAAATGAGGATTGAATACAGAGAAAAACCCACCTAAGTGATTAACATTATAAATGAGTGCATCATCCCACAATATCAAATTTTGGTCCGCACTTCCCCCGCGTACAAAAATACTTGCAGAACCCTCAGAGCCCCCTTGTACACCTGGCAGGTATTGAAGAGACTTAACAACATCACTTTCGCCAAGAAGGCTTGGTAGGCGTAAAATAGCCTTACTGCTAAGTTGAGAAAAGTTATACTCAGGATTTACTTCAACTTCATCTAATGTAATGCCACCTACTAGCTCAATATCATAAATACCGCTTTTGTCAAAGGTTTTGCTAACGGTTTTATAACCAACAAATGAAAATGATAGGGTTATAGGCGAATTACCAGATACGAAAGAATAATACCCTTCACTATCTGAGGTACTAACCTTTGAGTTCGTACTGTCATAGCAAGTAACTCCAATAAGTTTTTCACCACTACCTGAGTCTAAAACTTTACCTGAAACAGCCAACCCTTGTGATTTTACTGTATCGGCAGCAAAAACAAGTATAATAAAAGCCCAAATCTTCATTGTAATTGTATTGTTTTTATATTCATCCCGAAAACTACACCCTGTGCTCCTGATAAGTTGGTATAATTCAATACTGGGTCTACGCTAAATCGTTCTCTTCCTGACGGCTGTAAACCAATCTGTTTTGCCCATAAAAAATAAGACTCCGTAACTGACCCTATTGTAAGATTTATATTGTCATATTCAATCAACTCAGAACTAAAGGGAGGATTTGCACTAGTTGGTTTCTGATAAGCTCTTTCTACTAGAAATGCTATATTTGAAATGGGTAAACAATGGCTACTGAATGTACGCCCACTTCCGGCAAATAACATATTATTAAAAGCTCCAAAAGCTCCTGTTGTACAATCAACTATTTCTTTTTGAATATTTTCGTTAAAAAAGAAAACGCTCATATTTTGGCCTCCAACTCCAGTAGTCGGTGATACATCCATGATTATGTAGGGCCATAAACTTTGATCAAAACTCAATTCTAAAAAAGCTGCTGGAATATCTTGATTTTTAAAGTTGAAAGTATCTTTTACATAGGTAAAATCAACAGTCTTTAAACTTGAAGGAATTATGACCTCTTGTGAGCTAATGACTGCATTATCCGTCCAAGTTCCTTGTAGGATATAAGTTGCCCCCTCTTGAATGCTCTTTCCCGACTCGTAATAACCGTTTGATTTTAAGTGTAAGCTGTCAAAAAACACCCCATTTTCTAGAAGATACAATTTCGCATTATCAAGCTCCTTGGAATGATCTTCTATAATCTCCTCAATTTTAAATATTTTAGACAACAACACTTTGCCAGGCTGACCTGCTTCCAAAGGAGCAAATATTTCAACAACATCGGGCTCTATTTGAACCTCTTCAAATTCACAGCCTAAAACAAAAAATAAGATTAACAACTTTTTCATTTAAAGTATAAAAAAGGAGTAGTGACAGAGCTACTCCTGAGTTAAAATATTAAAAACTATAAGACCTGTAACCACATGCAACGGTCCCTCCAAAATTTCCTGATTGATTAGACCATTGAGTAGGGCCTGCTACTCCAACATTCCAATCTACAGTTTTATTAAAGCCACTACAACTTCCACAGTTGTCGGTTAGATTAACGTAAACAGGGGGGAATCCACCAGCTGGTTGAATTGTAAAGTTTGCGTTGTAAAATAGACTACCATTTTCGCTAAGCCATGGGTCTATCCAACTCCAGAAGCTTTGGTTTTTTCGTTGATATTTTACTTGTATAGATAATCTCTGATATATTCCTATATTGAAATTCACTAAATCACCTAGAAGCCTATACTCTCTTCCACTACAAAAGAAGTTTCCTCCTCCGTTAATAGCTCTAAGTTGTGAATTAGGCTCAGATACCAGCCTCTCTATTTCAACCTTCAGGTCTGAAACTTTCAGAACAAGTGACTGACTGTCACTTAAACTACGTTTCATAAGTTGGTTTTCAACGAAAAAATACTCTTCGTCATTTATTTCGAAAAACCCATCTTGATTCACAACCTTTTCAAAAATCTCGTCTGTAATCTTAGACACGACGATCTCTTCTCCATCCAAAATAAGTGTGGAAAAATATTTGTTAAAAATATCGTCTGAGGGCCTCACTTCCGACTGTTCTAATTCTTGGCGTTTAGCTTTAAATGACTTAAAGTTATTGTCAAGGCTTTCGAACTCATAATCCGGATTTTCAATCAAGAAGGCAATAGTCTGTTTCATTTCGGTTAAGCCTTCAAAATGAACCTTACCATTTCTGATTTCAGCATTAAGAATTGAAGAAGCTTCATCAATTTCACTCACATTGAGCGAATTCACCTCATTCTCTTTACAAGAAAACAAGATCGAAAAGCATAGAACACTGATAAGAAAAGTTATTTTTTTCATACTTTTGAATGTTTAATTAATTTAATTGAATATCCAAGGCCTCCCTGCATCTGCCAAGATTCTTAAGGGGGGCTTTGTTATGTACAAAATTACAGGCTGTTGATCAAATAAAAAATGCACAAATCAGAAGAAAAAACTTCTGATTTGTGCATCTGAGTAGGTACATCTTTTTTAAGATTTTGCTATTTCTCGCCTGAGTGCACTTAGCTGCTGTGGACGAACATTTAAATAATTTGCAAGTATCTTTCCTTTAATTCTATTAGCTATTCCAAGTTGTTGCTTTTCAAATAGTAGAAATCTATCTTTCAGCCTTTTTAGTCGATGAAGCTTGTTTCTTAGCTCCATTTTTAAAATATATTCCTCGCTTAGTTTGTATGCCATCAAAGCCAACTCAGGGTGTTTTTTTATCAAGAATTCAAGATTCTTCTTGGGCAGTCGCCATCCTTTCACTGGAGTCAGAGCTTGCAAATAATACTCCGACGGAGTTTCTTGGATATAACTCTCTACACTGTAAACAACATTCCCTTCCCCAAGTATCCACGAAGTTGTATCTGTATCTGTATCTGTATCTGTATCTGTATCTGTATCTGTTGGTAACTTTTTGTATTCTCTGATGATTCCCTCCTCTATGTAAATGAGATCGGTACAAATAGAAGGGGGGCTTAAAAAACTTTCGCCTTCTTGTAACACAATTCTAGTTAAGTGAGATTGTAAACTTTGAATAGAAGACCCAGATAGGTCAAAATTTGATAAAAAAGTTTCTAAAATCATAGTTGTAGGATAAGTGCTTTTTCACTCTATTTATAGACCAAAAATAGCTAAAAGAGTCTTGAAGTAATTTTTAAACCTAGAATAAAATTACCTAATTTCTTGGTGCTATATCCAATTTTATATTATCCAGTCATACAATATATATATTGTCAAGTCATTTTTCTCAGTGCTTAATTCAACGAATTAAGCTCAAGCCCATTGTTACAACTTTTGAAATGATCGAGTTTTTTTTATTAAAGGCCATCGTATGAAAAGGATAAATGTATTTTTGTAAAGATGAAACCAAAAATTATCAACTCCGCCCTACTATGGGAATACGATTTGGAGACTTTCAACTATAAACAGTATTATAAAATCGTAATTGAAAGAGTTCTAGAAAGGGGCAATTTGGATGAATGGCGTGAAATGGTTGTGCTTTACTCAACAGAAAAGATTTTAGAAACAATAGACTGGAGTGCCCAATTAGACAAAAGAGATAAAGACTTTTCAAGATTTTTCTTAAGCTCCGAGTTTCTTCATGTTACACAAAGATAGCTTCATAATTGCTCCGGAAACCTTTAATCTGATTCAGGAATTACAAAAAATTGAAGAGTTAAAGGATTTCAATTTAGTTGGTGGAACTGCTTTGGCATTGATGCTAGGGCATAGAAATTCAATAAACATTGACTTATTTACAAGCAATGAGTTTCAAGCAGAAGAAATTCAAGAATGTTTAAAGCATCGCTATGAATTCAAAGCTACTTTATTTCGTAGAAACTCAATTTTAGCAAGTATCGACAATATCAAAACTGACTTTATCCGTCATGATTACCCTTTACTAAAACCACTTATTCACGAAGAAGGGATACGAATGGTGAGCAAAGAAGACATAGCAGCAATAAAGTTTCATGCCATTATCCAAAGTGGAAAGAGGCTAAAAGACTTTATCGATATATACTTTCTTCTTAAACACTTCACAATGAATCAAATGGTAGGGTTCTTTGTAGAAAAGTATAATTACATGAATCCCATGATGGCGATCAAAGCAGTAAATTACTTTGATGACATAGACACAAATATTGATCCTCCCAAATTGCTCAAGCCACTGCTAATTCCAAAGATTATAGAAAGAATTAAGACGGCTACTCAGTTTCCTGATAAGCTGTTTTAAAAAGAGCATAGCAAATAGCAATCAACAAATTAGTGGTATTTCAAAAATCATTTCTACATTTGTGACATGAATACAACAAGAATAGCAAATAATTGGTGGTGGCGTTCAACTCCTAAGGGATGAGCGACTAGCCTATTTGTTATTTAGTAAAATATATAGCGGCTTACTGTTCATCCAGTAAGTCGCTTTTTTTTGCCCAAAATTTTAAGAAAAAATGAGTCATAAATTCAATATTACAACCCGTTCCAAACGACAACTTGCCGATACATTAACACCTGTTGGTATTTTTCTACGCTTGCGAGATAATTACAAATACTCCGTAATTTTAGAAAGTGCGGATTATCATGCAATGCAAAATAGCTTTTCATACATCGCATGTGATCCCATTGCAAGTATCATCATAGATAACGATCATGTAGAACAAGTTTTCCCCGATGGAAGCAAAGAAAGCTTCAAATTGGAAAACAGGAAAGATGCAGTAGGAGTCTTAAAAGCATTTGCAGCAAAATTTGAGGAGCCAGAAAACACTCACGGTTTCATTTCAAACGGGCTTTTTGGCCACATGACTTATGACTCCGTAGAGTATTTTGAAGACATAGAAATTCAAGAAAAGAGCAAAGAGTCTGAAATCCCAAGTCTGATTTATAGAGTTTATCGATATGTAGTTGCCATTAATCATTTCAAAAATGAGCTTCATATCTTTGAACATACTTATACCAAAGATGGCGAAGATCCAAAGCCCGTTGAAAATGGTTTAGAGATGATTGAGCTTTTTGTAAATACTCCAAAATTCTCTCATCGCAAATTCAAACTATCGGGTGAGGAACAAAGCAACCTCAAGGATGATGAAATGAAAGTAATCATCAATACTTGCATAAAACATTGCTTACGTGGCGACGTATTTCAAATCGTACCATCTCGCAGATATTCGCATGATTATGAAGGTGACGACTTTAATGTTTACAGAGCTTTACGAAGCATCAACCCTTCACCATACTTGTTTTATTTCGATGGAGGAGATTATCATATTTTTGGCTCATCGCCTGAGAAGCAAATACACATTCAAGGTAACCAGGCTGAGATTCATCCTATTGCAGGCACTTTTAAACGAAGTGGAGACGACCAAAAAGATGCAGAACTTGCTAAGCAATTACATGCTGACCCTAAGGAATCCGCGGAGCATGTAATGTTGGTTGATTTAGCGAGAAATGACCTTTCTAGAAGTGCTGAAAAGGTAAACGTGGAGGTTTTCAAGGAAGTACAGTTTTATAGTCATGTCATCCATTTGGTTTCAAAGGTAACTGGTGAAATGACACCAGGAACCAACCCATTACAATTGGTAGCCGACACTTTCCCTGCCGGGACACTCTCTGGCTCTCCAAAACACATGGCAATGACCATTATAAACAAACTTGAACCTACCAACAGAAGCATTTATGGAGGAGCAATTGGTTTCATGGATTTCAAAGGAAATTTCAACCATGCAATTGCGATAAGAACGTTTTTGAGCAAAAACAACAAACTCTTTTTCCAAGCAGGGATGGGAGTTGTAGCCAAATCAAATGTAGAAAGTGAAATGGCAGAAGTCGGAAATAAGTTAGGTGCCCTGCGTGATGCAATGGTAATGGCAGAAAACTTGTAGTATAAACAAGTTTCATTTTCACCAATAGATGACGAATAAAAAGATAAATTTGTTATTCAAACCCAAAGAGATAAGTAAATGAATTCACTACTCAAAAAACTTAATTTCAAAACCCAAAAAAGTATGCTCGTGCTAAATTCACCTCTTGAATTTGCCAGTCATCTAAGTGATTTTGAAATGTTTTTGAAAGTAGAAAATGAAATTAAAAGTCAAGTAATTGAATTCGCTCTAATATTTGCAACAAAACAAGAGGAAGTGGATCAAATCGCACCTCAAATAGACAAATTGATTGCAGAGGATGGACTTTTTTGGTTTGCCTATCCAAAGAAGAGCTCCAAGAAATATAAATGTGAATTCAACAGAGATAATGGTTGGCAAGTTTTGGGAGAATTGGGTTACGAACCGGTTAGAATGGTTGCTATTGACGAAGATTGGTCTGCTTTAAGATTTAGAAAGGCAAAAAATATTAAAACATTGACAAGAGATCCAAATTGGATCATGTCCAAAGAAGGTAAAAAGAAAGCAAAGAAATGAATATCCTAGTTTTAGATAATTACGACTCGTTCGTTTACAATTTGGTTTACATCCTCAAAGAACTTGGGGCAAATGTAGATGTATTCCGTAACGACAAAATCACTGTGGAGGCAGCAGGAAAGTACGACAAAATCCTACTTTCACCTGGCCCTGGAATACCAGAAGAAGCTGGAATAATGATGGATTTATTAGCGGAATACAAAACAACAAAGTCAATCTTTGGTGTTTGTCTCGGTCACCAAGCCATTGGTGAAGCTTTTGGATCAAAACTTCATAATATGGGAGAAGTACTTCATGGAGTAACGACACCGTGTATTGTTCAAGATGCCAAAGAAGTGCTATTTCAAGGTCTACCAGCCCAATTTGACGTATGCCGTTATCACTCTTGGACAGTAGTCCCTGAATCCATGCCAGCTGATTTAAAAATAACTGCAATCGACGAAAGTGGCTATGTAATGGCAGAAGCACACCAAAAATACGATGTTCGTGGTGTACAGTTTCACCCCGAAGCTTACCTTACTGAGCATGGTGTTAAGATGGTTGAGAACTGGATGAAAAGTTAGTAACTTCCGAATTCAAAACGCAAAAGTGACAAATAAACCTTCAAATACCAGCTTCTATTCCCAAATAGTAGATTTATTACAATCTGCTAGAAGCCAAGTTGTACGTACTGTGAACCAGACAATGGTACTCACTTACTTTGAAATTGGGCGAATGATCGTTGAGGAAGAGCAAGATGGAAAAGAAAGAGCCGGTTATGGAAAAGAGCTTTTGAAAGGGCTTTCTAAAGTTCTCACTAAAGAATTCGGTAAAGGGTTTTCTGAGAGAAATATTGAACAAATGAGGCAGTTTTATTGGACTTATTCAAAACCGCAGACAGTGTCTGCGGAATTCGAAAAAAGCGAATCAAATGTTCAGAATGACAAAGTTCAGAAGCAAACTAAAGCGTCTAAAAAACCAATATCCGAGACGTCGTCTAGGATATTGGAAAAAACGCAGACACTGTCTGCGGAATCTATTTCACAAAACTTCAACTTAAGCTGGTCGCATTATCTTAAACTAATGCGAATAGACGATGAAAGCGAACGTAAGTTTTACGAAATAGAGTCATTTAAAAATAACTGGAGTGTAAGAGAATTGCAGCGTCAATTCGATTCCGCCTTATATACAAGACTGGTTTTAAGCAGAGATAGGAATAAGATAAAAGAGCTTTCAGAAAAAGGGTTGATACTTGAAAAGCCTCAAGACTTGATTAAGGACCCTTATATACTTGAGTTTCTTGGTCTTCCGGAACACACCGCATACTCCGAAAATGACTTGGAGCAAGAGCTAATAAATAAACTAGAGCATTTTTTATTAGAACTTGGAAATGGATTTACTTTCGTTGGTCGACAAAAAAGAATTTCTATCGACGAAAAGCACTTTAGAATCGACTTGGTCTTTTACAATCGCATTTTGAAATGCTTTGTACTTATTGATATCAAGATTGGTGAATTGAAACATCAAGATCTTGGTCAAATGCAAATGTATGTCAACTATTATGACAGGGAGGTAAAGTTAGAAGACGAAAATAAAACAATCGGAATCGTCTTATGCAAAGACAAAAGTGAATCAGTAGTTGAATATACCCTACCCGAAAACAATGAGCACATTTTTGCAAGTAAGTACAAAACGATTTTGCCAAGCAAAGATGAATTGAAATTATTGATAAGCGAAAAAAGCAATTAAGGCTTAGCCTAAGTTCGAAAAATATCATGAAAAACCACCTACAAACTCTCACACAAAATCAATCACTAAGTCAGCAAGAAGCCAAAGAAGCTTTATTACAAATAGGCAAAGGAGAAGTAAATCAATCACAAATCGCTGCTTTCTTAATGGGAATTCAGCAAAAAGGGATTGCGGTTCATGAACTTGCTGGATTTAGAGACGCAATGCTAGAGCTTGCTATTCCTATAGACCTGGAAGAGTTCGATGCCATGGATTTATGTGGCACAGGTGGTGATGGAAAAGACACTTTCAATATTTCCACCACAGCCTCTTTTGTGGTAGCTGGTGCAGGTCAAAAAGTTGCCAAACACGGCAACCACGGCGTCTCAAGCTCGGTAGGTAGCAGTACGGTTTTGGAGCATTTAGGAATTGAATTTACAAATGATCAAGACAAACTTCGTTCGAATATAGAAAAGGCGGGTATGTGTTATTTGCACGCTCCACTTTTTCACCCAGCAATGAAATACGTAGGTCCCGTTCGCAAAGAGCTTGGAATGAAAACTTTCTTTAACCTTTTGGGACCACTTCTTAATCCTGCAAAAGTAAAGAAACAACTCACCGGCGTATATTCTATGGACGTTTTCAGGCTTTATGAGCAGTACTTTAGAACTACCAATAACAGCTACGGAATCATTTTTGACTTAGCGGTTTATGACGAAATTTCGCTTACTGGCGATTTCCTATTTAGCTCTCAATATGCCTCTGCAGACGAAGGAGAATTATTTAGCCCGTCGGCTTTGGGACTTAAAACCTTTAAATCTCAACAGCTTTCTGGTGGTGACTCATTAGAGGAGTCAGCAAAAATCTTAACCAGAATCCTAAAGAATGAAGGTACTACTGCCCAGAAGTCGGTTGTACTCGCAAATGCAACAATGGCACTGGGTGTGGCTAGAAATATTACGATAGAAGAAGCAATGTCGCAGGCCAAAGAATCACTTGAAAGCGGAAAAGCTCTTAGTGTTCTCAAGCAACTAGCAAAGTAGTCTTTGGCTTAAGGACAAAATACTGACTTTCAAAAGAGTGACAATACTACCATACTTCCGACAATTGCTTTAAATTTGCCTTTCGCAAATTCTATACTTACTCCTACTCTCAATGATTCATTTTTTCGGTGGTCAAACCAATTCTGTTTTTGTAGTTCAAACAAAACAAAACATCTCCAACGAAGACATTTCAAAGCTGTACTGGCTTTTCCAAAGTGAGGAAAACAATCAGTACAATCGAATAAACGATTCTTCAGCGATTCTTTCGGCAAACTTTGTTGGCCCTCGAGCAGCGATGGTTACTCCTTGGAGTACAAATGCCGTAGAAATTACTCAAAACATGGGTATCAGTGGTATTATTCGCATCGAAGAGTTTTTCTTAAATGAAGGAGAATCAAGTTTTGATCCAATGCTTTCACAAAAATATTCGGAGCTAAATCAAAGCATTTTTACAATAAATATCGCCCCTGAGCCAATTTTAGAAATTGAAGATATTCAGGCTTATAACCTAAAAGAAGGCCTTTCTCTTAGCGAAGAAGAAGTTACCTACCTCGAAGATTTAACTAAAAAACTAAACCGAAATCTTACGGATTCCGAGGTTTTTGGCTTTTCACAAGTAAATTCAGAGCATTGCCGTCACAAGATATTTAACGGAATATTTGTCATTGATGGAGAAGAAAAGCCAAGCTCATTATTCAAGCTAATTCGTAAAACTTCAGAAACTCACCCTAACGATATTGTTTCAGCCTATAAAGACAACGTTGCCTTTGTAAAAGGCCCTGTTGTCACTCAATTTGCTCCCAAAACTCCCGAAAAGCCTGATTATTACAAAGAACAAGATTTTGAATCAGTCATTTCTCTTAAAGCAGAAACTCATAATTTCCCAACAACAGTGGAACCCTTCAACGGAGCAGCAACTGGCTCCGGTGGAGAAATAAGAGATAGACTTGCTGGCGGTCAAGGTTCTTTACCTTTGGCAGGAACAGCTGTTTACATGACTTCGTATTCGCGATTGTCTCCCTTCGACTCCGCTCAGGATGCCAATGCTCAGGACAAGCCCTTCGACAAAGCTCAGGACAAGCCCTGGGAAAATGGAATGGCAGAGCGTCCTTGGCTGTATCAAACACCAATGGATATTTTGATCAAAGCATCCAATGGAGCTTCGGATTTTGGAAACAAATTTGGACAGCCATTGATTTCAGGTTCTTTATTAACTTTTGAATTTGATGAGGAGACTGAGCGGAGCCGAAGTCTCAATTCAGGGGCTGAGCAGAGCCGAAGCCCTCGTAAACTTGGCTTTGACAAAGTAATCATGATGGCAGGTGGCATTGGTTATGGAAAAGCTGACCAAGCACTAAAAGCTACACCACAGAAGGGTGACAAAGTTGTAATCTTAGGAGGAGAAAACTATAGAATCGGAATGGGTGGTGCAGCAGTTTCATCTGCTGATACGGGCCAAATGGCATCAGGAATAGAACTGAATGCCGTGCAACGCTCCAATCCAGAGATGCAAAAGCGAGCTGCAAATGCGATTCGTGGTTTGGTAGAAAGTGACCACAACCCTATTGTATCTATTCACGACCACGGTGCAGGAGGACATTTAAATTGCCTATCGGAACTTGTGGAAGAAACAGGGGGATTGATAGACTTAGACGCACTTCCAGTTGGCGACCCAACTTTATCTGCTAAAGAAATAATTGGCAATGAATCCCAAGAAAGAATGGGATTGGTGATAGGCGAAAAAGACCTAGAAACACTTCAAAAAATAGCAGATCGTGAACGCTCTCCCATGTATAAAGTTGGGGACGTAACAGGTGATCATAGATTTACTTTTAAATCGGCAAGTACTGGTGCAAAGCCAATGGACTTTGCAATTGAAGATATGTTTGGCAGCTCTCCTAAAACCTACATGCATGATACGAAAGTAGAGAGTAATTATGGTGAATTGAGCTATTCTAATGACGAAATAGCAACCTACATAAGCCAAGTCCTACAATTAGAAGCAGTAGCTTGTAAAGACTGGCTTACCAATAAAGTAGACCGCTGCGTAGGTGGAAAAGTAGCCAAGCAACAATGTGCTGGACCCTTACAATTGCCATTAAATAACGTGGGGGTTATGGCCCTTGATTTTAAAGGAAAGGAAGGAATCGCAACAAGTATTGGTCACTCACCTATTTCTGGACTGATTGACCCTATTGCAGGTTCTAGAAACTCCATAGCCGAGTCACTTTCGAATATTGTGTGGGCTCCGCTGAAAGATGGCTTAGGGTCAGTTTCGCTATCTGCAAACTGGATGTGGCCTTGTCGTAATGAAGGTGAAGATGCCCGATTGTACGAAGCCGTAGAAGCATGTTCTCAATTTGCCATAGAATTAGGAATCAACATTCCAACAGGAAAGGATTCACTTTCTATGAAGCAAAAATATCCAAATGATGAGGTCATTGCTCCAGGAACGGTGATCATTTCTGCTGGTGGAAACTGCTCGGATATTACCAAGGTTGTAGAACCAGTTTTGCAAAGAAATGGTGGAAGCATCTACTACCTCAACTTGTCAAAAGATAATTTCAAACTGGGAGGAAGCTCATTTGCTCAGGTACTCAATCAAATAGGTAATGATGCTCCAAATATCTTAGATTCGGCTTATTTCAAAACTGCTTTTGATTTGATGCAAGAGTTGATAAAAGCTGGTAAAATCACAGCTGGTCACGATATTGGAAGTGGTGGATTAGTTACAACCTTACTCGAAATGTGCTTTGCTGATGTTAACCTTTCTGCGAGTATTGATTTAAGTATTTTAGGAGAAAGTGATCTTGCAAAAGTCCTTTTCAACGAAAACATTGCATTAGTTTTCCAAGCAGATGACAGCATTGAAGCTAGTTTTGAAAATAAAGGAATTGAAATCCATAAAATTGGTGATGTTACAGAAGGAGAAACATTACAAATAAAGAATGGAGAAACTGCATTGGCTTTAAATATAGCTCAGCTGAGAGATACTTGGTTCAAAACCTCTTATCTTCTTGATCGTCGCCAGTCTAGCAATGGAACAGCAGAAGAGCGTTACAAAAACTACAAAAACCAACCCTTAAAATATACCTTCCCATCACAGCACGTTGGACAATTGCCAGTAAATGGTAACCAAAGACCCAAAGCTGCTATCATTCGTGAAAAAGGCTCTAACTCTGAGCGGGAAATGGCAAATGCGATGTACTTAGCCGGTTTTGATGTGAAAGATGTTCATATGACTGATTTGATAAGTGGTCGTGAAACTTTGGAAGACATACAATTTATAGGAGCTGTGGGAGGTTTCTCCAATTCAGACGTACTAGGATCTGCAAAAGGTTGGGCAGGAGCCTTCCTTTATAACGAAAAGGCAAATACTGCTTTGAAGAACTTCTTTAAGCGTGAAGACACGCTTTCTGTGGGAATATGTAATGGTTGCCAGTTATTGATGGAGCTAGAAATGATAAATCCAGATCATGAAGTTCACGGCAAGCTTAAGCACAATAATTCACACAAGCACGAGAGTATTTTTACTTCTGTATGTGTTCAAAAGAACAATTCGGTCATGCTTTCAACTTTGGAAGGAGCTACACTTGGAGTTTGGGTTTCGCATGGCGAAGGAAAATTCAACCTTCCATATAGCGAGGACAAGTACAATATCGTAGCAAAATATGGTTATGAGCAATATCCAGCCAATCCAAATGGCTCGGATTTCAATACTGCTATGATGTGTGATGCTACTGGCCGCCATTTAGTAATGATGCCACATATAGAGCGTTCTACTTTCCCTTGGAACTGGGCTCATTATCCAGCTGACAGACAAAACGATAAAGCTTCTCCTTGGTTAGAAGCGTTTGTGAATGCTCGGAATTGGGTTTTAGAGAAAAATAGCTAATTGCTCCCAATATTAGAAGAATATTGATTTAAACACATAAAAAAAAGAGGTCTGGAAATTAAATCAGACCTCTTTTTTTTGTCAATTCGGTTACTCCACAGTCATTATCCCATTCATCAATCTCCAGTGTCCTGGAAAGGTACATACAAACGGATAATCGCCTGGTTTACTTGGAGCTTTGAAAGTTAAACGATACAATGTATCAGGATTAATTAGTGGTGTTGCTTGAAGCACTTCTGTAAGAGCAGGAACATAGTTTTTTTCCATTGCTTTTTCGTCTGTCATCATTTTGTCTGCTGCAAGCCCTACTTTTTCCATGGCACCTGGCTTTACAATTACCAAGTTATGTTGCATAGCATCTGGATTGACAAATTCAATTGAAACAGTTTCGCCAGCTTTAACCGTAAATTTCGTCAAGTCGTATTTCATCTCCTCACGAATCGCACGTATGGTTATTAGTTTAGCATTCGCGTCAAGCTTTTCTTCTTCCACTACATTCCATGACTTTAGTACTTTTTGAAGATAAGTATTTTGAAAGTTTGGCAGAGATTTCAAAAACGAAGCGTCTTCTGCTTTTACAAAAATTCCCTTTTGAGAATAATCCCAACCCTCAGATATTGCTTTGTAGATCGATGATTGACCTTGGGCATTGAACTTTTGTGACTGGCGAATAACTTTTATCAATTCATCTGCGGTAGCTATTGAGCTATAGGAACGCATTGCTCGCTCCAATACATAGGCACTCATGCTCTGCGGAGGAGAAAAAGTAAGCTTTTGGCTCTTTCCATTATTAGCTTTGTCGGACTCCGCAATTTCATTCGCATTGTCAATTTTGGCTGAAATTTGGTAGTCACCAGCTATATCGGATGAAAATGCCAATCTTCCTCTCCAAGGTCCATTCAAATTCTCTTTGATAGTTACCGTCTCGCCAGACTTAATCCCGTCAGAATAATTACGGCTATATTGATCATTTCTAACTCCCATTCCTTCGAATCGTACATCCAATGGAATAAAAACGCCAACTGGAACGTCCTTTTCTCCTTGGTTCGTTACTTGAATACCAACCTCCACACGTTCTCTCACAGCTGGATTTGCGGGCTCCACCACAATTTTAGAAACAACTAGGTCAATTCCTTTCGACTTCTTTTGAGCCATTGACATTTTGTCCATTGATCCCATTTGGTGTTGGGAATGATCCATAACCGGAGCCTCTGCTTTTGCATTACTAGCTTGGCGAGCCAAATGCTTTTTCATCAAGGCACCATCATTTGCAGTAAGTACACAAGCAAATGCATCAGGCAACCAACGGTCATTCGTTTCTTTCGATTTTTCTAACCTCGCAAAAAAAGCAGCTTCTGCATTTGCATCTATTGGCGATTTTGAAAGTAAAAGAAGTGAATTAAGCACAACCAAAGGCTCTTCATCATTTAGCAGGTTGTACTTTAACAATAGATCAACAGAAGCTTTTGAAAAATCCATTGCTTTGATCGTATTCTTTCTCACTTCTGCATTGGGATGTGAAAGCCCAATCTCAATCGCTTTCTTATCCAATGCACCTAAACCCTTTAAAGTCCATAAAGCATGAATCGCCGTTGGATTTAGTCCAATTTCGTCGTCAATTCTATTTGCCAATAATAACATTAGTGATCTTACAACATCTTTATTTCCTCTTTCTACCAACATACGTTGGGCATGCATACGCCAAAGCATGTTATCGCTCTTTAGTGCATTTAACAATCCTTCCGTATCTGAGCTTGATAACTTAAACTGTTGAGACGGCTTTCCTTCTTTGTAGCCAACACGATAAATTCTACCATGCGTAAAGTCTCTTAGATCTGTTTCATAAGCATTTCCTTCACCCATTTCGAAACCATCTGGTCTTGGATTGTGCTGAATGATAAAGCTATACCAGTCAGCAACCCAAACGGCTCCGTCAGGACCAACTTGAGCAAACACTGGAGAGAACCATTCGTCTGCACCAGCCATAAGGTTAAAAGCTTCTTTGTCGCTAAAGTCTGTTCCGTTTTTCACCAAATTATTTTGATGTAAAATGTGACCAGTAGGTTCTGAAACAAAGGCAATTTTGTTCCAATATTTCTCAGGAAAAGAACGAGCCGAGTAAAAGTTATGACCAGCTGCCGCAGTAAAACCTCCAAAGGCATCCACTTGACGCACTTTAGGCGTAATTGGCTTCATGTCTCTGTGTGTATCAGTGCTTCTGCTACCATTATCAACTCTTCCTTTTGAGTTAAAGTACTCTTTAGGAATTGGCATATACCAACCATGCGAATTGTTCGCAGTTGAGCCAAATACATCGTTATTTTCATTAAAATCGAAACCCCAAGTATTATTTGAAGTAGTGGTCATCCATTGCAAGTCACTTCCATCAGTTTTAAATCGGAAGAATGCTTGTCCAAATTTTAAAGAATCTGCATCACCAAATTGTCCCTGAAAACCAGAATATCCCACACATCCCCAAATCCAATTATCGAATCCGTAATGTAGATTAGATGGACCTGCATGTGTATCAAATGTTCCAAATCCTGTGTAAAGTGTCTCTTTTACATCCGCTTTGTCATCACCATTTGTGTCTTTCAAAAACAAAATGTCGGGAGCTTGACTCACAATCAAACCACCATTTGCAAAAACCATCCCTGTAGGAATACTCAAACCTTCGGCAAATCGTGTAAACTTATCTGCTTTCCCATCTTTATCGGTGTCTTCACAAATCAAGATATAATCACTACCACCTTCTGGCTTGCGTTCGTTGGGGTAGTCTTTAGTAATCAATACAAAAAGTCTTCCTTTCTCGTCCCAAGACAAAGCAATTGGGTGCATTACATTTGGCTCAGCTGCATACAAAGACAAATCAAACCCAACTGGGACTTGGATATGCTTCATTGATTCTTCTGGTGTCAATGCCAATTGCTGATACTGCGTTCCTGGTCTTTGCTCATAATTAGGAAGCTTGGCTTCTTTATATTCAAAAGGCTTGGCATTTCTAGCATTGAAAGCAGCTAATGCCTCGTCATTTACCGACCACAAAAGTGCATTATAAAGCAAGTCTTGAAATTCCTTTTTCTCCCAAGTTCTTTCATCATGCCCATATGCCGTGTAAAAAACCTTCCCTTTTCCATAAGACCTTGTCCAAGTATAGGGCTCAGTTTTAACTCCTGGCTTGTCATTAACTTGATCTGCTTTAATATCCCTCACCGCCAAGATGTTGTTATCATCCTGAAGTTTAGAATGTAAATAGGTTTCGTCAAAAGCAGTGAAAGGAGATAAACCTTTCATTATTGGATGTGCTGGCTGTACAGTTTTAGTTGTAATGGAATCCATTGTATGTCTCCAAAACTGCCCACCAACCATTTTTACATATTCATCTGAGTTCCTAAAGCAGTAACTCGCACAATGGATTGGCAAAACACCATGCCCACTAGCCACATAATCCAATAATGCTTTCTCTGCCGAAGGGTTTATTTCATCCCAATTCGCATAAATCATGATCGCATCAAAATGAGTCAAATATTTAGCATTTAGATCTCCTAAATCATCCGTATAAGTGAAGTTGATTCCTTTTGGACCAAAAGCCTCCATCAATACCGGAACTCGATCTATAGGTTTATGATGACCATTATCTCCTAAAAACAATACCTCAAGCCGTCTGCCTTCTTGAGCAGAGAGAGCGAATGAGGTGAACAATAGAAATATCAGTATTTTTTTCATATCATTTTTTCAAAAAAGTAATGGTCAATAATTTTTAAGCGTTGAAATCTGGAAGCTTGATTAATTCACCGCCTTTTAGTGCTGATTCATGAGCAAGAATTCCAACTGATGTCCAGTTTGCCGATTGAGATGCATTTGGGAACGGATCACGATCCTCTTTCAAGGCACTTACAAACTCATGTACCAAATGTGGATGCGAGCCACCATGACCTGCACCTTGCGTAAAGCTTAAGTGCTCATTACTGTCTAGGTCATAAACTCCTTTGGTTGTAAAGTCTTGAATTTCCTTTGGTAAAAGGTGAGCATAATCAGGCGTCTCCACCTTTTCTGGTATCTCATGCTCTTCTTTTTTAGCGGTATGTATAACATTAGGTTCACCTTCTATAAGAGCCCATTCAAACGATTTTTTTGAACCGTATACCTCAAAACTCTCACGATACTGTCTAGCCACATCAAAAAGAGAACGGTATACATATGCACTAAGATCGCTGTCTTTAAATTTGATATGTGCACTTTCAACTGCAAATGGTGAATTGTGAATATCAGCTAATTCTTTTCTAATCGTACCTGAGCCAAAACATGAAACATATTCTGCCTCTAGTCTAAGTAAACCAGCCACTGGCCCTACACAATGTGTTGCGTAATGCATAGGCGGTAATCCTGGCCAATAGTCTGGCCATCCATCCATATCTTGTTGGTGAGATGCTTTTAGAAATTGTACTTTCCCCAACTCCCCTTTTTCGTGAAGCTCTTTAACAAACAAAAACTCACGTGCATACACCACAGTCTCCATCATCATGTACTTCTTACCTGTCTCTTTGCAAGCCTTCACAATTTTAAGGCAATCATCCACGCTAGTTGCCATAGGAACAGTACAGGCTACATGTTTTCCTGCATATAAAGCTTTAAGTGTTTGCTCGGCATGATTTGGTATAGGTGTATTGATGTGAACCGCATCTACTTCTGAGTCTTTCAACAACTCATCATAATCCGTATACCTTTTTTCAATTCCAAAAGCATCACCAATTTGATTCAGCTTTTCTTCGTTTCGCTGACAAATGGCGTACATATTCGCATCCGGATGACGCTGATAAATTGGAATAAATTCTGCCCCAAACCCTAGGCCTATAATTGCAATATTTAGTTGTTTCATATTTCTTTTATTTTTTGCCACTAAGGCACAAAGACTCAAAGTTTTTTTACTCTTTCTACGTTTCAATAGAGAAGAAGTGGTATTTGACGATTTTTTTACCACAAGACACAAACTTCCACCTACCTACTCCCTTCTTCCAGTTTAAAGTATTTCTTTCTATTTATACAACGCTTAACAAACCCTTCAAAAACTCAAAACTACCCCTCGTTAATTGCTCTTCACTTTCAAACATTTGACGCCAAATATTAGCCGCTGTTAATTTTGTACTAAAAGCCTCTACACTTATCATTCCTTCATAATCCATAGCTTTCAGTCCATCTATTACGTTTTCAAAGTCCACATGACCATGACCTAATGTTCCTCTATCATTTTCAGAAAGTTGAACATGTACGAGCTTATCGCCCATTTGCATGACTGCCTTTGCCATGTCTTTCTCTTCTATATTTGCATGAAATGTATCAAACATCATTTTGCAAGATGGGTGATCCACGGCATTTACCAATTCTATTAGCTCCGTGGTACTAGATATTAAATAGCTTTCAAATCGGTTTAAATACTCTAAGCCAAGCGTAATTCCCATCTGGTCTGCATATTCTGACAATTCCCACAAATGCTCTCGTGCCCAAGCCATTTCGTCCGCAGTAGCCGGCTGACCAGTAAATGCTCCTAAACCAGAATGGAAAGGCCCAATTAGTAAATTAGCATTGATCACAACGGCACAATCGATTACTCTTTTATTAAATTCTAGTGCTGTTTCCCTTACCTTTTTATCGCTCGAAATAGCATTTTCGGCTGGGCCATTTATGGTTTCGGCAACTCTGTCCAAACCTAAATCATCGAGTTTAGTACGCCATTCATACCAATTCTTGGGATCCAAGTTCAATATTGGCACCTCCACGCCATCGTAACCTACCTCTTTGATCATATCCAAAACAGGGAATAATTCATTTCCCATTTCGGTACCCCACAAGAGTAGGTTCATTCCACGTTTGTTATTCATCATTTATAGTAAAAGATACGAGTACAATATTATCATAGAAAGTTACCATTTACATCCTTGCTTTTTGCGAAGCGTGACTGTATTTTGACCATTAATGTCGTAATTGTCATAATTATTGAAATAATACAGTTGTAATGAAAATTGCTTTAGAAAAAAATATCGAAAACCGATTGAGTTCAATCACAGTTTTGGATTTAAAAGAACCCTACTTTGACCCTAATTGGCATTTTCATCCTCACTTTCAATTATTCACAGTATTAGAGGGGACAGGAACAAAACTAATTGGAGATAGCATTAGTCATTTTGAACCAGGTGATACTGTTTTTCTAGGACCAAACCTCCCACACCTTTGGAGGTCAGATAAAACATATTTTGAACCGAGTTCTAAATTAATGACTCATGGAATTGTACTTTATTTTACCGAAGACTCATTTGGAAAAGGATTGCTCGACAAGCCTGAAAGTATCCAAATACTACACTTACTTGAGAGAAGTAAAAGAGGTTTACTTTTAAAAAGTAGAGCCCAACTAGAGGTAATTACGAAGTTAAAAACAATCCAAGAATTAAAGGGATTTGAGGTAATTATTGAGTTACTATCTCTCCTCAATTTTTTATCCAAAAGTGAGGATTACGAGTATATCACAAACATAGGCTACTTAAATACTCATAAAGTTTCGGAAACAGAGCGGATGCAGAATGTGTACGAATACGTGATGAAAAACTACAAGGAAAAAATAAAATTGAGTGATGTAGCAGGCCTTGCGGCGATGAGTGAATCGGCGTTTTGTAGGTATTTCAAAAAAAGAGCAAACAAGACATTTTCTGACTTTGTTGCCGAGATAAGGATTGGACAAGCATGTAAACTTCTTTCATCCGAAAAGTATAACATCCAACAAGTATGCTTTGAAAGTGGATTCAATACGCTTTCAAACTTCAATAAGAAATTCAAAGAGATTGTGGGAAATACGCCAAGCGAATATTTAAAAGAAGTGCGAGCTTAGTGCAAGTTTTTATCCTATACTTCATCTAATACCTTGAATCTTAAAATAAGACACTGACATGATGAACATGATTTTAAAAACAACGGTACTAGGAATTTCTCTTCTTTTGGCGGCTACTGCAACCACATTTGCTCAACAGGGACCACCAAAAGGCAGACCAACAACTGATGAAATATTCAAACAAATGGATGCAAACAAAGACAGCAAGCTATCCAAGTCGGAAGTAAAAGGTCCTCTTTTAGAAGATTTTGCCAAAATTGATCTCAATGAAGATGGTTTTATCACAAAGGAAGAATTGGAAAAAGCTCCAAAACCGAAAGGCAAGAAAAGGGACTAAGAGTCACTTTGAAATCGTTTTCTCAGCTTCGCTCGAAAACCTTTTTAGCATTGTTAATGTACTAATTTAAAAGGAAACCGAGCATTATCAAGCACGAAGTGCGGCAACGAGGTCGTCATTGAAGATAAGCTCAGAATTATCAAGCATGAAGTGCGGCAACGAAGTTCATTTAATCCTAGAATGCGTTTCATTTTGGCATTCAGCCAAATTGTTGAGGTTTTCAGTTTGTCCATTTATGAGAGCTAATTTCTTTGCTCTTCCCCATTTTTTTACTTGATGCTCTCTATCAAATGCGTGATCAATTCTATCAAATTCTTCAAAGTAGACTAGCTCCACGGGTAACCTAGCTGAAGTGAAATTCGCACCTTTCCCATTTTGATGTTGCTCTACTCTCAATTCCAAAAATTTCGTACTACCTGTGTAAAATGAACCTTCGCAGCATTTTAATATGTACATGTAACCTTTTGCCATTGTCGCTATTCTTGAATTCGCTCGAAAAACTTAACTAATATACCAATTTTTCAAGCCAAAAAAATATCGTAAAAGCAATTTCAAAGTCGCTTTTCTCGGCTTCGCTCGAAAACCTTTTTAGCATTGTTAATAAAAGGAAACCGAGCATTATCAAGCACGAAGTGCGGCAACGAGGTCGTCATTGAAGATAAGCTCAGAATTATCAAGCATGAAGTGCGGCAACGAGGTCGCTATGTAAAAAAGCCATCGCTAGAACTAGCAATGGCTTTTTTAGTATATCCTTATTTACTCTTAGTTATTCTCAGGACGAAGACTTCTTACTGTCTTTCCAGCTCTCCACATTTCTGAGTCACGAAGTTCAGCAAGCTCAACTTCAAGTTTCTCACGGTAATCTGGCTGAGAGTTACGAGTGATAGAGATTTCTGCTTCGTTTTGAGATTTTACAGATTCGTAAAGTTTCTCAAATACTGGCTTAGTAGCATCACGGAAAGGCTTCCACCAATCCAAAGCTCCACGCTGAGCAGTAGTAGAACAGTTGGCATACATCCAATCCATTCCGTTTTCTGCTACTAATGGCATTAATGACTGAGTCAATTCTTCAACAGTTTCGTTGAAAGACTCAGATGGAGAGTGTCCATTGGCTCTTAATACTTCGTATTGAGCAGCAAATATTCCTTGAATACAACCCATCAAAGTTCCACGCTCACCTGTAAGGTCAGATGTTACTTCGTTGTAAAAGTTTGTTTCGAACAAGTATCCAGAACCTACACCGATTCCCATGGCGATACACTTTTCACGTGCTTTGCCAGTTGCATCTTGATAGATGGCAAAAGATGAGTTCAATCCTTTTCCTTCTACGAACAAACGGCGAAGTGAAGTTCCTGATCCTTTTGGGGCAGTTAAGAATACATCTACATCTGCTGGTGGAACAATACCAGTTTTCTCTTTGTAAGTGATTCCGAAACCATGAGAAAAGTACAATGACTTTCCTGCAGTAAGGTGTTTCTTTACTGTAGGCCATAGCTCGATTTGAGCAGCATCAGAAAGTAAATAACAAATGATTGTTCCTTTTTCAAGAGCTTCCTCGATTTCGAAAAGGGTTTCACCAGGTACCCAGCCATCAGCAACAGCTTTGTCGTAAGTTTTTCCTTTACGTTGACCAACGATTACGTTCAAGCCATTGTCACGCATATTCATTGCTTGACCTGGCCCTTGCACTCCGTAACCAATCACTGCGATGGTTTCAGTACTCAATACTTCTCTTGCTTTTTCTAAAGGAAACTCTTCGCGTGTTACGATGTCTTCCTCAACACCACCAAAATTTAATTTTGCCATTTTTTATTTGTTCTAAATAGTTTTTGTTTAAAATCAACTTTGTCCGATTTGCCTCAGACTTAGGCTATATATTCGACTTTCAAAATTACATATAATACTTATACTCCACATCCTCAGGCAAGTACTCTACCAAGCCTTTGAAAGATAATTTCTTTTCTAATTACAGATTTTATATTCGGTTGCATCGTCTTTTTTCCAATACACTTTTGCATTTGCAGTAGTCACATTGGCAACACAAACTGCTTTTAACAAAGCATTCTCCTCACATCTAAAAAGATCCAAATACGGTATTTGACTAATATCTAGGTCTGTTAAAGAATTATTATAACAATAAAATCTAATCAAATTAGGGTTTTTACTGACATCTAAAGCTAAAAGAGAATTACTATGGCAAAACAAAACTTTCAAGTTCGAGTTTTTCGTCACATCCAAGTCTTTTAATGAATTATGCGAACAATCTAAATCTTTTAAATTCGAATTTAAATTCAAAGTCGCAAGAACATTATACGAGCACCCCAAAGTTTCTAGGTTAATATTCTTACTTACATCTAAAATAGTAAGTGAATTTTTATTACAAACCAAATTTACCAAATTCAGATTGTTGCTTACATCTAGGACGGTAAGTGAATTGCCAAAGCAAAACAACGTTGTTAAGTTTAAGTTCTTACTTACATCTAAAGTCGATATTGAATTATCCCCACACTCCAATATTTTTAAATTAGTGTTCTTGCTTATATCTAAAGCTGTTAACGAATTTTCAAGACAACGTAAATTTTCCAAATTGGTGTTCTTACTCAAATCCAAGACTGTAAGCGAATTAGTAAAACAATTCAAAGTTTTTAATTTTAAATTCTTACTTACATCTATGCTTGAAATTGAATTACTGTAACAATTCAATTCTTCTAAATCTACAAACTGCTCAATCCCTACTAAGCTATTAATCTTCCTTCCATAGCAGTCTATTTTCTTTAACCCATTCGCATCCACCTTCGCCATCTTCCCATTTACAATTCCATCTTTGTCAATTTTGGCATCAACTAAGTATTTTTCAAAATTAGGGTCTGGTATTTCAAAAAAAGGATTTTCAAGCGTGGTTACAAAGAATTTGACCTCTGTACTTAACCCCGCTGGATCGCGAGCTATAATCTTACCTTCCTCAGTAAAATCATAACCAAGATCGGCAATTATAAATGTTGTATCACTTAAGTTTTTGGCTAAAGTATCACCTAAAATTATTGTATAACTTACAGCATCTCCATCTGGATCAACAGCCTTAATCCAAGATAATTTTACAGTTGTTCCATCGGCATCCAAAGTCGCCTGAACAATAAAATCAGCTGGGGCACGATTGGGTATTGGATCTTCTTTTTTACAAGAACTCAAAAGAAATAATGGCATACAAAAAACGACTAAGATGACTTTTGACCATCCCTTCAGTATTAATTCATATGTTTTCAAATTCTTCACCTTAGCAAATACTTTTTTTCTAATTACATATAATACTTATACTCCACATCCTCAGGCAAGTACTCTACTAAGCCTTTTGGCGTCTTACCAACTGCAATTCTACCTGATCTCACAAATTCAATGATACCATTAGGCTTGATGTATTTGAAGAATTTAAAAATCTCTTCTTCAGTACCTGTTTTTTGAATTGCAACATAATCCAAACCCCAATAAACAACCCATGCCTTGTGCACTCTGTTGATTGTTTCTAAGTCAAGCGGTGCAGACCCAAGGGGCGTAGAAATCTTAAACAGAGCAATCTCGTTGTAAACTATCTCATCATTGAGATAACCGAAAACAGCCAAAACCTCCACAATTTTACGAATCTGACGAACAAGTTTTTCTACCTGCTCACGTTTCTCCTGCTGAATCACAATGGTAAAACGAGAAACCCCTTCACGCTCAGTTTCGGATACAGTAAGGCTCTGAATATTTATTCTTCTTCTCGTAAATATGATGGTAAGCTTAGTTAGCAAACCGATATTATTTTCTGAAAAAACACATATAGTATAGGTCTCCATTACTTCAATCTAATTTGTGATACACTTGCTCCAGATGGCACCATTGGAAACACATTTTCTTCTTTTTCCACTACTACTTCGAGTAGATATGACCCAGGATGACTGAGCATTTTATCGATTGAATCGCTTAAAGTTTCTCTTTCTTCACACTTATGACCATCAATACCGAAACCCTTTGCAATCATGATAAAGTCTGGGTTTTGTAATTCAACAAATGAATATCTTTTGTCAAAAAACAGTTGTTGCCACTGACGTACCATTCCCAAAAAGTTATTATTAAGAATAATCATCTTTACGGCTACTCCGCTTTGTGCAATTGTGCCTAGTTCTTGAATAGTCATTTGAAAACAACCATCACCAATAAAAGCAACCACTTCACGCTCTGGTGCTCCCATTTTCGCTCCAAAAGCCGCAGGTATGGCAAATCCCATTGTTCCTAAACCACCTGATGCAATATAAGAATGTGGGTTTTTGAAATCATAATAACGTGCAGTAACCATTTGGTGCTGGCCTACATCTACCACCACACATGCTTCACCATTGGTTTTGTCCGAAACCATTCTTACTACTTCAGCCATTTTGATTTTCCCCTCTTTCAAAAGGTCTCTATCAGTTACAGCTTCATGTTCTGCTGGTTCGAGTGCTCTAAATTCCGCCTTCCAATCCGAATGATCTTTCTTTTCTATCAAAGGTAAAAGCAGCTTTAATGCTTCTTTGGCATCGCCAATAACGGGAGCATCTGCTTTTTTGATTTTATCTATTTCTGCCGGATCGATTTCTATGTGAACGATCTTGGCTTGTTTTACGAACTGCTCTACATCACCCGTAACACGATCATCAAATCGCATTCCGATAGCAATGATTACATCCGCCTCATCTGTCATCACATTGGGAGCATACATGCCGTGCATTCCTAGCCAACCCATGTAATTTGGATGCTCCACTGATATCGCTGATAACCCAAGTAAAGTACTAGCAACCGGAATATCAGCTTTTTCTACAAAAGCCCTAAACTCTTCTACAGCTTCCGAAATTAATACACCATGACCCACAAAAATGTAAGGCTTCTTGGCATTATTTATCAACTCAGCAGCCTTCTCAACTTGATCCATTTTAGGAACTCGACGAGGGTGGTAACCTGGAAGCCTTTCATACTCTTTGTATTCGAAAGGCTTAGTCATCATTTTTATTTGAGCATCTTTTGTGATGTCAATTAAAACTGGACCTGGCTTTCCTGCTCTTGCAATGAAGAAAGCTTTCGCCATAATCATTGGAATTTCGTCAGGATCAACTACTTGGTAATTCCATTTACAAACAGGTGCTGTAATTCCGATAACATCCGTTTCTTGGAAAGCATCAGTTCCTAAGAGGTTAGAAGCAACCTGACCAGTAATTGCAACCATTGGTGTACAATCTATAATTGCATCTGCAATTCCAGTTATTAAGTTTGTCGCACCAGGGCCAGAAGTTGCCATACAAACACCAACTCTGCCACTTGCTCTCGCATAACCTTCTGCAGCGTGAGAAGCCCCTTGCTCGTGACGCACCAAAATATGATTGATACGATCTGTATAGTCATAAAGTGCATCATAAACTGGCATAATCGCACCTCCGGGGTAGCCAAAAATGGTATCAACCCCTTCAGCCACAAGGCACTCCATTAAAGCTTGTGAACCAGAAATAAACTCTGATTTTGGCTTTGGTGCGTCCTTCTTGGACAATGCTTCTTTTTTTTGTTCTAAGTCAAGTAAATTTCCCATAACGACTTATTTATCAGTCACGCAGCCTTCTGAGGCTGAAGAAACTGTATTAAAATATTTTCTAAGTACACCTTGCTCAATAAATGGTGGTGTGAGTGGCTTCCATTTCTTTCTTCTTTCTGCCAAAACTTCATCACTTACATGTACTTTTAGTTCTCTTGATTCCGCGTCGATGGTAATTTTGTCCCCATCTTCTACCAAAGCAATAGCACCGCCAACATATGCCTCAGGAGCAATGTGACCAACTACAAATCCGTGTGTACCACCACTAAATCTACCATCGGTAATCATGGCAACTTTATCTCCTAATCCCGCTCCCATTACAGCAGAAGTTGGTTTAAGCATTTCTGGCATTCCAGGACCTCCTTTTGGACCTTCATATCTTATAACAACAACTTGTCCTTCTTTTATTTCTCCTCTTGCAAATGCTTCAAGCATTTCCTCTTCCTTGTCACATACTTTAGCAATACCTTCAAACTTCAAGCCCTCTTTTCCTGTAATTTTCGCAACTCCGCCTTCTGTGGCTAGGTTACCTTTCATGATCTGGATGTGTCCAGTTTCTTTGATAGGATTTTCTATAGGACGAATAATTTGTTGTGCTTCAAAATCTAAATCTGGAGCTTCTTTTAAATTCTCAGCAACCGTTTTACCAGTTACAGTCATACAATCTCCGTGAATCAATCCAACTGAATGCAAGTATTTCATTACTGCAGGCACACCTCCAAGAGACATGATATCTTCCATGAAGTATTTTCCTGAAGGTTTTAAATCAGCAATAAATGGTGTTCTGTCAGAGATTGTTTGAACATCGTCTATTGTAAGATCAATTTTTGCTGAATGAGCGATTGCCAAATAATGCAATACAGCATTCGTAGACCCACCCAAAGCCATTACAATTGTAAGTGCATTTTCGAGTGACTCTCTTGTTATAATATCTCTTGGTAAAATCTGCTTCTCAAGCAAATTTTTCATTGCTGCACCAAGGTCTAAACACTCCTGTACCTTTCCTTCATGTGTAGCAGGGTATGAAGAACTATATGGCATACTTAATCCCATGGCCTCAATAGACGAAGCCATTGTATTTGCAGTATACATTCCACCACAAGCTCCTTGACCCGGAATAGAGTTTTGAATAATGCCTTTATAGTCTTCCTCTGTAATAGTTCCTGCTACTTTTTGCCCATATGCTTCAAAAGCAGAGACGATATCTAATTTTTTACCTTTCCAATTTCCCGTTCTTACAGTTCCACCGTACATCATGATTGATGGTCGGTTAAGACGAGCCATTGCCATAATAGCACCTGGCATGTTTTTATCGCAACCAACTACTGCAACTACACCGTCGTACCATTGAGCAGCCACCACGTTTTCGATAGAGTCAGCAATAATGTCACGAGATGGAAGAGAGTAGCTCATTCCGTCGTTACCATTCGTCATCCCATCAGAAACACCAATAGTGTGAAAAATGAGACCCATCATGTCATTTCCTTGAATTCCCTTTTTCACATGGACACTCAACCCATTGAGGTGAATGTTACATGGATTCCCCTCATAACCAGTACTTGCAATACCGATTTGTGGTTTCTTTTGGTCATCTTCGCTCATTCCAATGGCATAAAGCATAGCCTGAGCGGCAGGGTTACTTACTTCTTGAGTAAGTGTTCTACTAAATTTATTTAGGTTTTGGCTCATAATTCTCAATACTGCTTTTAGCGAATATTCGCTAAATATTAAAATTGTACAACAAATCAAGTATTGTATTCTGTGTTTTGCAACAAATTCTCCAATTAATTTTCAAAAGGGCGACCGACTTGGTACTTTTCTAACAAATCGTTTCACTTTATTTATTAAGTTGTTGATTTACACGTAATTGATTCTTAATATGTATCATGAAAAAAATAGCCCTCCTCCTTTGTATTGCAAGTCAGATTGCATTTGGCCAAGACAAAAGCCAAAAGCTTGCACAAAAATTCATAATCACTGACGGTCATGTAGATTTACCCTATCGCCTAAAGGTTAAAAACTTCCAGCTTGATAGGGAATACCTCGGAATCCCTGTAGAAAGTAAGGATGGCGACTTTGATTTCAAAAGAGCTAAAGCGGGTGGTTTAAATGCTCCTTTTATGTCTATCTATATTCCAGCAAGCTACTCACCCGCTGGTGGAAAAGTACTGGCTGATAGTTTAATCAACATGGTCAACTATATAGCTAATGGAAAGAGTAAGTATTTTCAAGTTGCTAAAAGCCCATCCGACGTTAGAAAAATTGTCAAAAAAGGCAGAATTGCACTACCAATGGGTATGGAAAATGGCTCTCCAATTGCCACGCTTGACGATGTGACTTATTTCAAAAAAAGAGGCATTTCCTATATCACCTTGACACATTCTAAATACAATGACTTAGGAGATTCTTCATATGACACTACGAAGTACTGGAATGGCTTGAGCCCATTTGGCTATGAAGTTGTTAAGAAAATGACTGAAGAAGGAATAATGATAGATATATCTCACGTTTCTGACAGTACCTTCTACGATGTAATGGCCGTTACACCAGTCCCAGTTATTGCTTCACATTCATCTTTAAGACATTTCACACCTGGTTTTGAAAGAAACATGACAGACGAAATGGTCAAAATGATGAAAGATAATGGCGGCGTAATTATGATCAATTTTGGGTCAACATTTGTAGACGGGGATGTTGCAGATAAAAGAAATTCCGATAGAAAGAAACTTCAAGAAATTTTGGAAAAGGAAGGCCATGACTTTAGAGACGAAGCGGCGAAACCACTTATCGAAGCCTTCCTAAAAGAAAACCCTTCGGCCTTTGCCGATATAGCAATAGTTGTAGAACATATAGACCGCGTAGTAAAGCTTGCAGGCGTTGATCATGTAGGTTTTGGCTCTGATTTCGACGGAGTGGGCGACAGTCTACCTACGGGATTAAAAGATGTCGCTGACTATCCAAATATCCTAAAACTGCTTTTAGAAAAGGGCTATAGCGAAAGCGATATTGAAAAAATATGTTCTGGAAATTTATTCAGAGTATGGCAACAAGTAATTGATTACGCTGCGAGTCACTAAAAAATATAGAGGTCGGTTACAAAAAAGTCAACGTGCAAAAGCATGTTGACTTTTTCAATATTTGGTAATGGAGAAAGCCAAATTACTTCCCCATCATCTCTATAATCTCTTCTGATATACCTGTATTAGAATAACCACCATCATGGAATAGATTCTGCATTGTAACCATTTTAGTAAGATCACTAAATAGCATAATGATATAGTTCGCACAATCTTCTGCCGTTGCATTTCCTAATGGAGACATCTTCTCTGCAAACTCGTAAAACGAATCAAAACCTCCAATCCCAGCACCAGCAGTAGTTGGTGTAGGTGACTGAGATATTGTATTTACCCTTACATTTTTTGCTTTCCCCAATCTATAACCATATCCCCTAGCAATAGACTCCAAAACTGCCTTGGCATCTGCCATATCAGTATAAAATGGATAAGTTCTTTGAGCAGCTATGTAAGACAAGCCTACAACTGAAGCCCACTCATTAAGTGCATCTAGCTTTTCGGCAACGTGCATGAATTTATGAAAAGATAAAGCTGAAATATCGATGCTCTTTAGGTACCAATCATAATTGAGGTCACCATACTCTCTCCCTTTACGGATATTAGGAGACATTCCGATAGAGTGCAATACAAAGTCCATCTTTCCATCCAAAATTTCAGTCGACTTTTCATAAAGTGTAGTCAAATCCTCCACTGAAGTAGCATCTGCCGGTACGATTTCCGCACCAACCATTTCTGCTAATTCATTAATTTTACCCATTCTCATTGCTATTGGAGCATTGGTAAGCACAATTTGTGCTCCTTCTTCATGAGCTTTTAGTGCTGCTTTCCAAGCAATAGAGTTTTCATCTAATGCACCTGAGATAATTCCTTTCTTTCCTTTCAGTAAACCGTATGCCATTTGAGAGTAGTTTAAGTATTCTTATTTTGCTTCAAAATTATATATTTTTTTCGGGAAGTGCAGTTCTAAACCTTCCCTCTTTAAAAAGTCTTATCTCAACTACTTCTTTGTAATCAAAATAGCCCAATCCTCAGTCATGTCACTTGGCGGAGTTCCAATATTCTCTAAATCACCACCCGTTAGCTCAGCCTTGGAACCTATTTGCATCTTCCCGCCAGTTCTGGGATTATACCATTTGATGACAAATCTCCCTTTATGCTTGCTCAAGTTAAGGCTAGTTGTACCACCATGCTTTAAATAGATAGCATAAACTTCACCGTCTTTTGCAAAACAATAATCTTTCGGATTTGTAATTAACTGATCCGCAGTGGACATTTCGGTAAAAGGTATTTGTTTGAAAAACTCGTGAGCTACAGCCGACTGCTCCCATATATTATTCCTGCTTCTCCAGTCTTCAGCATTTAAGTCGTGAGGAGACATTAACCATCCGAAATACCACTCCACGCCGGCACCTCCCGCCATAAGGGTTCCCCAAAGCACTTCTAGCCTTAAGGTATCATGTTTTGGGTCGTCAGCATCCGTTCTAGTTCCCGTATGCCAAGGCCCAATCTCATCCATCATCATGATCCAAGGTCTTCCTTTAGATGCCGATCTATTGCTCCAGTTTTTGAAATCATGGTGAATGTTATAAACATTCGAAACTTGCATAGACAATCCATCCAATCGATCGAAAGCTAATAAACCTTCCAAAATATGAACTCGATGATCTTCTTCAGACATGGTGTGAATTACTAACACATTCTTGTATGGATCATGATCTTTGAGATACCTTATCATGGAGAAACGTTGTTGATCATTTTGACCTTGTGGCCAAAACTCAACTTGTCCGTTCTCTTCGCCCATATTCCAAATAATATTCTTATGATGTCCAAACCTTGCGATCAATTCTCTGTAATACAGCTTTCGCTCCAAACCTGTATATCCGTCATCTAAAATCAATTCGTTTTCTTTCTCCTGTGTAACGAGATTCATCACAATACCTAGCTTTTCGGCATGGCTTATTACAATATCCCATTGTGCTAACTTACTCACATCGTATCTCAGAAAATCTTTTTTCTCATGGCTTATAAATGGCCAAACATCTCTTGCATCACCTTCAATATTTAGGGTTAAAGCATAAACACAGTTCATACCTTTAGATGCCAAATAATTCAATGCTCCGATTATCCCTTTTCCTTTATCCCCCTGCCAAGTTGGGTCTCCTACTTTCCAGTCTTTAACATGAGGCTCCCATGTTTTTGGAAACGACTTTCTGGGATCATAAGGGTAAGTCGCGTCAAACTTATTATATGCTAAAAAGTTCTCTGGAGAATTTGTGCCAAACTTTAAGAATGGCTTCCCATCTTCTGTGAATAAGTAACGACTATTGTTATACTTCAACCGACCAGAATTCTCAAAACCTTTTACTTCAGTAGAAGCGGCCGTTATCTGAATTACTCCAGTTTTCCCATCATGTGGAGTAACAGCTATACCCGTATATGCATCGTCATCAACAGCAATGTTTTTTCCTTTTTTGAAAGAAACGGCATATGTCCAATTTCCAACCTGATTAGGTGTAAAGTTCACTCTCCAAATCCTACCTTCACTTGCACTAGACTCAGCTGACTTTCCATCGGCCGCAAAATACCCTGGCACAGAAAATGTACTCTTCCCATTCTTAAACTCTACTTGAAGTCTATAATCCGTAAATGGATTTTCTGGTGACTTTTCACTCAAAGATTGAATTTCAAAATCTAAATATAAAACCTGATGGATAATGGCAGATTGCCCCAAGACAAAATTACCGACTAGGAAAAATAATATATGTATGCTTAGTTTTTTCATTCAAAAAATTGTTGAAAAACTAAATTACACATTTAAAACTCAATAAACTTATGCTAGCAAATCAAAAGTTTGTTCAGCAATTTCGAGCTCCTCATTTGTGGCAATTACCAATGTTTTCACTTTAGCACCACTACCACTAACATCTATGAGCTCATCAAGCTTTTCGCTGTTTTTACTTTCGTTTATTTCGATTCCCAAAAAATCCATTTCAGAGCAAACCATCGAACGCAACAAATTAGAGTTTTCTCCAATACCAGCAGTAAAAACTATGGCATCTAAACCATTCATCGCACTTGCATAAGCACCAATGTATTTCTTTATTCGATAAGAATTTATCTCTAAAGCAAGCTTACAATCTTCATTTCCATTCTCAGCGGCACTTTGAATATCTCTTAGGTCACTAAAGCCAGTAAGCCCCAACATCCCGCTTTCCTTAATCAGCATTTTGCTAACTGTGGCAAGGTCGTAACCCAAATTATCTACTAAATGAAAAATAATAGAGTGATCTATATCACCGCTCCTTGTTCCCATTACCAATCCATTCAATGGACTAAACCCAAGACTATGATCAAAGCTCTTTCCATTTTTAACAGCAGTAACACTACACCCATTTCCTAAGTGAATTGTAATAATCTTGTTACTCTTTACACCTAAATAATCAATAGCTTTTTGCGACACATATTTATGACTAGTTCCATGAAACCCATAAAGCCTTATCCCTATTTCACCAGTCAGTTTTCTTGGAATAGCATAAGTATACGCTTTTCTAGAGATCGATTGATGAAAAGCAGTATCGAAAACAGCTACTTGTATTGCACTTTCAAAAACTTCTTCAGCCATTAATATGCCTTGTAAATTCGCCGGGTTGTGTAGCGGTGCTAAGGAGCAAAACTTCTGAATTTGATCTTTAACATCTTCGTTTATTAATACCGTATTGGAAAATTGATCACCCCCATGAACAACCCTGTGTCCAACAGCATGAATATCTGTAGGATCTCGGATCACACCATAACTTTCGTCCATAATTATGGAAGCTATCAATGCAAGTCCTGCCTTATGATCCAAAATCTCCAATTCCTTTTTCAACCCACCTCTATTGGGTTTATGAGAAACTTGAGCATCGGCATGACCAATCCTTTCTAATAAGCCTGAGCACAGCACCTCTCTACTAGGCATCTCAATCACTTGATATTTGATTGAAGAACTCCCAGAATTTAAAACTAAAATATTCATATTATTCTCCTTGGGCCTGAATGGCAGTGATAATCACAGTGTTAAAAATATCTATTACGGTACAGCCCCTACTCAGATCATTCACCGGCTTATTTAGGCCTTGTAGTATAGGGCCTATTGCCAAAGCACCCGTTTCTCTTTGGACGGCTTTGTAGGTATTATTTCCAGTGTTTAGGTCAGGGAAAATAAAAATACTCGCTTGACCAGCAACCTCAGAGTCTGGCAGTTTACTTTTTCCTATCTTCATATCTACCGCGGCATCGTATTGAATAGGCCCTTCGACTTTCAAATCTGGTCTTTTTTGCTTTACAATCTCAGTTGCTTTTCTTACAATATCCACATCCGCACCTACACCTGATGTCCCTGACGAGTAGGACAACATAGCTATTTTAGGATCAATTCCGAATGATACACTTGTTTCTGCCGAAGATATAGCTATTTCAGCAAGTTCTTCCGCAGTTGGATTAGGGTTTATTGCACAATCTCCATATACGGTTACTCTATCTGGCAGACACATGAAAAACACTGAAGAAACAACAGAAACTCCAGGCTTCGTTTTCACAAATTGTAAAGCTGGTCGAATAGTGTGTTGTGTTGTATGAACTGCTCCAGATACCATACCATCTGCATCTCCCAAATAAACCATCATTGTTCCAAAATAGGAAACATCTTCCATCAAGTCACGGGCCATTGCAAGGTTCAGGTTCTTATGTTTTCTAAGTTCATATAGTGTGTTAGCATATTCATCAAACTTATCAGAATCCGTAGGATTGATAACATTAAGCTTATCTAAATCCAATGGAATATCAAGATTAACTAATAATGCCGCAATCTTGCTCCTATCGCCGAGCAGCGTTAAATCAACAGCTCCAGATTCGAGTAATTGATAAGCCGCGTTAAGTATTCTTTCGTCGTAGCCTTCGGGAAGAACAATATGTTTCTTTTTACTTTGTGCTCGTTTAACAAGATTATATTGAAACATTCTTGGTGTAATACCACTAGCCTGAAATGTAATCAGTCGATTGGCAAGCTCCTCTACATTTACATTCTGCTCAAATACCTGCTTCGATATCCTTATTTTCTCGACATTTTCCGCATAAACCCTTGGTTTTATATCACCAATCCTATTGGTAATAGAGAAAGTCCCTTCTTGTACAGATATAATTGGGACAACATCCGACAAGCCTTCAATTAACTTCAAAATAGACTCTTCGGGAATTAATCCTCCCGTAAGCACAATACCAGAAATTGATGGATAGTTCGCAGATAAGTTCGCTTGCAGGGCTCCCAAAATTATATCAGCTCGATCGCCAGGAGTTATAACAAGGCTACTTTCTTTCAAGTGTGTTAAGTAATTCCTTAGCTGCATAGCCCCTACGCTAAAATTGCCAGCTTGATTATTTAGGTATGATTCGCCAAAAAGTACTTTAGCATTTAGTTCATCCACTATCTCTTTTAGAGACGGGAAAGCCAGAGTTGTATTTTGCGGAATAACCTCTTTTAATACACTAGGAGGAATACATGAATCTAATACTGTTTTTACTTTTTCGATATTTTCTGGCTGAACCTTATTGGCAATGGCCATTAAAACCTGAACACCATTTTCTTGGAAAGAATCATAAGCGATTTGCAAGTTCCCACTTAACTCCTCCAAAGTTTTCCCTACTCCAGATGCTAATATAATTGCAGGTATTCCAAGGTTTTTAGCAATAAGAACATTGATATCCCACTCTATAATTGACCCCTCTCCTGAGAAATCAGTTCCTTCAACTAAAATGAAATCGAAATTATCTTCAAGTGCTTTATACTTATCAATGATACGGTTAACGATCTGCCCCTCCTTACCTTGGTTTTTAAGTTGAATAATCTCACTTCGGGTATATGCATATGCATTTTTAGGATTAATATTTAATTCGAAGTGGTTAATCATTGTTCGAATATGATTATCCATTTTACCTTCACGCTGGTCATCAATTATTGGCCTGAAATAGCCAATTTTTGCAGCCTTGCCAAGTAACAGCTGCATCATTCCAATCGATACGATTGATTTTCCACTATTGGGGCCAGTTGTGGCAATATATATTCCCTTGCTCATTTATAAAATCATTTATGCTGTTTACAGCTGCGAAAATGCGGCATTATTTCAATTCCTCTCATGATTAATGTCATGTTTAAAAATGACAATTCAATGTAACTCATAGATTTTGCTTCAAGAAGAAGAAAACCTTATCTTCAATTTATATTTATTCAATCAAATACAAATTTACATAATGCGATTTTTTGCAGCCATTTTATTATTAGCGGCTTTCTCGAGCTATGCCCAAAACCGAATTGAAATAGACAAAGTTTGGTCTGGACATCAAGTTGGGTTTTCTTTACTCAGTGATGGCGACTACCAATACGTCGCCTACTACAACTCCGAAAGGCGTATGACCGTTGGACAAAGAAAGCTAAATGAAAATAAATTTAATATTACAATTCTACCAAAAAGCCCTGAAACCATCCTTGGCTGGGATAGCCACAACTATGTCACAATAGGAATTGATAGCGACGGTTACATTCACCTTTCCGGGAATATGCATGCCGTACCTCTAATTTATTTCAAAGGAGATAAGCCGAGAGATATTAGCTCTTTAAAAAGAGTTTCGACTATGACTGGAAAAGAAGAGTTAAGATGTACTTATCCTCAATTTATGACTACTAAAGATGGCAATTTGCTATTCACTTATAGAGACGGAGGTAGTGGAAACGGAAATCAAATTTATAACCTCTACAATTCCAAAAGCAAAAAATGGACAAGACTGCTTGATACTCCCTTGACAGATGGCCAAGGTCAAATGAACGCCTACATCTCCTTACCAAAACTTGGCTCCGATGGTTATTATCACACTTCTTGGGTATGGAGAGATACACCTGATTGCTCTACCAACCACGACCTATCATATATGAAAAGCCCAGACCTTATAAATTGGTACACAGCAAAAAATGAAGCTTTAACTTTACCCATTACCGCCAACGAAAAAAGAGTAATTGCAGACCCAACTCAACCAAAAGGAGGCCTAATTAATGGTGGTTTTAGGTTTTGCTTGGATAAGGACAAAAAACCAACGTTTGTGTTTCATAAATACGACAGTTCGGGAAACATTCAGCTCTATTGTAGCCGCTTTGAGAACAATACTTGGAATACAAAACAATTGACAAACTGGGATTACCGATGGGAATTCTCTGGAAACGGTAGTATAAATAGTGAGCTAAAAATTAAAAAACTAGAACTAATCAACCAGAAAAATTTCGAAGTTAGCTTTTGGCACATCAAATATGGAAATGGTAAAATTGTTGTTGATAATAGCTTAACTGTAACCGATGAAATTTACTCTGAAACAAAACCTGAAAGTGGCGTTTTCAATAAATTGATCAGTCAAAAAGCGAATGACATGGGACATTCCACTGATGGACATTCATATGAATTGCAGTGGGAGTCCTTAGGTAAAAACAGGGATAAAGAATCAGCATTACCAACTCCCCCTCCGAGTACACTATTCTTAATAAAACACTAAAATATTTCTAGTTATTAACCTGACTAAAAGGGTTTATGTAATTTTGAGATTGAAGAATTGGTATATCCTTTGAAGAAAGAATATCTTTGACAATCATTATTAGTAATTGAAAAGCATCTTATGGAGTTTTTAATAGAGAAGACATATAAAGACATCAATTATTCTCCTCAGGAGATGACGGAATTGATTAAAAAATATAAAGTAATAGTTCTCCGTGATTATGGACTAGAAGAAGAACCACTTGAGTTTTTCACAAAGTTCACTGATCAAATTGGGAAGATACACGACATTGACGAGGACCTCATTACTGGCAACCCTACTGGTAAAAGGTGGGTTGACATTACATATGATCCCGCTATTAAAGATAAGTATAGGTCTGCTCCGGTAGCCCAACCACTTCACACAGATGCATCTTACGAAAATATTGAAGAAAACGTACAGTTCTTTTATTGCGTGAGTCAGGCTAAGCTAGGAGGTGCTACAGTTTTTATTGATGCTAACAAGGTCGTAGAATTACTTGAAATGGCGGGTGAAAATGAGTTACTAAACGATATTCAGTCCCACACCATCAAGTTTTCGAAAGGCCCACAATTTAAGAACTCTCCAATCTTAAAAAAGAAGGGAGACAAGTATCATTTCAATTGGAATTACTATTGTGGAGATCCTGAAAACTCTGCAGAAGAGAAAGACTTATTTGAGCGTTTTCATAATTTCTTAGAAACTAGAATTGTTAAGTCAGGCTTAGTTTCTGAGGTTTTACTTCGCAAAAACGACGTGGTTTTCTTTCATGACGAATTAGTACTTCACGGTCGCAATTCATACTTCGCAACTGAAAAAGGGCAACGTTCGCTAAACAAAGGAACTATACTCTTAAGTTAAGAACTACAAGAAAGCATAGAACAACCCACTTTTACTCTTGCCCAATCTGGTCTTTTGGCAAACCATTTTTGATATTCAATTTGATCGTCATACGGCTTTTTTAGCATTTCGTGTAACTCAGCTATTAAGCTATAATCGCCTTCGTCAGCCTTGTCAATGGCTAGTTGTGCCATATAGTTTCTAAGTACATATTTGGGGTTATTCTTCCTCATCAACTCTATTCGTTCTTCAGCAGGCTGGCCCTCTTTCAAAAGCCTCTCTTGGTATGAATTCATCCAGAACTCCCATTTTTCAAGCACTTTGCTATCTAACTCTTCAGGCTTATAAAATGCTTCATTAATGACTTCAAGTGGATTCGCTGTAGATGCCTCCACACTACTTAAAAGGCGAAAGAAAATAGTCATGTCCGTTTCTATTAACCGCAAGACATCATCCAATTGATCAATCAACTCTTGATCTTTTTCAAGTTGACTTTTTAGCCCCAGCTTTGATCGCATCATTTCCAAGAATCCGGTTTGAAAGTCTACTTGATACTGTTCCAGTATTTCTTCAAATGGCTTAGCTTCTTCTACCAAAGGATAAAGTGCATTGGCCAATTTCACCAAATTCCAAAGTACAATCCTAGGTTGATTTCCGAAGCGATAACGCCTATTTTGCCTATCTGTAGTATTCGGAGTCCAAGAAGGATCATAATCCTCCATCCAACCATAAGGGCCATAATCAATAGTTAAACCCAGGATCGACATATTGTCTGTATTCATCACACCGTGTACAAAACCAACCCTTTGCCAGTCGAGCACCATTTTCATACTTCTACTTACAACTTTCTGAAAAAATGCCAAATATTTATCCTTCCCTTCTTGATTTATCTCTTGATAAAAGTGTTTAATTGTAAAATCTGTAAGCTGTTTTAATGTTTGAGCATCTTCTCTAGACGAGAAAATTTCAAAATTACCAAAGCGAATAAAAGAAGGGGCTACTCTACAAACCACTGCACCTTTCTCGTACGCCGGATTGCCATCATATAAGACATCTCGGAGTACTTGGTCACCCGTTAGTGCTAAAGACAATGAACGTGTTGTAGGAACCCCTAAATGGAACATTGCCTCGCTACATAAATGCTCCCTTATTGAAGACCGCAAAACGGCTAAGCCATCAGCAGTACGTGAATATGGCGTTGCCCCTGCCCCTTTCAATTGTAAAGCCCAATGTTTATGCTTATGCTCGACCTCAGCTAAATTAATCGCTCTTCCATCACCTAGCTGCCCAGCCCAGTTCCCAAATTGATGCCCACCATAGCACATTGCATAGGGTCTTGAATTTGGGATGGTTTTTAACCCAGAGAAATAAGCTAGAAATTCATCTGATTTAATATCACTGTCATTCAGGCCAATCTCATTCGCCATTTCATTCGAAACATGAATTAATTTCGGATTGGAGGGTATTTTCGGAGAAACAAAAGAGAAACAAGCTTTTTTTACTTGCCTTCTTGAGTTTTCTAAAATAGGATCAGCGGGTAATTCCTTATTAAAAGTATCTTTAATTCTAAGTTCCATATTAATAGACATAACAACCAATTCAATCGAAACATTTCAAGACTTTTGCTACATTTGAAATTCCGAACTAACCTAAAAGCCCTAACTCATGAAATTTGAAACTTTAGATTATGTCATTTTTGTACTTTATGCCGTGGTTATTTTGGCCATTGGACTTTATGTTTCCAGAAATAAAGATGGCAAAGAAAAAAGTGCTGAAGACTACTTTTTAGCCGGAAAATCACTCCCATGGTGGGCGATTGGAGCTTCATTAATTGCAGCAAACATTTCAGCAGAGCAATTTATCGGAATGACTGGCTCTGGGTTTGCAATTGGATTGGCCATTGCTTCTTACGAATGGATGGCAGCAATCACATTATTGATTGTTGGAAAATACTTTTTACCCATTTTTATAGAGAAAGGGCTTTATACAATTCCTGAGTTTGTAGAAAAAAGGTTTAGTACTAACCTTAAGACTATTTTAGCGATTTTTTGGATCGCTCTATTTGTGTTTGTTAACCTAACTACTGTATTGTACCTAGGCTCAAAAGCAATGGATACCATTATAGGTAATGGTGACGGCAGCCTTGTTATGATTAGCATCATTGGCTTAGCGGCTTTTGCTGCTGCATATTCACTGTGGGGAGGCTTATCAGCTGTCGCTTGGACAGATGTGATTCAAGTTGTTCTTTTGGTTATTGGAGGATTGATTACAACTGCAATTGCATTGGATCACGTATCTGAAGGTGCTGGCTTCTTCGCAGGTCTTAAAAAGATTTACGAAGTTGTTCCAGAGAAGTTTTCAATGATTCTAGAAAAAGGAGAAATATTAACTCCTGACGGAAAAGATGCATGGTGGGATTTACCCGGAATTGCAGTAATTGTAGGTGGAATGTGGGTTGCAAACCTATACTATTGGGGTTTCAACCAATACATTATCCAAAGAACTCTTGCGGCTAAGAGCCTAGAAGAATCGCAAAAAGGGATTGCATTCGCCGCTTTTTTGAAGTTGATTATTCCTCTTATCGTTGTTGTTCCTGGAATTGTTGCCTACGTTATGAATCTTGACCCAACTGGAGCAATGACAACAGCTTCTGCGGATCCAAGTTTTGTAAGACCCGATGGAACATTTATCAATGATAATGCAGCTCCTTGGTTGATTAGTTCTTTTGTACCAACAGGACTTAAGGGCTTGGTACTTGCTGCACTCGCTGCCGCTATTGTTTCTTCATTAGCCTCTATGCTTAACTCAACTTCAACGATCTTTACTATGGATATTTATCGTCCATTGATAAACCCAAATGCTACTGATAAACAAACCGTAAATGTTGGAAGAATTTCTGGCTTGGTGGCATTACTTATCGCTATCGTTATTGCACCGCTGCTAGGAAACCTAGGGCAAGCCTTTCAATTTATTCAAGAGTACACTGGAGTTGTAAGTCCAGGCATATTGGCCGTATTTATTTGTGGTTTATTTGTAAAAAAAGCAACCAACAACGGTGCAATCTGGGGGGTAATTTTATCTGTGCCAATTGCTCTTTACTTTAAAGTAGCACCTAATGGATGGTCAGATTCAAGTATTTTCGTGAATATTCCTTTTATGCATCAAATGGGAATCACCGCTGTTTTAGCGATAATATTGACTATTCTTATAAGCTGGATTGAAGGCAAAGGAAATGATGATTCTAAGGCGATACAGCTAACGAAGGGTATTTTCAATACCTCCCCTGCGTTCAACATCAGTGCAATTATTGTTTGTTTAATCACAGCGTTTTTATACGCTTTTTTCTGGTAAAATTATGGGACTATTTTCTTGGATATTCGTTGGGCTGATTGCTGGTGCACTTGGCAAATTACTAATAAAAGAAGAACCAGCTATGAGTTGGCTTCAAACTTTACTTCTTGGCATCATTGGTGCTGGAGTTGGAGGCTATATTGGAAGGTTCTTGGGTGTTGGTAGCGTTACTGGCTTAAACATAGGCAGTATTATTTTGGCTACAGTTGGATCTGCCTTATCTCTTTGGATATACGTGAAGTATATCAAATAAAAATAACTTGCCTGTGCGAACATTGAGTTCGCACAGGCAAATTTTATAAATACTTCTTTAAAGCGACCACAAAGCGATCCAATTCTTCCTTTTTCACTCCTAAGCTAGGAAGTAATCTTATTGTATGAGTTCCTGAAACTCCAGTAAAAAGATGATCTTCAAATAGAAGTTTCGAACGAATTTCCTTAGCGGGTTCATTCAGCTCAATCCCTATCATCAAGCCTTGCCCTCTTACTTCTTTGATATTTGGTAAAGTTTTTAGCTCTTTAATTAACTCTTCACCGAGTTTTGTGACATTGGCTATTAAACCTTCTTCTTTAATCACATCAACGACAGCTATTGCTGCTGCACAAGCCAAGTGATTTCCACCAAAAGTGGTCCCCAACATTCCATATTTAGCTTCAAATTTGGGAGAAATCAATATTCCACCAATTGGAAAACCATTACCCATTCCCTTTGCCATAGAGACAATATCTGGCATAACACCCGAATGCTGAAATGTGAAAAATTTTCCTGAACGTCCATATCCACACTGCACACTATCGTGGATGAAAACAGCACCATGTTCGTCACAAGCATTTCTTATGGCATGCATGAATTCATCAGTAGCTACTTGAATTCCACCTACTCCCTGAATTCCTTCAACAATAACTGCACATGTTTCATTGTCAATTGTAGCCTTAACAGCCTCCACATCATTAAACGGCAAAATCACTACATGCGAATCATCGTTTATTGGAGCTTTGATTGAAGGATTATCTGTAACCGCAACAGCCGCTGATGTTCTTCCGTGAAAACCCTTACTAAACGATATGATTTTTTTTCTTCCCGTATGGAAAGAAGCCAATTTCAACGCATTTTCATTAGCCTCAGCTCCTGAGTTTGCAAGAAAAAGGTCATACTCCGGCATTCCACATAGCTCCCCAAGCTTTTCTGCTAGTTCTATTTGTTGTGGAATCTGAACACTATTTGAGTAAAAACCTAAACGAGCAACTTGCTCTTGAATGGCTTTTACATAATGAGGATGAGAATGACCAATAGAGATTACAGCATGGCCGCCATAAAGGTCAAGGTATTCTACTCCTTTATCGTCCCAAAGGGTGCTACCTAGAGCTTTTACAGGAGTAATGTCGTATAAAGGATAAACGTTGAATGGTTTCATTTTCTATTTATTAATGGAATTAAAATCCCACAGATTTAAGTCCTAGTCCTGTTGTTTCTTTCAGTCCAAACATCAAATTCATATTTTGAACTGCTTGCCCAGAGGCACCTTTTGTTAAATTATCAATAATACTTGTGATCAATAATTGCTTCCCATGTTTTTGCAATTGAATAATACACTTATTGGTGTTCACAACCATTTTAAGGTCAATATTGGAACTCGTCACAGATGTGAAAGGATGGCTCTCGTAAAACTTTGAATATAACTCCATCGCATCTTCCAACTTTCCTTCAAAAGGCGTATATACATTTGCCATTATACCGCGAGTGAAATTTCCTCGATATGGAATAAAATTGATATCAGAATTAAATCCTGCTTGAAGGGCAACAACAGTTTGGCGAATCTCTTTTAAGTGCTGATGAGCAAAAGCTTTGTAAACTGAAATGTTACTATTCCTCCAGCTAAAATGAGAAGTATTACTTAATGATTGTCCAGCACCAGTAGAGCCCGTAATTGCACTAACATGCACATCCTGATTAATTAGCCCTGCTTTAGCAAGTGGCAAAAGTGCCAATTCAATACTAGAAGCAAAGCAGCCTGGATTCGCAATTTTATTTGCCTTTGCAATACTTTCTCTTTGTAGCTCAGGCAGACCATAAACAAAATCATCGCTCTCGTCTCTAAAATCGGCACTGAGGTCAACTATCTTAATTTTAGAAGAAACTGCATTCTCTTTGAAAAACTTCACAGAGAAACCATGACCAGAGCAAAGAAAAAGCACATCAGCCAGTTTAAAGTTTTGTTCATTTGTAAATACTAAATCTGTACTGCCAAATAAGTCCTTATGCGTCTCCCAAACCTTTTTACCATTTTGGCTTGTAGAATTTACAAATACCACTTCTACATTTGGGTGATAAATTAATATTCTTAAAAGTTCGCCGCCGGTGTAACCTGCACCACCAATAATTCCAACCTTGATTGGGTCCATTTGAAAAAAATTGAATTGAAAAATTTAATATAATAAGAAGGGTCCGCTATTTCAGCGGAGAATTCGTCGTGTACCAATAGAAGAGATTTGTCTGGTAGCATTCATATCAGATTCAAAATTGAATAAAAGAGATAAGAATCACAAGAATTTTGGTTTGTTTTAGATCAAAGGTCTATTTTTACAACAAAAACCACAATTTATGACCTTAGCTCAGATAGTATGGGATGTTGATCCAACCATTTTTAAAATAGGAAGCTTCGAATTACGATGGTACGGCTTGTTTTTCGCTGGTGGTTTTTTGGTAGGCTATCAAATAATGACCAAGATATTCAAAACTGAAGGCAAATCTGAAAAAGACATGGATGCCTTACTCATTACCATGATACTTTCAACAGTTTTGGGTGCTCGTATTGGTCATTACGTATTTTATGAAGGAAATCACTTCTCAGAAGACCCATTAAAATTTATTGCCGACATGCTCATTCCTCCGTACGCTGGTCTGGCTAGTCATGGTGCTGGTTTTGGAATTGTATTCGCTTTATGGCTATACGCTAGAAATAGAAAAGATCAAACTTACCTATGGATTGTTGATAGAATAGCGATAGTAGTTGCCTTAACGGGATTCTTTATACGTTTTGGAAACTTGATGAACTCCGAGATTGTAGGTAAGCCAACTGATGTGCCATGGGCATTTACGTTCATGAAAAACTTCGAATACCTACCTGCGGTACCTCGTCATCCTTCGCAATTATATGAGGCCCTCTCTTGCCTGGTATTATTCTTTATTTTGTACGCTATATGGAACAAATACAAATCTAAGACACCAGACGGACTGCTTTCTGGTATTTTCTTTATTTGGATATTTGGACTTAGGTTCTTTTACGAATTTTTGAAAGAAAATCAGGTAGCATTTGAAGAAGGTATGAAGCTGAACATGGGTCAGATACTTAGTATCCCTATGGTCTTATTCGGAATATTCCTGCTAATGAAAGGACTCAAAAACAAGAAGATGGCTGATCAAAACGCAATTTGACCAGAAAGTGAAGCTCCGTAAGGAACTTGCGAAGCATCAATTCCCATGACTTTGCAAGCTTCAGCGGCAACACGAATTGAGTTGTTTGTACTCCTTTCGTCAGGATAGATATGTGTCATATTGGCAACATAAAGATTCTCCAGTTCTGTTTTGCATGAAGGTACTTTCTGTGAGAAGTTAAGATCACATACCGTGGCGGCTGTATTGGTTTTAAAAACAAATACATTTTTGATCCAGTCTTCGGAGAAATCTGGATTGATTCGTTTCAATGGAGGAATCATTCGAGCTTTTATTTCTTCTTGGTTCATATTTGCAAGGTCTTCGCTCATTGCGAAATATCGAGACAAATAGACAATATGTGAGCCATTATACTCGCTTTTGTCAATCATATTTGTGTGCTCTATTACTCCACCAAATGGAAAACCTTCATCAGCTACATTCATCCAATATATTGAGCTCAGAGATTCTTTAAGCTCTAAAATTGTACATACCGCACCAAAATACTCAACATCTTTCCCGCCAAAAGCTAAAGGCAAGCCCTTTACCTTATCAAAGTAAATAGATGGAATCGTGACTAAAAACTTCCCTCCTTCTATTTTACGATCTCTAGTTCTAATAGCTTTTACTGATCCATTTTCTTGAATAATTTCTTCCAGAGGCTGATTTGTGAGTATTTCAACTCCCATTTCAGTAAGTTTGGCCTTTATTGTATCTAAAAGTGTTTTCCAACTTCCATTTATATAGGCTAACCTTTCGTCCCCACCTTTACGAGAGTTCAGTCTCTGTGCCAAACGACCTATCATCCATGCCAAAGGTACTTTATCGGCATATGGGCCAAACTTGATTTCAAGCATCGGTCTCCAAAGGGCATCAGTCATTCCCTTACCTGCCCATTTATAAAACCATTGAAGTGTTGACACATTTTCGTTCTCTCTCCATTTTGCAAATTTGCCTAGGAAGATAGAAGTAAGTCCAAATCTAACTTTGTCAAAAATATTAACTGGAGAAAACTTAAGTAGATCAAGTGGTCCATTGAAATTATAGATTTTCCCGTTCCTAAAAACCCCCATTGTGGTTTTCTTGTATACGGTTTGATCTGCAATACCAAGTTCTTTCAACAACCAGTGAAGCTCAGCATCTTGCGTAAAAAAGTGGTGGTAATAGTGCTCAAGTTGGTTTCCTCCTATTTCAAAAGTATTCAATAAACCACCAATCTTGTCGCTTCCCTCTACTATTGTGACTTTTTCACCAGCTTTTGCAGCTAAATATGCTGCAGCCAAACCAGTCATTCCTCCACCTACTATTGTTAGCATTAACCTATAATTTTAAGTTTGTTGAGTATTCTTTTCAATTTTAATAAGTCTGCGGGAGAGAACATTTTCTCCAACTTGTCTTTCAGTTCACCGCCAGTTCCTCCCATCCACATAGACCTAATCATAAATTTCATTCGATTAAAGGTGGAATGTTGATACCTGTCTGACTCAGCCAAAAACTCATAAAACTCAGCTTGAATGGGTTTTATCAGATGATTATATTTCTTTTTCGTTTGCCTGTTCAAATGCTTATACATGAACATCCGATTCAATACAAAGTCTGCATGATGTCTGTTATCCGTATAGCTCATTCCTGCGTCATGCCTGCGATATACACTCATTTCTTTCGGAATATATCCTATAGGGCCTATTTGCGAAAGAAGAACATATAAAGGTATGTCGCCACTTTTTGATCTCCCAAACCAATCAGCCAGATGATTCACAACCTCTCTCTTAAACATTACAGCTGCAGTAGCCATAAACCACATTTCACGCTCAGCAAGTAAATCTTCGGCCGTGATAACGCTTTTTTGATCTGGAGGATTGATCAGGTAATCTATTTGAGAACTTCCATCCTCAAACTTCATTAATGAGTTGTGAAAACATGCTGCATAAGTCGGGTTGGATTCCATGAAATCTACCTGAGTTTGTAGCTTGAGCTCGCTTGTAAAGTAATCGTCTCCTTCTACATGCACAACATATTTACCAGAGCAATTATACAAACCGTGGACAAAGTTCAATTTTCCAGGAGTAAACTGTGTATACGTTTTGCTCAAGTTTTTGGGATGAAAAAAGCACTTAACTTTATCTGGAAATTGTTCCAAATAGGGTTTAATAATCTCCTGTGTTCCATCCTGAGAACAGTCATCTCCTATAATAACTTCGAAATCAAAATCTGTCTTTTGCGAAAAAATCGAATCAAGACTGATTTTTAAAAACCGTGCATGATTATAAGTAATCAAGCAAATACTTACTAATGGCTTTTGTAGCTTGTAATTTGTAAACTCATTTTTATTGAGTTCATTAAGAAGCGACTCATTGTTGGTAAACAGCATATCCAAACCCTGACCTTCCGAATCCATTTCCGTTATAAAAAAGTATTTTTTCGTCTTTATGATTGAAAACCAAAGGGTATTCTATCATTTGGGAGTCCCAGCCTGATTCCGAAATATCAATTCCTACTTCATCATCTTTTCGTTGCCACGCTATCCCGTCTTCTGATTCTGCATAGCCTATCCTGTAGCTATTTTTGGTATTATCTCTGTAATCCTCTTCCCCTCTGTAAGAAAACCACATTTTATAAATTCCGTCCTCAATCAAAACAGAAGGCCTTGAAATTCCTCCTTCATTTGGATGAAAATAGTCAATTGCCACCTTCCCTTCACGCTTCCAATAAATACCATCAGGCGACTCTGCGTACTTGATATGGTAAGATGGTTCTAGTTTGCCATCTACAGCTGTATGCCAATGTGTACAGTTGAGGTACCACATTTTATAAATACCTTGATCAAAAAGTACACAAGCTGATCCGCTAAACTGAGGCTCTGTAGGAATTCTATCTATTACCGGTCCATCAAATGCCTTTTGGAAATTCACTCCATCTTGTGAAACAGCATAACCCAAAGAATTATGGTATGGAATTGTATTTCTCACGTTCCAGCCGATGTAGTATAACCTCATTTCTTCTGGAGTTTTGATAAACCAAGTAGGCATGATACCACAATCGTCGAAAGTCCCTGGCACTCCTAATTCCAAAATAGGCTCCCCATTAACATATATTACTTTTGACAGGTCATTTGCATCCAAATCTAGGTAAGATGCCATACACCTACCTTTGGAGTCCCTAGCAGAATAATACACTCTTACAATATCGTCATAAGAGTTATCAACGCATACAACATGTGCATGTGATGTTGCCCACTCTTTGCTCCCATCGGGAACATAAATAAGACCCTTCTTTTTCCAGCTCATCAAATATTAATGTCTTTACTTAAAACTCCAGCTTCTTTTGCTGGGTTTCCTTTCCAAATCGACCAATCGCTTGTTAGCTGCTTTGTTAAATTTGCCCCCATCGCGATAAGTGTTCCTTTACCTAAAGTAGCCTTATCTCTAATAGTGGCATTTACTCCAAAAAAACAATTATTACCTACAGTACAACGACCTGATAATACTACGTGCGAAGTAAAAAATACATGGTCTCCAATCACTCCATGATGACCAATATGGTTACCAGACCAAAGCACGCAATTGTTCCCAATTTTAACAAATGGCTGGATAGTGTTATCTTCTAAAATAAAGCAGTTGTCACCTATATCCTCTGTCAGCACTGTTGCTTTTGAGCTTATATAAGAAATAAAGCTATACCCCTTCGCTTTGCCCTCATTGTAAATATCCTCTCTCAACTGATTCATTTTCCTTTCGGTAAGTGGAGCAAAGAATTTATACTCCTGAGGAGAATATACTTCTTCTACAGTTTCGAATGGAACTACAGGGAGTCCATGATAAGTATCATCAGTAATGTATTCCTTTTGTACAGTAAAGGCCACTACTTCATGGGGTGAATCATTGAGAAGGTAATAGTGTGCGAGCTCAGCAGTGAGCGTATTTCCAAAAATTACAACTTTTGCCATTTGGTATATTAATTTTTACAAATTTAATACTAAACTAGCTCGAAAAAAGGCATCAAATCATTTATTCCTTTTTTGTCCAAAAACATTAAGGCATCTATGACTGATAAATATGGCACAAATGGCTCTTTGAACTGAGAATAGACGATTCCATTTGCCTTTATAAAGTTTAGTTTTACATCATTTGATGCAAAAAGCTCTTTATCATATATTTCTTGACCACCAATAGGATTAATATAATGATTTGCTCCTTCGGCTAAAGCCATTGCTAGGATACGTTCCTGTGCTTTATGGCTCTGGTTGCTATCATGGATAGAACTTGTTTTAAATACTGTTTCAAAACCGAGAAAGTTTGCAACCTCCACAACACTGTTTGCGGCTAGTTCAGCCACATTTGAGTGATTGCCTTCCATTACCTTTTTCACCAAAGAAATCCCTTGTTCGTAGAATGGTGCTTTTTTATAGGACTGCTCAAGTGTTTTATAAAATTTATCTAGCCATTTACGATCAAAGGCAGTTTCAATCTCATTAATCAGCTTATTTTGACTAGCCCCTTGAAGAGGAATTGTGAACGACAATGGCTTATCAACATTGAGTATATTGTTCTTATTGATCCACCCTTTTTTAATAAAGTTGACATCGTCGTAGAAATAAAAAGTATCAGCCAGATTAACCAATTGGTAATATCCCAAATATGGGAAAATATAGGGCTGCATAATTGCAAGCTTCATTGTCAATTGGTTTTTAATTTTCGTAAAAAGTATTTGCTTTCAGGCACCGGAGTGTCTTGGGTTTTGTCCCCTTCTCCAAGCTGAATATCCCCTTCCTTAAAAGGAATTACTCCTTCTGAGTAAAATAAATATTCCGCCTCAGCAGGTATTGGTTTTACACTACTTCTGAAAGGATGAATTGGAATTAACTTCCTTTTGAATTCAGCTCCCCAAAGTGGGTAAATGTAATCTTCATGCTCTTGTTGTGTCCCTAAGGCTACCACAGCATCTGTAGGTACCATTTTTTCGAAGGCCAAATAGGCATCCGTAAACTCAGGTCTTGTTGAGGTAATTTGCTCCACCCTATTCAGTTTAAAAATTGAATTTTCCCCTTGTGTGGGATAAAGCCTTCTATGAGTCAAGGTAGAAATTGCACTCCAAGCAATCAAAATAGTTATTGGGAGTAAAATCAAGCTCGTTTTCTTTTTGAAATCAATAATACCTAGCAAAGGCAAGAGCCATATTGACGTATTGAGGAAATAACGCCCTTTGATGGGGTCGTATGGTGCAGAAAAACAAAGAGATAAGAAATGTACAACAAAGGCAACCAAGAAAACCACAATCAATCCCGAATTATCTAACTCTTTTCTTCTGCGTACAAATAGTATGAGAGCAAGTGGAATAAGTAAAAAACCTATCACTCCCCAAAATGGCCTTTCTCTGAAAAATTCATAGTTAGGATCTCCCATCATTTCGAATGGAGCTACTACCCAAAACTCATCTCGTCCAAGATCAAATTTGTCAAAAAACATATTTGGTAAAACTCTAAACCCAGCATTTACTTTTGACCCAAATTCAGTGTTTCGTATTCCGTCTAAGTGAAGAAAATCAGAAGTATAGCGTATTCCATTGAGTTTAAGGTTCCTAAACTTGTCCGTAGAAGAATAATTCTCAATGCCATGCCATTTCATAACCTCAGGTGGTGCTGACAAGGCACCAAGAGAAAACTTACCGACTTCTTTCACATTGGCATAATATCCATTAGGCAAAACGTAAATAAGCAATCCAACTATGAAAAATACTTTTGCTGGAATAAATAACTTCCAACTCTTTCTATGAAGCCAAAACACATAGGCAAAGACTACAAAGAAAGCAGGGCCTATTAGTATAAATGTTACTTTATGACTCATCCACACACACATGGATAGAGCAAAGAAGTACAAGTTTGCTTTGGAAAAATCGCCCTTGAGCATAAGGAGAAAATAGATCACAACTCCCAAATAAGCAGATTGTATAATATCCGTCTCGGTTGTGACCGCCTGTATTAAAGCCGAAGGGAGAAGAGCTGCAATAAGAAAAACAAAATACCTTGCCCTTTTCCCCTTAAAAATTATCCCTGTAACTCCTGCAGTACTTAGCACAAATACCCAATACGATACAAAGTGTATGAGTTTGAATCCTTTTTCACCGAAAACGTGATATCCAAATATTTGAATTGTTGGAAGTGCATTAGGGTAAAAGTCTATTGTCCAGCTAGTTCCCTGTAACCTATCCATATTACCGTTTTGAAGATAATACGCACACTTTACCAAATGTCCAGTCATGGAATCCCATTCGTTAGGATAGGTAATGAACATAACCAGTATGTTAAGGCCAGAAACAAATGCCAACGCGACTCCAAGGATAGTCAAAAAAAGCTTTGTGATTGTACCTGCTTGCTTCCAAAAGCTCACAACACCAGCATACATCAGCCTAAACTTTCCTAAGATAGAAATAGGATTACTTTTATTAAAAAAGTGAATTGAAAGTCTAAAGAGTAAAGCCCAAAAGATCAATAAACCCAAAAATATGTAGGATGAGTTTATGACATTAAAGACGCTTAAAAGGTAACCTGTGGGAATAATGAAAGCTACTGCAAACAAAAAAGACTTTAAGAGCCAATCTATAAGTCCACTTGCTAAGTATGTAACTGAAGAGGTAACTAAATAAACAAAAATTAAGAAAAGGATCAAACTCATCGGAGTAGGTATTTAATAAAGAAGGCAAGGCCGAAATGGCCTTGCCTTCCTTCCTCTATTTATATTTTTATTTGCTGGTTTTCTGACGAATCTCTTCAAGAATAACCTCTTTCATAAGTAGTTTTCTTTTCTGAGTTTTAAGGTTATTCATCATCATTCTTTCCATATCCTCTCCCATATTGGAACCGGCATTTTGAGAATTGCTTACCAATTCTTCTAAATCTGTTCTCGCTCTACGAACGATATTTTCCATCTCACGATACTTAACTGCAATTTTTTGCTCGTCAGTGTAAAAGTTGAAAGTTGGATGCTTACGCGTAACAACTTTCATAAGATAGCTTAATTCAAAAATCTTATCACAAGCAGAACGGAAACGCTCTGCAACATTCCTGTCGGCTAGGTGAGAAGGAACTCTTACTTTCTTCCACTCATTGAGTAATACCTTTGCTGCAGATGTTGCATTAAAAATTTCTTCATTTTCTGCACTTGAAAGCCTTTCAGCCTCCTTCATCATTTTCAATTGTGACTCTACTCGAGGATCTACTCTTTTCTTTACTTCTATGCCTTTCTCTTTGGCATATTTTTCATAGAAATAAGTATTGTATTGACGGAACTTGCGATATAAAAACTTTACCAACTTTGGCGGAACAACATCAATCTCCTTCCACTCACGTTGATAGCTTTTCATATCTTCAAAAGCCTGATCAATATCTTTGTTTCTAACAAGCATACGAGCCAACTCGATCAACTCTTCGAGTCTTGCCTTGCCTTCGTCTATTTGTCTATTTTGCTCATCAAAGAAGGTCTTTCTACGTTGGTAAAAGTTATCAAGAATGAGTTTAAATGCTTCTTCAAGTTCATCGTTCCGATCTTTATCTACCGGTCCCGTTCTTATCCAACGAGTACGAATATCTTGTAAAGCATCTGAAGAAGGCATCCAGTCGGTACTATCTTCGTACTTTTTAGCCTCTTCAAGTAAAGCTTGCTTAATCTGCAAGTTGTTTTCTTGATTTTCGGCAATTAGACCATTCAGGATTTCTTCTTTTTCATCCAATCTTTTTAAAAGAGGTAAAAAGTCACCGATCCCATCAAAATTGTATAACCTTTTTCTAAGCTGAAGCAGCTTAGTAAGATAAGAGCCCTTGTTTTGAGCTTCTTCTATTTCTTTTTCTAGTTGATCTACCTTGTTGGTAGCAATTTCATAGCGGTTAACAAAGTACTGAAAAGCTTCTTCTTCTGTTCTTTTTACTTCTCCTATTTGTCTGTCGGGCATATCCAAATACCCTTTTAAAAATACCTTACTATCTTTGATGTAAGCGTATTCGTTTTCTAAAGTAACGCCTTTCATATTTCTTTATTGAAAATGGCTTGAGTGTTAGGAATTTATTGTACACGTAAAAATGGCGGATTTTTTGTACAAAAAAAAGGATACAGAACACTATTCCCCAAAATTTCGATTAAAAGGTTGATTGTTTCCTTCGCCTAGAATGTTAATTTTGAATATTAAAATATCCTAATGCATCATTGTTTCTTTAACGGAAAAATCGCTCCTACTAGCGATACAAATATCCACATTAGTGACCTAGGTTTACTTCGTGGATACGGACTATTTGATTACTTCAGAACCTACAACGGCAAGCCATTTCAATGGGACATGTATTGGGCTAGGTATGAAAACTCTGCCAAAAGAATGGGGATTTCAAGCCCATTAAACAAGAAAGAGGCCTTTGAGGTTGTAGAAAAGTTAATTAAACTAAGCGGCCTTGAAGAGTGTGCAATCAGGTTTGTTTTGACTGGCGGCTATGCCGAAGATAGCATTTCTGTGACGCAGTCAAACTTATTAATTATAAGTGAAGACATTCACTATGTTACCGCATCATCTTATACGACTGGAATGAGTGTTATAACCTATGAATTCGTACGCGATATACCAGCAATAAAAAGCACAGATTATAAGCACTTACTAATATTACAACCTGAAATAAAAAAAGCTGGTGCTAGTGATGTTCTGTATCATAAAAACGGTGAGGTAAGCGAATTAAGCCGAAGTAACATTTTCCATTTTAAGGATAACTTACTTATCACCCCCAATGAAAACATACTGAATGGTATTACTCGTCAAACTGTGCTAGAACTAGCAAAACCACACTTCAAAATTGAAGAAAGGCCAGTTACTTTAGAGGAGTTTATAAATGCCGACGAGATTTTCACAACAAGCTCTACAAAGAGGGTTATGCCAATTACTAAAATCGACGACAAGTTAATTGGTAATGGGGAGGTAGGTCAAAAAACGCAATTTCTCCAAAAGCTAATTGACGAAATGGTGAAAAAGTGGTAGAACCCATAAAGGAGCTCTACCACTTAAATATTTAACCTTTAAAGAATTTCTTAACTCCAATTGCGTCTAAATAACGATTCATTTCTTCTTTTACCTTAGGGAATAAGAAGAATAAACCTATCATATTTGGGAAAACAAGTGCAAGAATCATTGCATCTGAAAAACCCCATACTGCTGACATATTCGCTGCAGCCCCTATTACTATGAATATCAAAAAGAGAACTTTGTAAGAAAGGTCCGCCGCTCTACTTTTTCCAAAAAGGAACATCCAAGCTTGCAATCCGTAATATGACCAAGATATCATTGTCGATATAGCAAAAAGTACAATTGCTAGTGTAAGAATGTATGGAAACCATGGAATAACTGATGCAAATGCCATTGATGTAAGCACTGAACCTTCTACTGTTTGACCATCTATTATTACTTCTGCAACACCATAATCAAAAACACCAGTGCTATTATACATAATAATCACAAGTGCAGTCATTGTGCATATTACTACTGTATCAATAAATGGCTCAAGAAGTGCAACAATCCCTTCAGATGCTGGATAGTTTGTTCTTACCGCGGAGTGGGCAATAGATGCAGATCCCGCACCTGCCTCATTAGAAAAGGCAGCACGTTGAAAACCAACAATCATTACACCAAACAATCCACCAATACCAGCTTCTGGTGTAAATGCATTTGTAAAAATCAATCCAAACGCATCATCAATATATGAGAAATTGGCAAAAATGATAAACAAGCAAGCTCCTACATAAATTGCCGCCATAAATGGAACAACTTTTTCAGTTACTTGAGCGATTCTCTTAATTCCTCCAATGATAACAATTCCTACTATAATGGCCAATACCACTCCGATTACTGTTCCTGAGCTTCCGCTTTGCCATCCAATCATTGATGCTATTTGAGAAGCAGCTTGATTTGACTGGGCAGCGTTTCCTCCACCAAATGATGCTCCTACGCATAGAACTGCAAAAATAACAGCCAATACCTTTCCTGCACCTTTCATTCCTATCTCATTGAAACCTTTAGTAAGGTAATACATAGGACCACCATAAACAGTACCATCAGCTCCAACGTCACGATACTTTACACCAAGTGTACACTCAACAAACTTTGTTGACATACCAATAAGTCCACAAATAATCATCCAAAAGGTAGCTCCTGGCCCGCCAAGTGCAATTGCCAATGCAACACCAGCAATATTACCTAAACCAACTGTTCCAGAAACCGCTGTAGCCAATGCTTGAAAATGACTAACCTCACCTTCATGTCCTTCAATCCTAATTGTATCTACAATATCTCCATCAACAACATTTAAGTTGGAGGTGTTTACGGGCTCAGCTCCTTGCTCGATAGCATCAAATTTCCCACGAACAACTTGAATAGCAAGAGGAAACCTTCTGATATTAATAAAAGAAAAATAAACAGTGAAAAATGTAGCACCAAGTACCAAAATCAGTAAAACAATAGGAACACCAAATATTGGGTAAAGTACAATTGATTGCCAACCTTCTGAAACCGGTGTAAAAGCTTCATTGATTCGTTCGTCGAGACCCATTTCTACTGGTTCTTGAAAGAAGAGCAAAAGAGAATTGATAAAGTTTAATAACATAGTTTTCTAAATTGGATTGATAGATTGTTGAAAAGTAAAGTGAATTCCTGCGAAATCAAAATTTCGCAGGAGAGAAGTATTGCAAATTATTAATCTTTGTCATTGTTAAGTTTACTATGATTCCTTCCATAAAAGAAATAAATAGCCAAACCAAGCCCTAGCCATAAAGATAGCCTATACCAAGCTTCTATAGGTAATGATGTCATTAAATATACACAAACCAAAATTCCTAGTATAGGGATCACTGGCACAAATGGCGTCTTAAATGCTCTAGGTAGATCCGGTTGCTTGATTCTCATTATCCATACACCAAAACAAACCAAGGCAAAAGCAAATAAAGTACCTATACTTACCATATGACCTAGATCACTTACTGGAACAAAACCAGCAAAAATGGACACAAAACCCATAAAGAATAGATTAGTTTTCCATGGAGAGCGAAATTTTGGGTGTACATCTCCAAAGAACTTAGGCAATAACCCATCCTTACTCATAGAGTAAAATACTCTACTCTGACCTAATAACATTACAAGCATTACAGATGTGTAACCAGCAAGAATAGCTATAATAAGTCCTTTTTGAAGGAAATCATACCCTGTTTGAGCAAATGCAGTTGCAGCAGGTTTAGCGTCATTTGCAAATACCGTAAAAGGAACCAAGCCTGTCATTACATAAGAGAAAAGTACGTACAGTATGGTACATACAACCAATGAACCAAGGATTCCTATTGGCATAGTTCGCTGGGGATCTTTTGCTTCTTGAGCCGCAGTAGATACCGCGTCAAAACCGATAAAAGCGAAAAATACAACGGCAGCTCCTGCCGCAATCCCTGACCATCCAAATTGCCCTCTTACTCCCGTATTATCTGGAATAAAAGGCGTATGATTAGCAGGATCCATGAATTTCCAACCTAGTATGATGAACATGAAGACAACAGCAAGCTTCAAAATCACAAGTATATTGTTCATTTTGGCAGAACCACTTGTACCTCGAATCAAAAGCAATGATAAAAGCACCACAATAAAAATTGCAGGAAGGTTTATCAATCCACCATTCACTACAGTTCCATCACTTAGGTTGATGGTTTCAAATGGAGAACAAATTAGTTGAACAGGTAAATGAATTCCCAGGGAACTTAGTAGTTCCAATAAATATTGAGACCAAGACACAGCAACAGTTGCTGCACCAAGGGCATATTCCAAAACCAAATCCCAACCAATTATCCAAGCTACAAATTCACCTAATGTAGCATAAGAATATGTATATGCACTACCCGCAGTTGGAATCATAGATGCAAACTCCGCATAACACAAACCTGCAAATGCACAGCCTATACCAGCCAAAACAAAAGAAAGGGTGACTGCTGGACCTGCGTGATTAGCTGCAGCTATACCAGTTAAGGAGAATAAACCCGCTCCAATTATTGCTCCAATACCCAAAGCAACCAAACTAGTTGCCGAAAGTGACCTTGTGAGTTCGTTTTTGCCGTCAGAGGCTTCGCCTATTAATTGTTTGATGGGCTTTCTTGCCCAAAGCTTAGATGCCATATTGTATTCAGGGTTTGATTAGCGAACACGCAATATAAAAGAAAAAGGCTTGAGAATCCCAAGCCTTTATTAATATGCAATTTTCGAAATTTTAAAACTTCGGACAAGACAGTGCTTTTTTCCTTCTTCTTATATGAGGATTCTTTTCACTTTCGAATGCTTCAAACTGATATGAGATAGACAATTCATGAGCACCTCCCGACGAAGCTCCGAGTCCCGAAATAGTAAGATCATAGCTATAACCAATAGAAAAGCTATCGAATCTAAAACCTAATAAGGCAATCAAGGCATCATGATTGGCTCTGGTTGTTTCTTGCTTTTTAATAGGAATACCTCTGTACCATAAACCCAAAGTCAATGGTGTATATGTCACATATGCTCCTAAATCCAGCTGAGAAAATTTACCTTGCTGCTTAAAAAGAAATGCAGGGGTAAGTGTAAATTCTTTATCAATGTTTCCTGCACTCGAGAATGAATTATCTAAAGGAACATTAAACCCTCCGTTCACAGTTATTTTTCGTGGTAATACATCTCCAGTACCAGACCCTAAAAAATTCATAGTAGGCTCAGTTAAGTGATTTACCGCAACTCCTAAAAACGCTTTAGGGTTATAATAAAGTAAACCAGCTCCAAAGTCAACAAAATTGACTGGTTGAATATTAGCCGAATTAGCCAATGGATCATTGGTTGGATTACCAGTATAACCACTATTATTAAATTGATCTCCAAAAGTCAACCCAATCGGATTAAACCCTCTATTGGAATATGTTGCTTGGGCACCAAACCTTATAAAGTGATCATCAATAAGATTCATTTGGTAAGAATAAAAACCAGAAAACTCAGTAGACTTTAGCCTATTGCTTCCTTGTTGATCATCCAAAAACATAATCCCAAATCCACTATTTAGCTTTTCGGCATATGCATCGATTGTGATAACATTTGTGACAAAATTGGCTCCCAAAGAAGGCCATTGATTTCGGTAATTAAACATCACCCTTGGTGCATAAGCACTTCCCGCAAAAGCAGGATTGTGATATAGCGGTGCAGCATAAAATTGCGAAAACTGTGGATCTTGAGCTTTCACGCTCCCAGCTAACGCAGTTAGAAATAATATGAATGTTAGTTTTCTCATAACAAATGGGATGTCCCTAGTTCACTTATTCAGGGCAAATTTCATTCCAAAATGCTACCGCTTATTAAAATGGATAAATGAAAGGATAAATTAAGCCATAAAATCAAATAAACAAGCCCAAAAATCGTTTTTTTTAAACCTTTTAAAGATATTACCATTTATTCTGGTAAACCTTAAAAGGTTTGGATCAAGATTTGATTTCTTGGTAGAAACTAAAACGTTTAATGACCCAAAGTATTGAAACATATCTAAAAAACTTGTTATTAACCACACTTCTGGTTAGTACTTCGAGTTTTGCGATGGGTCAAATCTATCAATCTCCACAACATTGTGTAGTAGACTATTCACCAGGCACACCTTCTACCGGAGGTGGCGGCACGGGAGGAGGTGGCGAAACTCCAGATATGAGCTGTATTCGACCGTCATTTTTCTTTGACACAGATACAAGTTCAAGCAATTGGGTTTGGGATATTGTTAACCCAAGCAACCCATTAGATGCCGGTAGCTATACTGATGTAAGAAGTATAAACCATAATTTTATTAGTGAAGGTGTTTATACAGTTTCTTTAACAAAAACGACAAATAGCAATACAAACCCTAGTACTGTTACTGAAAGCTTTAATGTCAACGTTGGCACCTATCCACAAAGACCAATGTTTAACGATAAGCCAAAAGCTGACACTACAGTATGTGGAGGAAATACGCTTAAGCTTAACCCATACAAAGGAACATTACCTATTGGAAATTATAGTTATTTATGGTACCCAACCGGAGACACATCGCGAACTATAGATGTTGATTCAAGTGGCTGTTATTCTGTAGAAGTAACTAATGAAAACACTGGCTGCTCACGAACAGCATCTATTACTGTGAAGTTTTGTTTGCAACAAGCGGCAAGTGGTGGTGGTGCAGAAAAATGGTATTTCGGGAATGGTGCAACAATCGAGTTTTTAACTGATTTTGGACCACCTATTGAAGAAGACTCTTTGGCTTCAGAAGGTGACGTATTTGGCACTCCAGAAACAGACCCCAATGATGTTACTGTTTCCCCAATAGATAATGCAGGCTCAAACCCATTAAATTCCAATACGGCTACGGCAATGGTATATGGCCCATCAGGAGGCTTGGCATATTATACCGACGGTATTAACATTTACAACGGCAATGATGAGTTGATTACAGATGGTAATGGAAACTCAATTATCAATGCCGATCCTGATGCCTCTCAAGGAATAGTAATTGTTCCTAAATCCAATTGTAATGAATGTCCTCATCACGAGTACTACGTCATTTATATTGATAAAGACACCAAAATCCTCACCCGAGCAACGATTGATTTAAGGTATAATGGAGGTCAAGGAATTATAACCGAAACAAATGTACCAATAGCATACCCAGTAACAGAAAAAGTCTCAGCAGTAAAAAATGGAGACGAAACTGGCTATATTTTGATCTCTCAAGAACAGGATACAAATATCTTTACTTTTACAACGATTGATAGCTCAGGAACTAGTACCATTTCTCAGTCGATAGGGGTACCAAAAGAGAATAATGCATCCTACAGCGGATATATTTCTACAAACTTAGAAGGCAATAAAATTGCGGTAGGTTATACCGATGCAAACGGAGAAAATTATATTGAAGTTTATGATTTGGACAAAGGTAACCCATCATCAACGCCTCCAAGCCCGCCATCCTTAAGCAATAGAATTGAAATCCCTCTTGGATATACAGGACCACCTAACGTGTACGGTATCGAATTCTCTGAAAATGGAGACTTCCTGTATGTTACACTAAGAGGAGACCCAACAAATGGAGAATCGTCATTCCTGCTCCAACTGCCGCTAATTGCAGGAGTAACTGGTGCAGAAATCGCTGCAGCAATTAACATAATCGACCAGTCAGTAACTGAAGCCTTTGGAGCACTTAAACTAGGACCTGTTAATGGCCCCGGCAGAAAATTCATCTATATGGCCATTGATGGAGAGACGGAAGTTCCATTTATACAACAACCAGATATAAGAGGAGGGCCTGCAGATATAGGATATACAAGAGTTACATCAAGCATTAAACCTGGCGTAGAAGTTTCTGGCACAAGTCAAGCTGGATTACCAAACGTAGTATTTGCTAATCAACAGCAAGATGGGGAAGGCATAAGTGCAACGTATAACGGAAATTGTTTCAATAGTGCAACAGAGTTGGAAGTTCAGGACGTTTGTAGCCCTTTACGAAACGAAGTAATTTGGAGTTTTGAAGATGGCACTCAGATTAAAGGTAGCCCTGCAGCTTATACCTTTCCAAAACTTGGTTGGAATAAGATTACCCTAACAATTAAAATCTATAATACTTCACCCTTAAAAAAGTTAGCGAGTAATCAAATTTTAAATAAGGCCATTGAATTAACAGAAACTGTATGCTCCGATTCAGTTATTGTAGATTCCATTTATATAAAACCATCACCAATCTCAAATTTATCCGACATAACTTATTTATGTTTTAAAGATTTGAATGCCGGAATAATTCCTCAGGACTCCATTTTCCTTGTCGCAAATGCGACTGGAGGAGACACACTATTTTACGACTGGACAACTTCTATTGGTTCAACAATACAGCGTGGATTAGGAATAGATACGCTTTTTATTGCTGCCCCTTCTCTTTACAAACTTGAAATAACGAACGAGTTCGATTGCCTTACTAAGGACGAAACCGACGCAAGAGACGGTTGTGAACCCAAAATATTATTACCAACAGCAATTACTCCAAATGGGGACGGGTTAAATGAAAGTCTCAAGATCATATATGCCCATATCGACGATTACAACCTACGAATATTTAACCGCTGGGGAGAACTTGTGCATGATAGTAGCAACCCTGAAAACCAATGGGATGGCAAGGTTAAGGGACGCACCCAATCACCCACAGTTTACCCTTATGTAATTACCTATCGCAGTAAAGATTTCCCCGAAAGAGGAATTTTAAGACAGAAAGGAACAGTCTGGGTACTCCAATAGTAAAATCTTTACTCCACTTTCTAGGAGAGCATCTTACAATTCGTATTTTTGGAGCGAGCAAATTCAATTTATCAATGCGGGAAGAATATCTAAAAGGTGAGGATGAAGGCATGAGCCCAATCGAAAAAGAGATAGAGCGTGCCTTACGTCCTGAAACCTTTGATGATTTTACCGGCCAAGCCAAGGTTTTAGAAAACCTCAAAATTTTTGTACTTGCCGCTAAGAAAAGAGAAGAGGCACTTGATCACGTACTTTTGCATGGCCCTCCAGGCTTAGGGAAAACAACATTATCCTATATAATTGCAAATGAACTCCAATCAAGTATCAAAGTTACTTCAGGGCCTATTTTGGACAAGCCAAGTGATCTAGCTGGACTTTTAACCAACCTAGAAAGAAATGATGTCCTTTTCATTGACGAAATCCATCGCCTAAACCCCATTGTGGAGGAATACCTTTATTCGGCAATGGAAGATTACAAAATAGACATCATGCTCGACTCGGGACCAAATGCTCGAAGTGTGCAAATTGGACTTAATCCATTCACTTTGGTAGGTGCCACTACAAGGGCAGGCTTACTAACTTCTCCACTAAGAGCAAGATTTGGAATAAATGCAAGACTTGAGTATTACGATGCAAAACTTTTATGCGAAATTGTAAAGCGTTCAGCCTATATCCTAGAAACACCAATTGATGAAAACGGAGCAAAAGAAATTGCTAGAAGAAGTAGAGGAACTCCAAGAATCGCAAATAACCTTTTACGCAGAACAAGAGACTTTGCTCAAGTAAAGGGAAACGGCAAAATCGATATCGAAATTGCTAAGTTTGCCTTAAATGCTTTGGATGTAGATCAAGATGGTCTTGACGAAATGGACAACCGAATACTGAGGACAATTATTGAGAAATTCAAAGGAGGGCCAGTCGGAATAAGCACACTAGCAACGGCTTGCGGAGAAGAGGCTGAAACAATTGAAGAAGTATACGAGCCCTTTTTGATACAAGAAGGATTTATAAAACGCACAGCAAGAGGCAGAGAGGCTACAGAGAAAGCCTTTAAGCATTTAAATATTGTCCCAAAACATCGCTCAGGAGAGCTATTCTAACCTAAAAACCTATGTCAGTAACTAAATACAGCCAATCTAAACAAGAGACCGTAAAAATAGAACCTAAGGTAAGCAAAAAACCAGTTTTGTTTGAAATTGCATGGGAAGTATGTAATCAAGTTGGTGGAATTTACACAGTAATTAGATCCAAAGTCCCAGCAATGGTAGAGGAATGGGGTGACAATTATTGTCTCATTGGCCCCTATTTCGCTGAAACAGCTGGTGTAGAATTTGAAGAAATTGAGGACGATTCTAGTTTTTGCAAAACAGCACAGAATTTAAACAAAGCTGGCTTCGAAGTAAAGTATGGTCGTTGGCTAGTTACCGGTAGACCAAGAATTATCTTACTAAAGTTTGACAAGAGTTTAGAAGATATAAATAACTTAAAATACAAACTCTGGGAGCATCATCAAATCTCAACGATCAACAGTGAACCACTGGTTGATAAAGTGATTGCGTTTGGAGATATGATAGAAAGGTACCTCACAGATTTCTGCCAATATGCGGGTAAAAAGGAAGAGGTAATTAGCCACTTCCATGAGTGGATGGCAAGTTCTGCACTATTAGGCTTGAGACATAATAAGATCAACATGGCTACCGTATTTACGACTCACGCAACTATGCTGGGTAGATATATTGCTGGAAATGTCGACAACTTTTATGATAAGCTTCCAACATATAATTGGGAAGTGGAAGCGAAAAATTATGGAATTGAAGCACAAGCCGGTATTGAGCGAAAGTCTGCTAAACTGTGTCATGTGCTCACTACAGTAAGTGATGTAACAGCAAAAGAATGCGAAGTATTTTTTGGTAGAAGTTGTGATCTAATTTTGCCAAATGGACTTAACATTACACGATTTGCTGCAACGCATGAATTCCAGAACTTACACCTTCAATACAAACAAAAGATAAATCAGTTTGTAATGGGTCATTTTTTCCAAAGCTATTCATGGGATTTAGACAATACGCTTTACTTTTTCACTTCTGGCCGATACGAATTTAAAAATAAAGGATACGATATTACACTCGAAGCCTTAAAGCGTCTCAACTTTAAGCTGGTAAAATCAGGGTCAAAAATGACCGTGGTTATGTTCTTAATCACTAGAAATCCTTTCCATACCATAGATCCAGAAGTTTTACAATCTAGGGCTGTGATGGAAGAAATCCGATTAACCTGCAGCTCCATTGAAAAGCAATTAGGTGATCAATTGTTTTATGCATCTGCTGCAAATGACGAACCCAAGCTTCCAGATCTGAATCAGTTTGTAGATGAGTATTGGAGATTAAGGTTGAGAAGAACTATTCAAGCTTGGAAAACCAAAAAATTACCTCATACAGTTACACACCTACTTAAAAAGGGAGATGAGGTTACTGAATTCTTCGAAAAAACAAATCTAAGAAACCACGAAAAAGACCGCGTTAAGTTTGTTTATCACCCCGATTTTATTTCTACTACCAACCCACTTTTTGGTCTTGAGTATGGACAGTTTGTTCGAGGTTGTCACTTAGGAGTATTTCCAAGTTATTATGAGCCATGGGGCTATACACCACTAGAGTGTGTTGTTAGAGGAATCCCTACAATCACATCTAACCTTTCTGGTTTTGGGGATTTCATGAAACAACTTATGGAAGACTATGAAAATGTGGGTGTATATGTTGTAGACAGAGAAAACCAAAACTTTGACAAAGCAGCAGATTCTTTGGCCGAAATGATGTTCAAGTTTGTCACCATGGAACGAAGAGAGAGAATAAAGCAAAGAAATGCTACCGAAAACTTCTCAGACATCTTTGATTGGACAAATCTAAGGTCTTACTATGATACGGCACACGACTTAGCACTTAAGAAAAAAGGAGTTAGCTTAAAATAATAGCATTTTTTCACCCACTATCACAATGCAAGTTTTTGATAATAAGATATTTAAATAAAAAACAAAAGCAATCCTTCTTCCTAAAATTCAATTTACTTAGTTTTGCATGGCAAACGAAACAAAGAATTGAATTATGAGTGAATTTGTACCTTTCCTAGTTTTGGCGTATCTGATAGGATCTATTCCTACAGCATACTGGTATGGCAAAGCAGTTCATAAAGTTGATATTCGAGAAATGGGCTCTGGCAACTCAGGAGCCACGAACTCACTCAGAGTATTAGGCAAGAAAGCAGGTATCATAGTTCTACTTATTGATATTTTCAAAGGATTAGTTGTTGTTTGGATAGCACGATTTGCTGGTTTTAGCCTTGAAGATCAATTTATCATTGGTATTGCCGCTGTAATTGGTCACCTACTTCCCGTTTTTGCTCAGTTCAAGGGAGGGAAAGGAATTGCAACGTCTTTTGGAATTATTGTTGGAATCAATCCATATGGTGCAATAATTTGTGTTCTAGTGTTCGTTATCATTGTAAAGCTCAGCAAATATGTTTCTCTAGGATCTCTACTTGGTGCATTTAGCTTTTTGATTTTTTCCTTTTTCGCTTATAAAGACTCGTCATTCATTCAGCTATGCTGTTTTTTACTATTTGCGATTCTTTGCTTTACCCATCGTCAAAACATTAAAAGGTTGGCAAATGGCGTAGAAAACAAATATCCACCTAAGTAGCATTTCCACTTCTTTACAATTTGGCAAAGGATCTTAAGTAAATTGCTGGTTTAATCCTTAATTTTGTCCAAACAAAAAAGAAGAAATGCAATCCTACCTACAAGCAAATAAAGAACGATTCCTTGAAGAACTTCTCACTTTTTTGAGAATTCCATCTGTTAGTGCTGATCCAAAGTTTGATGATCACATGACGGAAGCAGCAGAATGGATCAAAGAAAAATTAAGTGCAGCTGGACTTAGTCATACCGAAATTTGCCAAACAGCTGGACATCCAATTGTTTATGCTGAGCATATTTTAGACCCAAAACTCCCAACGGTTCTTGTATATGGACATTACGATGTTCAACCCGCAGACCCATATGAACTTTGGGACACTCCTCCTTTTGAACCAACAATTAAAAAAACTAGTAATCACCCAGACGGTGCCATATTTGCCCGAGGTGCGTGTGACGATAAAGGACAAATCTACATGCATGTAAAAGCTCTAGAAGCAATGATTGCAAGTAATGAGCTTGAGTGCAATGTTAAAGTAATGTTTGAAGGAGAAGAAGAAGTCGGGAGCGAAAACCTAGGGACTTTCTTGAAAGCAAATATAGAGAAACTGTCTGCCGACATTATCCTTATTTCTGACACATCAATCATCGCCAATGACATCCCATCAGTAGAAACTGGTCTTAGAGGACTTTCTTATATGGAAGTAGAAGTTGTTGGACCAAATCGTGACCTCCACAGTGGAGTCTACGGAGGTTCTGTGGCAAACCCTGCAAATGTATTGGCAAAAATGATAGCATCTCTTCACGATGATGAAGGAAAAATAACTGTTGAAGGTTTTTATGATAAAGTGGTCGAACTCAATGAAGTAGAAAGGGACGCACTTGAGTCAGCTCCTTTTGAATTAGAAGCATATAAAAAAGACTTAAATATTGAGGCAGTTGATGGGGAAAAAGGCTACACTGTTCGTGAAAGATCAACAATTCGTCCAAGTTTAGATGTAAATGGAATTTGGAGTGGATATATTGGTGCGGGTTCTAAAACAGTTTTACCTTCCAAAGCAAATGCTAAAATCTCAATGAGATTGGTTCCGGATCAAGACTGGGAAGATATTTCTAATTTATTTGACATACATTTTAAAAAGATTGCTCCACCAACAGTCAAAGTTAAGGTTTCTCGCCATCATGGAGGGCAGCCATACGTTACCCCTACTGACTCAATTGGTTACAAAGCTGCTTATCAAGCAATGGAAGAAGGCTTTGGCATAAAGCCCGTACCAACGAGAGGTGGAGGTAGTATTCCAATTGTTGCACTATTCGAAAAAGTACTGGGCACAAAGTCAATTTTGTTTGGTTTTGGTCTTGATTCCGATGGATTGCACTCGCCAAACGAGCACTACGGTTTATTCAATTTTTATAAAGGAATTGAAACAATACCTTTATTTTACAAACATTACGTTTCACTGAAAAACGAAGAATAATGCAAGACTTATTAAGCCTTTCTACGGAGTCCACTTCAAATCACGACGACTTAGATAAGAAGTCCGTTATGGATTTATTAATTGGAATAAACCAAGAGGACGACTCTGTTCCAAAGGCAATTGCTAAAGTTTTACCTCAGATTGAATCGCTCGTTAAAGCAGTTGTAGCCAGAATGAAAAAAGGTGGTCGACTCTTCTACATTGGTGCCGGAACTAGTGGCAGACTTGGAGTAGTTGACGCGTCTGAATGTCCTCCAACTTACGGAGTTCCTCACGGAATGGTAGTTGGAATCATAGCAGGAGGAGATACTGCAATAAGAAAAGCGGTTGAAAACGCCGAAGATGACCAAAATCAAGCCTGGTTAGATTTAAAAGCATATGAAGTCAATGAAAATGATTCAGTTATAGGCATTGCAGCATCTGGACGAACCCCTTATGTCATAGGCGGCCTAAATTGTGCAAATGAGAATGGCTTACTAACAGGTTGTATCGTATGTAATGCGGGGAGTAAAGTTGCCGAATCAGCACAATTCCCTGTTGAGGTGGTAGTTGGTCCTGAGTTTGTTACCGGAAGTACTAGAATGAAAGCAGGTACGGCTCAAAAGCTCGTTTTAAACATGATTTCAACCACAGTAATGATTCAGCTAGGGCGAGTAAAAGGCAATAAGATGGTGGACATGCAGCTTTCAAACGACAAACTTGTAGAAAGAGGTATCAGAATGGTTATGAATGAGCTAAACATTGACTTTGCATCTGCCGAAAAGCTTTTGAAAGAAAATGGAAGTGTACGAAAGGCGGTTGCTAGTAGGCAGTAGGCAGTAGGCAGTAGGCAGTAGGCAGTAGGCAGTAGGCAAATTAAAACTCCATTTCGTTTGGAAAAGCTTTTTTTGAATTTCGACTAATGATCAACGAATTTCGATTTTATTAACTTTTTAATAATGGACAAGTCATCGAATTTCGTTTTTTTGAATTAAAGTCTTTGTCCACTGGATTCTGCGAATGCCTTAGGGTCTTAGCCTGTCCCGATTTTTCTTCAACTGTCGCGGTTTTTTCGATGAGGGTGTCGAAAAAAAGTGAGCAGCAAGAAGTTTGGAATAAAAAACTTTGTGTCTTGGTAGCGTGCCTGCCCTGAGCTCGTTTACAATGAGCTAGTCGAAGTGTCGAAGGGTGGCGAAAAAAGTGAGTAGTGTGCAGTTTGGAATAAAAAAACTTTGTGTCTTGGTGCCTTAGTGGCAAAATCAATAATGCCAGAATGGTTTTCATTAAAATGGTTTAGTCCCTCTCAGTTAGGTCAATTTACCTGGGATAATCCTACTATGTTCTATGGCCTGGCAAGTATTCCATTAATCTTTCTTTTTAGATGGCTCCTAAACAAAAACAGAGAAGAAAAGCTTTCCTTGGATCTTCCTAAAGACATCAAAACAAAAGACTCGATCACACTTTTAAGACTTCTAATTCCTGTTTTTTTTACGCTAGGCCTTACTTGTTTATGGATAGCTGCAGCCAGACCTCAAAAAGTACTGGAGAGTGAAGAAGAAGTAACCGTAGGAGTAAATATCGTTTTGGCTCTTGATATATCTGAGTCAATGTTAACAACAGACCTTGTACCAAATCGATTTCAAGCGGCTAAAGCAGTGGCCAAGCAATTTGTAAGTGGAAGGAAAAACGACAAAATAGGCCTTGTTGTTTTTGCAGGTGAAGCTTATTCATTATGCCCCTTAACAAGTGACCAAAAGTTACTTCAACAATACATCTCAGAAATTGAGCCATCTATGGTTCCAATTAGCGGAACGGCTATCGGAAATGCACTAGCAGCATGCATTAATCGACTCAGAAATATCCCAGGAGAGAGTAAGGTCGCAATTTTACTTAGTGATGGTGACAATACAGCAGGAGATTTGGAACCTCTTACAGCAGTTGAACTTGCAAAATCCTTTGGAATCAGGATTTACACTATTGCCATTGGCAAAAATCAAAGTACCGGTGAACTTGACACACAATCCTTACGAAAAATTGCAACAGAAGGAGGAGGCTCGTTTTACCAAGCAACAGATAATAATAAGCTAGAAAACATTTTCGCCGAGATAAGTAAAGTTGAAACCACAAGATTTAATAATAGAGTGGTAAAAGATGTCCGCGATTATTACAGCACCTATTTGTACTGGGCGATTAGCTTCTTTATCTTAAGTTTTGTACTTAAAAATAGTTTTTTGGGGAATGTGTTAGAGGATTGACCCTTCGGCTTCGCTCAGGGCAGTTGGCAGTAAGCATAATTTTAAAAAAACAGTGGCTTTACAGTGGTAAAAAAATAAAACTTTACGTCCTTGAGGCTTTGCCTGCCCTGAATTTATCGAAGGGTGGCGAAAATAGTTGGTGATTAAGAAATTAAAAAAACTTTGTGGCTTTGTGACCTAATGGCAAGAAATGAAATCTGATTTTGAAATCGTAATTATTGGATTAGGCTATGTTGGCCTTGGCCTAGCCATTGAATTTGGCAAAACAAATTCGACGCTAGGAATAGATACAAACAAAAATCGAGTTTTAGCTCTAAAAAGATTTCAAGACCAAAATGGCGAAATCAATAAAACCCAAATAAAGTCTGCTACCAAATTAAAACTCGATTATGTACTTAAGCCAAACCCTACTCAAAAAAGGTACTATATAATCACAGTTCCTACCCCTGTTGATGAATTTAAAAACCCTGACTTGAGTTTTTTACTAAAAGCCAGCGAGGATGTCGGCAATTCTTTACAAAAAGGAGACACCGTCATATATGAGTCCACCACCTACCCCACCTGCACCAGAGATTTTTGTATTCCAATATTAGAAAAGGTTTCTCATTTAACAATTGACATTGACTTTGGAGTTGGTTTCTGCCCAGAGAGAGTAAATCCAGGCCAAAACAGCAAACCACTAAAAGATATTGTTCGAGTTATTTCTGCGTCAAATACAACGACGTTAAATCAAATTAAGAAACTATATCTATCAATTGGTCAAGTTTCTCATAAAGTAAGTTCCTTTGAAGTGGCTGAAATGAGTAAATTGGCGGAGAACTCCCAACGTGATCTAAATATTTCATTTGTAAATGAAATAGCTTTGATATGTGACAAATTAGAAATTAAGACAAAAGAAGTATTGGACGCAGCTCAAACAAAATGGAACTTCCATAATTACACACCAGGCTTAGTAGGCGGACATTGCATTAGTGTTGACCCATATTACCTTATTTACAAATCAGAATCTATTGGTTATTTCCCTAAAGTTATTGGAGCAGGTAGAGAAGTGAACGAACACATGCCGGCATTTATCGCCGCTAAGTGCGTAAAACTAATGATTCAAAAAAACATCCCGATAAAAGGGTCAAAAGCACTAATACTCGGAGTAACTTTTAAAGAAAATTGTAGCGATACGCGTAATTCAAAGGTCTTTAATTTAATTAATGAATTGAAAGACTATGGATTAAAAACACAAATTTACGACCCATACACAGAAGGTGGCTTCCCAGATATTTCACAATTCGAAGCTATCATTTGTGCTGTTTCCCACGAAGAGTTCAAAACATTAGACTTTTCAAAAAGAAAAAAGGATTCTATCCTATTCGATATTAAAGGGGTTTTAAAAAATATATTGATTGACAGTTCACTTTAGATAAAATTACCAAGCGTAACCCTACCTGTAATGCAACAATCTTTTTTTCCTAAACCAACCCTACTAGTGTAGAATATAAGCACCTTTTCTTTCTCAGCCCTCTACTATTCAAGAATTCACTTATAAACACCAAACCACTAACAAAGCCAATGTGAGAAAACCGCAAAATAACAAACATCCTAATTTATTGTACTAGCCTAAAAAAATGATTAAAATTGCAGCCAGACTTCAAAGACCTTAAACCTTCAATGCAAATAAAAACCTATTTAAAGCTTTTCATACTCTTAGCACTTTGTCTTTTCACTTTTCTCACGCAAGGTCAGACTGGTGTTGACGTGGACAAAGTATCAGACGCCCAAGTGGAACAGTTTCTTAAGGAAATGGAATCACGAGGAATGAGTGAACAAGAGATTGAAGCTGCCGCCAGACTTAATGGTTATTCGTCTGATGATATTGCTAAAATTCGTCTTCGGATAGAACGAATAAAATCGGGTGGTGCCGATAAAAACCCAGTAATTAATGAGCAAACACGTCAGCAAATTGGTGAAGTTGCTAAAAGAACCGATGTTCAAGTTGGGGATGAAACAGAGATTGGGAAGAAAAAGGCAATCTTCGGGAATTCTCTATTTCAAAACAAAAGCTTAAGCTTTGAACCAAACCTCAAACTTCCTACACCGAAAAATTACATCCTCAATACAGACGACGAGTTAAAAATAGATATCAGCGGCTTTGCATATCAACATTACGATGTCAAAGTTTCACCAGAAGGCACCATTCGAATAGAGAGTCTTTCACCTATTATGGTCTCTGGCTTAAGTATAGAAGAGGCAAAAGAAAAAATTACGGCAAGACTCAAAACACTTTTTGGAGGATTACGCACAGGAGGTTTGACATTAGACCTGACCCTAGGAAATCTCAGAAGTATTCAAATAAATATACTTGGGGAGATAGCAAACCCAGGAACTTACAAATTATCGTCATTTGCTACACCTTTGAATGCATTATACCTTAGCGGTGGTCCCTCGGTCAATGGCTCTATGAGAAACATTAAAGTATTAAGAAATAATGCAGAAATTGCAACCATTGACTTGTACGAATTACTCACTAAAGGTAAAATCAACAATCAAATTACGCTTCAAGACCAAGATGTTATTTTTGTTCCCATTGCTGATAAGAAGATTGAATTAGAAGGAGAAGTTAAAAGAGAAATGGTTTTTGAATTAAAAGCCAATGAATCTTTACAAGATGCCATTAACTATGCTGGTGGTTTTACCGAGCAAGCGTACAAGAAAAACCTGAACGTTACAAGATATACCGACACGGAGAAAAAAGTAATTAATACTGACGGTACAGAATTGACCAATTTCCTTATTAAAAACGGAGATAAAGTAAATATAGGTGCGGTTTTAGAAAGGTTTGAGAATAAAGTTGAGATCTTAGGGGCTGTTTTTAGGCCGGGCTCTTACCCATTAGATACAAAACTAAAAACTATCGGTAACCTCATTCAAGCAGCAGAAGGACTTAGAGAAGACGCTTTTAAAAATAGGGTTTTGATCCAAAGAGAAAATGAGAACCTTGACAGGGAAATCATTACCCTAGATTTAAATACCGCTAAAGACTATAATTTTGTATTAAGTCGCGAGGATATTGTAATCATAAAATCAATAAGTGAATTACGTGAAGAGCGATCTGTATCTATCAACGGTGCCATCGTGCAGCCAGGTGTTTATGATTATAGTATTAATTTAAGTGTAAATGACCTCATCCTACTTGCTGGAGGCTTAAGTGATGGTGCCGAAGTTGGCAATATTGAAATTGCCAGGAGAATTGCGGTAGGTGACCTAGAAAGTAAGAATATAGAAATTATCTCATTCGCAACTACAAAAGAGTTAAGTGAAAAAGCCGAAAAACTTGTTTTGAAACCATTTGACCAAATATTTATTAGAGAAATTGCCAATTACGAAAAGCAAAGATTGGTGACGATATCAGGAGAAGTAATGTATCCAGGTACTTACGCATTGAGCAAAAGAGATGAGAATATCTCTGATTTAGTTGAAAGAGCAGGGGGAGTATTAGGAGAGGCCAATTTAGAAGGTGCCCAATTTTTCAAAGAAAACAGGCTAGTTGCTCTAGATCTTAAAAATGTTTTGAATAAAAAAAGCAACGTTGGCAATCTTATCCTACAGGAAGGGGATAGATTAGTCATTCCTAAGAAACAAGATTACGTCACCATCTCAGGACAAGTATTAAATCCAACAACCGTAGCTTTTGACCCTTCATTTACTTTTAATGAATACATTGCACAAGCTGGTGGCTACTCAGATTCCGCCTTTGTAAGAAAGGCTTATGTTCGCTATGCAAATGGTCTTACGGATAGAACACGTGCTTTCATGGGATTCAAAACTAGACCGAAATCAGCAAGGGGAATGGAAATTGTAGTACCTCAAAGACAAAAGTACCGTTGGACCCCTGCTGAGAGAATTGCAGTTAGTTCTGCCTTTGTCTCTATAGGTGCAATTATGTTAACCATTATTAGAATTACGAACTAAAATGGAAGAGCAAGAAGACATCATCACTATTGATTTTAAAGCCCTATTTGCTATTTT